>JBKPBZ010000029.1:0-11357 GCA_046727115.1 Actinomycetota bacterium | reverse complement strand
CCGGGCACAGTCGGTGAAGCTGGGCGCCCAGCCGCCGGTCGCGAGGGCGCGGAGCAAGTAGGAATCCAAGATGAGTTCGGAGGCGTGGTCGCCCCGGCTCAGGGACGCGAGGGCACCAACCAGCAGGTTGTACTGGGCCGTTCCGGCTTCGCCGTCGACGTCCGTGAGCTTCTCCGCTGTCTCGGTCATGGCGGCCGCAACCGTGTAGCGGCCATAGTCCGCCGCGATGTTTCCGCCATAGGCACCCTTGGCCACGGCCTGCGTGACGACGTCCAGGGTGCGCCCCGAAATCAGCTGGAGATCGGCCACCATGAACGGTTCCAGCCTGGCGCCGAATCGGCTGCTGGTGCGGCGGACGCCCTTCGCCACCGCACGGACCTGACCGTGGTGCTTTGTCAGCAGGGTGATGATCCGGTCGGCCTCGCCCAGCTTATGGGTGCGCAGGACGACGGCGTCATCACGGTAGGCGCGCGCTGCGAAGGATTGTTGGACCACAGTTAATCTTCGCACTGTCTTTGCGGAATCACGGTATGGCAACACCGCCGAGGTAAACACCGCGCCGCCGGAGTGTTCCGGCGGCGCGGTGTGCGTCGGGTCAAGTGCTGCCCGCCATGCCGGCGGAGGGATCAGGCGCGGGCGTCGCGGATGGCGCGGTTGACGGCCGAGATGACGGCCTTGAGGGCGGACGTGCTGGTGTTGGCGTCGATCCCCACGCCCCAGAGCACGCGCTCCCCAACTGCGCATTCAACGTACGCGGCGGCCAGGGCGCTGCCGCCCTCCGAGAGTGCGTGTTCGCTGTAGTCCAGGACCCGGACGTCCACGCCGTCTTCGCGCAGGATGCTCAGCAGGGCCGCGATGGGGCCGTTGCCTGTCCCGGTCCGGCGGACCTGGTTTCCGTCGACCTTCAGGGCGGCAGTCAGGGTCATGGCGCCGTCCTCGTCCGTCTCGGTGCTGATCGAGCCGAGGGCGTACCGGCCCCACTGCGTGTCGGCCGAACCCGAGGGCAGGTATTCGTCCTGGAACACCTGCCACAGCTGGGGTCCGCTGACTTCACCGCCCACCGTGTCGGTCCGCTTCTGGATGACGCCGGAGAACTCGATCTGGGCGCGGCGCGGCAGGTCCAGGCTGTGTTCGTTCTTGAGCAGGTACGCGACGCCGCCCTTGCCGGACTGCGAATTGACCCGGATGACCGCCTCGTAGCTGCGGCCAAGGTCCTTCGGGTCGACCGGCAGGTACGGGACCTGCCAGGTGTAGTCGGCCACGTCTTTGCCTGCCGCGGCGGCATCCTTTTCGAGGGCCTCCAGGCCCTTCTTGATCGCGTCCTGGTGCGAGCCGGAGAACGCGGTGAAGACGAGGTCTCCGCCGTACGGGGACCGCTCGGCCACCGGCAGCTGGTTGCAGTACTCCACCGTGCGCCGGATTTCGTCGATGTCGGAAAAATCGATCATCGGATCGATGCCCTGGACGAACATGTTCAGGCCCAGCGTCACCAGGTCCACGTTGCCGGTCCGTTCGCCGTTGCCGAAGAGGCAGCCCTCGATCCGGTCCGCGCCGGCCAGGTAGCCGAGCTCGGCGGCGGCGACGCCGGTGCCGCGGTCGTTGTGCGGATGCAGGGAGAGGATGATGCCTTCGCGCGGGTGCAGGTTCCGGCTCATCCACTCGATCGAGTCGGCGTAGACGTTGGGTGTGGCCATTTCCACGGTGGCGGGCAGATTGATGATGACCTGCCGGTCGGCCGAGGCCTCGAAGACGTCGGCAATCGCGTTGCAGACGCGGATGGCGTACTCCAGCTCCGTTCCGGTGAAGGACTCGGGCGAGTATTCGTAGGTGATGTGCGTATCGACGAGGGTCTCCTCGTACTTCTTGCACAGCCGGGCGCCCTGCAGGGCGATGTCCAGGATGCCGTCTTCGTCCTGGTTGAAGACCACGCGGCGCTGCAGGACGGACGTGGAGTTGTAGAGGTGGACGATCGCCTGCTTCGCTCCGACCAGGGACTCATAGGTCCGTTCGATCAGGTGCTCACGGGCCTGGGTCAGGACCTGGATCGTCACGTCGTCGGGGATGTGGTTGCCCTCGATCAGCTGCCGGACGAAGTCGAAGTCCGTCTGCGATGCGGAGGGGAAGCCGACCTCGATCTCCTTGTAGCCCATCCGGACCAGCAGCTCGAACATCTTCAGCTTGCGGGCCGGGCTCATGGGATCGATGAGCGCCTGGTTGCCGTCGCGCAGGTCCACGGCGCACCAGCGCGGGGCCTTGGTGATGACCTTGTCGGGCCAGGTGCGGTCAGGCAGTTCAACGGTGATCTGGTCCTGGAACGGGATGTAACGGTGGACCGGCATTCCTGAGGGCTTCTGTGCGTTTCGCATTACAATCGGGGCCTTTTCTGTGATTCTTGGTGAAAGGGTGGCCGGGCAACACAAACTCCGCAGCGAGGGTGGGCCTTGCGCTAGATCGCGTCTGAGGCCTCGCCGCGGCAGCTAAGAAGAAGGAGTTCTGCGCGCACAATTTCACAGTAACACGGGTGCGTAAGATGAAGGAGCCAGACCACCGTAACGTCCACCATGCAGACTGCGCGCGCCGACAAAAGCTCCGGCGCCGGGCTGCCTCTCAAAGGAGCATCCGTGCCACTTTCGGGGATCGATCTGTCCACCATCGACGCCAGCGTCCGTCCGCAGGATGACCTGTACCAGCACGTGAATGGCGGCTGGCTCAACAGCACGGTCATTCCGGACGACCGGCCGCTGGAGGGCACGTTTACTGCGCTGCGCGACGCTTCGGAGCTCGCGGTGAAGCAGATTATCGAGCGGGCCGCCGCGCGTGGTGCAGAGGCCACCGGCATCGAGCGGAAGATCGGGGACCTGTACAACAGCTTCATGGACGAGGCCGCGGTGGAAGCCAAGGGCCTGGACCCGCTCCGGGCGCGGCTGGCGGAGGTGTTTGCCACGACGTCGGTGCCCGCACTCGTGGCGCTGGCCGGACGCCTGTTCCGCGCCGACGTCTCGGGGCTCTTCTATATCTATCCCGCCCCGGACGCCGGAAACCCGGACCGGGTGCTGCTCTACACCGGCCAAGGGGGCCTTGGCCTGCCGGATGAATCGTATTACCGGGAAGAGAAGTTCGCCCCGATGGTCCAGGCGTACCGGGAGCACGTCCAGTCCATGCTGGGCCTCGCGGAGGTGGCGGACGCGGAGGGCGCGGCTGGCCGCGTGGTGGCGCTGGAGACTTCGCTGGCCTCGCACCACTGGGACAACGTGACTTTGCGGAATCCGCAAAAGACGTACAACCTGAAGTCCGCCGGCGAGGCCGCGGAGCTGTTCCCGCTGCTGGCCGACTGGTTCGACGCCGCCGGCATCGAGCCCGAGAAGCGCGCCGAGCTCGTGATGAGCACCCCCGACTTCTTCTCCGGCGCCGCCTCGCTGCTGGCTACCGAACCGCTGGGCACCTGGCAGGAGTGGCTCGCCATGCGCGTCGTCAGCGGGGCCGCCCCGTACCTCTCCTCTGCGTTCGTGGACACAGATTTTGCGTTCTACGGCACCACCCTGAGCGGCACGCCGCGGATCAAGGACCGCTGGAAGCGCGGCGTCGCGGTGGTGGAGGCGGGCCTCGGTGAGGCGGTCGGCCAGATCTACGTGGCCGAACACTTCCCGGAAGGCAACAAGGCGCGCATGCAGACCCTCGTCGCCAACCTCATCGCGGCGTACCGGGACTCCATCACGGGACTGGACTGGATGGGCGACGCGACGAAGCTCGAGGCCCTGAAGAAACTGGACACCTTCCGGGCCAAGATCGGCTACCCGGACAAGTGGATCGACTACTCAGCGGTCCAGGTCGATCCTACGGATCTGCTCGGGAACGTGGAGCGCGCCCACAGCGCCGACGTCGACCGCCACCTCGATGAGGTCGGCAAGCCTGTGGACCGCGAGAAGTGGCTCATGACCCCGCAGACGGTCAATGCCTACTACCACCCGCTGCTCAATGAGATCGTGTTCCCCGCCGCCATCCTGCAGCCGCCGTTCTTCACCGCTGACGCCGACGACGCCGTCAATTACGGCGGCATCGGCGCCGTGATCGGCCACGAAATCGGTCACGGCTTCGATGACCAGGGCTCGCAGTACGACGGCAACGGCCTGCTGCGCAACTGGTGGACCGAGGACGACCGCACCGCCTTCGAGGCCCTGACCTCAAAGCTGGTGGCACAGTTCGACGCCCTTTCCCCCACGGCCGCCCCGGGGCACAACGTCAACGGCAAGCTCACGCTCGGCGAGAACATCGGGGACCTCGGCGGCCTGGCGATCGCCTACAAGGCCTACCTGATCAGCCTCGACGGGCAGCAGCCCCCGGTGCTAGACGGCCTGACCGGGGTCCAGCGGTTCTTCGCCTCCTGGGCCGCGGGGTGGCGGCAGGTCATCCGGAATGAAGAAGCCATCCGCCGGCTGGCGACGGACCCGCACTCCCCCAACGAGTTCCGCACGAACGCGATCGCCAAGAACCTCGATGCCTTCCATGAAGCGTTCAGCGTTACCGATCAGGACGGCATGTGGATGGCACCCCAGGAGCGCGTCAGCATCTGGTGACGCCGGGGCTACCGGCCACTTGCGCAGGGCAGTGTGGCCGGTACACCCCTGGGTCAATACACGCTTGCGTGAATTCACCGTCAGTTGTACTTTCGGTGCATGGAAACTCTCACGCATGCCCCGGTGCTGGCACGGTTCGGCTATGCCGTGTCGGACCCGACTCGGGCCCAGATCCTGCTGGCCCTGACCGATGCGCCGTCCTACCCCTCTGAGCTGGCGGATTCACTCGGGGTATCCCGGCAGAGCATGTCGAACCACCTCACCTGCCTGCGGGGATGCGGGCTGGTGGCTGCCGTACCGGAGGGACGCAGGACCCGTTACGAGCTCGCCGATCAGCGCCTCGGCCATGCGCTGAAGGATCTCCTGGGCGTTGTCCTCGCAGTGGACCCGACCTGCTGCGCACCGGACGGGACGTGCACGGTTTGACCTCCCTCCAGCTCTCGCCGAGCACGGCTCGCCGTGCAGTTCTCAGCCGCCGGATCCGCTTCCTTGCGGCGGGAACCATCTGCTATAACCTCGTCGAGGCCGTTGTGGCCCTGTGGGCCGGGGGCACGGCCGATTCGTCGGCGCTCATCGGCTTTGGCCTGGATTCGGTCATTGAGGTCGCGTCGGCGCTGGCGCTGTCGTGGCAGTTTTCCGCCAAGGACCCTGAGCGGCGCGAACCCCTGACGCTGCGGATTATCGCCGTGTCGTTCTTCGCGCTGGCCGCCTTTGTCACCGCCGACGCGCTCAGGGCACTTCTGGGCGCCGGCCAGGCGCAGCACTCGACCCCGGGCATCGTGATTGCCGCACTGAGCCTGGTGATCATGCCGGTCCTGTCGTGGCTTCAGCGCCGGGCGGGCCGGGAACTCGGATCGCGCACGGCGGTGGCCGATTCCAAGCAGACCCTGCTCTGCACCTATCTTTCGGCAGTCCTGCTGGTCGGTCTGGTGCTGAACAGCACCCTTGGCTGGTGGTGGGCCGATGCCGCCGCGGCGCTGGTCATCGCGGCGATCGCCGTTCGCGAGGGCATCAGCGCATGGCGCGGGGACATCTGCTGCCTGGTCCCACATACGGCAGCCGGCAGCCACACGGTGCCCGACAGCCTCCCGTCAGGCACGGCGTCGGCGTGCTGTGACGGCTGCGCTGGCGAAACGACCCCGTGACCACCGGCCCTACTGCGTGATCAGTGCCGGATTCGCTTGCTGGCAGACGGTGTCGCCGGCGGTCTGGTTGACGATATCCGCCGGCAGCGGCGGCGTGGGCGCTGTTGTCGGCGTCCCGTTGGCGAAGTCGCTGCCCAGATAAACCTGGACTCCGGCGACGCCGGCGGCCGGCAGAACCTGGCCCGGCGCCACCCCGAGGAGAGCCGCGACGTCAGCGGCCACGTCGGCGTAGTCCGCACCGTAATAGACGGCCGTCTTCGCGACGGGCTGGGCCGTCAGTTGGCCCACCTGGGTGAAGCCGGCGCCCTTGATGGCCTGCATGATCGCCTGAGTCCGGGCCGGTGCGCCCGAGCCGTTGGCCACTGTGACGGGCTGCAGGGCCTTGTCGTAGGCCGGTTCCGTGGCGCTGGGCGTGGGTGTGGGGCTGGCACTGGAGCTCGTCGACGCGCTCGGCTTCGCGGTCGGATCCGTCAGATCGATGTCCTTGCGCATGGCGTCGAACAGCTGGGACGCCCCGGGCTCGGCCAGCTGCAGCCGGTTGATGTCGGATTCGGCCGGGACGGTCGGTGCCGCCACAAAGGCCACCTTCTTGACGTCGATGTCCTTGAGCCGGCTGGCCACGGTCAGCAGCGTCGGCACCGAGGCCAGGCCGTCGTCGATGGTCAGGTTCTTGGTGATCGCGTCCGCGATGCCGAGCATCCTGGCCGGGTTGGTGAGGGTGCCGTCGTCCTTGATTTTCCTGGTCAGGGAGGACAGGAATCCCTGCTGGGCTTTGATGCGGCCAAGGTCGCCGCCGTCGCCGAAGGCGTGCCGGGTGCGCACGAACGACAACGCCTGCTCGCCCTGGACGGTGGAGGTGCCTTTGGGCAGCCGCAGCTTCGAGTCGGGGTCGTACACGGCGTCGCTGATGCACACCTGCACGCCGCCGACGGCGTTGGAGAGTTCCTTGACGGCGTTGAAGTCGGCCATCATGAAGTGGTCGATCTCCAGGCCGGTGAGCTTGTTGACGGTGTCCACGGCGCAGCCGATGCCGGCCTCGGACATCGCCGAGTTGATCATGACGCCGGTCTGGGCCGGGTATTCCTTGTTGGTCTTCGGATCCTTGCACTTGGGGATGTCGACCAGCAGGTCACGGGGGAAACTGATGACATTGACCCGTTTGTTGTCAGCCGAGATGTCCATGAGCATCATCACGTCTGAATGCCCGTAGCCGGTCGCGTCGTCGCTGGTGCCGTACTCCGAGTTCTTGCCGTCGCGCGTGTCCGAACCCAGGATCAGGATCTGCATCCGGTCCGTCGAATCGTTTACGGCGTTCTCCGACTTGATGCTGCCGGCGCTCAGCGGGGCCTTGGTGAGGTTTCCCTGGAGCCGGATGGCCCAGTAAGCGCCGAATGCGATCACGCCCACCAGGAGCACCGCAATCACGCCCGTGGTCACTTTAAGCCAGGCAGGGGTCCGATGGGCGGCTCCGAGGTGGCGGGCCGGACCAACGGCGGGGTCGGCCGTGTGCCGGGCAGCGGCTGCTGACCGGACCGGCGGGGTGGAGCCGTCGGCACGGTTGTCACGGGGTCGAACCACTTGTTGAGCCTTCCTACATGAACGGGGAGTCAGCCCATTTTAGAGTCCGAATCTGAGAAAACGCCGATGGGCCCCCTCTTGGGAGCGGCGGGAGCGGCCACCGGCCAAAATACGGCCAAGATAGAGGCCGTGACAGGGCCCGGGTCAGAAGCCCAGTTTGACGAGCTGCTTCGGGTCGCGCTGCCAGTCCTTGGCGACCTTCACATGGAGGTCGAGGTAGATCCGGGCGCCGAGCAGCGCCTCAATCGCCTTGCGCGCGGTGGTCCCGACCTCGCGGAGCCGGGCGCCGCCCTTGCCGATGATGATGGCTTTCTGGGAGGGCCGCTCAACGTACAGATTGACGCGGACGTCCAGGAACGGCCGGTCTTCGGGCCGGCCTTCCCGCGGCACGATCTCATCGACGACGACGGCCAGGGAGTGCGGCAATTCGTCGCGGACGCCTTCGAGGGCGGCTTCCCGGATCAGTTCCGCGATCATCACGGCTTCCGGTTCGTCCGTCAGGTGCCCGTCGGGGTACAGCGGCGGCGACGCCGGCATGTGGCTGATCAGCACATCGGCCAGGGTTTCGACCTGGAAACCGTCGGTGGCGGAGACCGGGACGATGTCCTTCCAGCCGTCCTCACCGAGGACCTCGCGGCCCAGCGCTGCGACGGCGAGCAGCTGCTCGGTGAGGCCCTGGCGGTCAACCGTGTCGGCCTTGGTCACCACCGCGATGATCGGCTTGTTGCCGATGGCGGCGAGCTGGGCGGCGATGAACTTGTCGCCGGGGCCGATCTTCTCGTTGGCGGGCAGGCAGAAGCCGATCGCGTCGACCTCGGCGAGGGTGTCGGCGACGAGTTCGTTCAGCCGCTTCCCCAGCAGGGTGCGCGGGCGGTGCAGGCCCGGGGTGTCCACGAGGATCAGCTGGGCGTCGTCCCGATGCACGATGCCACGGATCGTGTGCCGCGTCGTCTGCGGCTTGGCCGAGGTGATCGCGACCTTTTGGCCGACCAGGGCGTTGGTGAGGGTGGACTTGCCGGCGTTGGGCCGCCCCACCAGCACCGAGAACCCGGCGCGGTAGCCGCCATAGGCTGCTTCGCCGTCGGACTTATTCTGCTTGCTCACGTGAGACTCCCTGTTGGATTGGTGCGGCCTCGTCGAGGAGGTCTTCAAGGTCAGTTTGTTCTTTTGCCACGGCGGCCGCAATGATGTGGCTGACGCGGTTCCGCCGGCCCTCGAGCCGGTCGGCGCGGAGGGACAGGCCATGGACCTGGACTGTGCTGCCGACAATCGGCACCCGCCCGAGGGCCTTGGCGAGCAGCCCGCCCACGGTGTCCACCTCGTCGTCGTCGAGCTCGAGGTCGAAGAGCTCGCCGAGGTCGTCGATGCTCATCCGGGCGCTGACCCGGTAGCGTCCGTCGCCCAGGGCTACGGCCTCGGCGCTTTCGGTGTCGTATTCGTCCACAATCTCGCCGACGATCTCCTCGATGAGGTCCTCGAGCGTGACCAGCCCTGCCGTTCCGCCGTATTCGTCGATGACGATTGCCACGTGCGTGGATTCCTTCTGGAGTTCGCGCAGCAGGTCACTGACAAGCTTAGAGTCCGGCACGTAGCGGACCTCGCGGGCGAGTTCGTCCACAATCGGCGGTTCCTCGTCCGGGCCGAGGTTGTGCAGCGACGCGGCGACGTCCTTTAGATACACAATGCCCAGGATCTGGTCGGTGTTCTCGCCGATAATCGGGATCCGCGAGTACCCGGAGCGCAGGAACAGAGACATCGCGCGCCGCAGGCTGGACCCGGAGTCGATCGTGAGGATGTCGGTCCGCGGCACCATCACCGAACGGACCAGGGTGTCCCCGAAGTCGAAGACCGACTGGATCAGCTCAGCCTCGTTGTCCTCGATCACGTCGGACTCGGTGGCCCGGTCCACGAGCTCGCGGAATTCCTCTTCGCTGAAGAAGGCCTCACTGTCCGCCGGCGCTCCAGGGGCCACGACGCTGCCAAGCCGCACCAGCCAGCCCGGGATCGGACCGAGCACGGCGTAGAGGGACCGGACCAGCGGGGCGCTGAACCGGACCAGGGCGGCGGAGTGGACCCGGCCGAGCTGCCGCGGGGACACCCCGACAATCACGAAGCCGACCACCGCCATGATGCCGGTGGCCGCCAGGCCGGCGAACCATACGTTGTCCAGCATGTTGTACAGGAGGACGGTCACGGCGACGGCGGCAGCAGTCTCGAACCAGACGCGCCAGAACCGAAGGGCGCGCATGTGCCCCACAGGCTGCGCCAGGATGCGTTTAAGTGACGTTCCCCTGCTGTTGAGGACCGCCTGTTCGGCGTCGTGCCGGGGCAGGAAGTTGAACGCGGACTCGGCAGCGGTGAGCACCGCGGCAAAGCTAAGGAACACCAGCGCCATGCCGGCCAGGATCAGTGGGGTCACTGAACCGTCTCGGACGGGGCCGCTTTGCCGGTGAAGGCGGTCAGCAGTTCGCGCTGCAGCCCGAACATCTCTTCCTTCTCTTCCGGCTCGGCGTGGTCATAGCCCAGCAGGTGCAGGATGCCGTGCGTGGTCAGCAGCAGCATCTCGTCCTGGGTGGAGTGGCCGGCGTTGCGGGCCTGGACCTCGGCCACCTGGGGGCAAATGGCGATGTCGCCGAGCATGCCTTGCGGCGTCGGCTTGTCCGGCGTGCCCGGGGTGAGCTCATCCATGGGCACGGAAAGGACATCGGTGGAGCCGGGCTCGTCCATCAGTTCGAGGTGGAGCTTTTCCATGGCCGGCTCGTCCACCAGCAGGATGGACAGCTCCGCCTGCGGATGGATGTAGAGGCGTTCGAAGATGAACCGCGACAGGGCCACGAGCTCCGATTCGTCCACGACGACGCCGGATTCGTTGTTGACCTCAATGCTCATGCGTGTTCTCCCCGCGTTTCCCGGGCAACGGAATGCTTGACCCGGTTCCTTTGGACTTCGTCCCAGATGCTGTAGGCGTTGACGATATCCCCGACCAGGCGGTGCCGGACGACGTCGGAGGCATCCAGGATCGAGAAGTTGACGTCCTCGATCCCCTGCAGGATCTCCTCGACGATCCTGAGCCCCGAGCGGGTGCCGAACGGGAGGTCCACCTGGGTGATGTCCCCGGTGACCACCATCTTGGAGCCGAAGC
The DNA here is from genome assembly GCA_046727115.1 of Actinomycetota bacterium. Classification (GTDB taxonomy): domain Bacteria; phylum Actinomycetota; class Actinomycetes; order Actinomycetales; family Micrococcaceae; genus Arthrobacter. The sequence continues at coordinate 918 of JBKPBZ010000029.1, read as the reverse complement.
CCAGGCGGGTCAGGAACATCTTCATCTGTTCCGGCGTGGTGTTCTGGGCCTCATCGAGGATGATGAAGGCGTCGTTGAGCGTCCGGCCGCGCATGTAGGCCAGCGGGGCGACTTCGATGGTGCCGGCGGCCATGAGGCGCGGAATGGATTCGGGGTCCATCATGTCGTGCAGCGCGTCGTACAGGGGCCGCAGGTAGGGGTCGATCTTGTCGCTCAGGGTGCCCGGCAGGAAGCCAAGCCGCTCCCCCGCCTCGACAGCCGGACGGGTCAGGATGATGCGGCTGACTTCCTTCTGCTGCAGGGCCTGGACGGCCTTGGCCATCGCCAGGTAGGTCTTGCCGGTACCGGCCGGGCCGATCCCGAAGATCACCGTGTTCGCGTCGATCGCGTCCACATAGTTCTTCTGGTTCAGCGTCTTGGGCCGGATGGTCTTCCCCCGCGTGGAAAGGATGTTGGTGGTCAGCACTTCCACCGGGTTCAGCAGTGACTGGCTGCGGAGCAGGGAGACGAGCTGCTGCAGGACGGCAGGGGTGATGACCGTGCCCCTGGCCACAAGCCCGCGCACCTCGTTGAGCAGGCGCATGATGCGCGGCACGTCGGCGGCAGGACCGCTGATCGCGAGCTCGTTCCCCCGGACATGGAAATCAACGGCAGGGAACTGATCTTCGATGAAGCGCAGGGCTTCGTCATGGCTGCCCAGCGACTGGACCATCTGCTCTGAATCGTCGAACAAGACCACCTCCGTCCGCAGCCCTGGTAGGGAGTGGGGGAATTCCCCTGCGGTGCGTTCTCGGGCGCTGAACCGGGCCTTGCCGTTCGCTGCTTCAGTCATGGTGTTGGCCCGCGGGCCTCTGGTCCCCTCCAGTATGAATATGGTCGGTCACCGTGATCCGTACCGACGGCGGTTCGCACCGCGCG
>JBKPBZ010000028.1:0-62248 GCA_046727115.1 Actinomycetota bacterium | reverse complement strand
CTGACCGCCCTCCTAGATCCACCAGCGGAGCCAGCGGCCCTCCTGCCTTCCCAGGGACAGGGGGGCCGCACTGCGTAACCGCAGTAACATCGGCGGATGGGCTACCCGACCCCCCGCAGATACCCGACCGCCTACTACCGGTACGAGATGTCGAGCGAACCCCAGTGGGCGGTCACGTCACCCGACGTCGTCCGTGAGGCCGTGCTGGCCGAGGGGTTCTGCCCGGAGGGTTGCGGGCCGCTGCAGCCCGGCGCCCATTACACCGTGTATGCCTGGTGCCCGGTGTGCGAGGTCGGCTGGGCCATCCAGGCCGTGTTCATGGGTGACGGCACCGAACGCGGCATCCAGTCCAGGGTGGACATCGACGTCACAGCGTTCGCGCCCGGGCATCCCGAAGGGCAGGAATGGTGGGAGCCAGGCCCGGCTAGTTGACGCCCCCACCAGGCGTACTTCATACTCACACCCAGTCACCGGGCGGCCTGGCCCCTGGGGACGGGTAGCCAGCACGGCGTGGTCCGTCGCTCCATGTATCAACGCTCACGCGTTCCGACGCCCGAACATTCAACGTTCAGGGCCTCCCATGGAAGGACCACGCAGCGATGCGCGACACCCTCGAACTTCGCCTCGGCCCGGATGGCCGGTTCACCTGGCACACCGCTGGTCGGGTGCTGCCGTTCGTCGCTGGTGGTGACGGCGACCCCGCCCCCGTGCAGCTCGACATCCCCGCCGACCTCACAACCCTCGATGACGACGCCCTCGAAACCCTCAAGGTGTCGGTCGAGGCCGCGCTGGACGAGTTGGGGAAGAAGGCGGCGGAAGCACCGGAGACGGTGACGACCGAGGATGCTGAGCGTGCCCCGCAGCTGGCTGCCGCCCTGGCCGACATCAAGGCCACGCAGGACGCCCGCAAGGCGGAGCACGATAACCGGGTCAAGGCAGTGCTGGACAGCGCCCAGCCCCCAGCCCCCGTCGACCCTGAGCCGGTCGAGGACCCGGAGGCCCCGCCGGTCGACGGCGACCCCGCCCCCGTCGACACCACCCCAGTGGAACCGGCTGTGGAACCGGCTGTGGAACCTGCCCCGGTCGCTGAGCCTGTGGCCGCCGCCGCCCGCCCGCCGCTCACCGTCCCCGCGGTCGCCAAGAAGCCGACGCTCAACCCGTCACTGACCCTGGCCCAGATCGCCCAGCATCAGCCCGACCCGTACGGCGTCAACCCGAACCCCGCCCCCGCGGTCAACCGGGTGCCACCGCAGGAGGTCATCCTGACGGCAGCGTCTGAGGTGCCTGGCATGGCGCCCGGCACCAAGCTGGAGACGCTGGACGACTTCGCAGGCGCCGTTGCCGCCCGGGCGAAGAACATGCACATCACGGCGGGCAACGGCTCGCCCGTGCAGGTCGCCAGCGTCCAGCGCGACTACGCCGTCACCCTGGACGACTCGATGGCCGAGTTCGCGGTTGAGGCCGCGCTCGCCGGCCTGATCGACCCCGCCCTCGGGTTCGCCGGCATGTCCGCCCTGGTCGCCGCTGGCGGCTGGTGCGCCCCGTCGGAGATCGACTACTCGTTCTTCAACGTCGCCGGCCAGCCGTCCGGCATGGTCGACCTCCCCACCGTCGGCATCCGGCGCGGTGGCATCAAGTGGCCGATCAGCCTCACCCTCGCCGACTTCTTCGCCCTGTCCGGCGCCCCCGCCTCCGGCATCCCGTCGAACGCGACGATGCCGTGGGAGTGGACGGAGACGGACGACATCCTCGCCGCCACCGGCAGCCCGACCAAGAGCTGCCTGCGGCCGCCGTGCCCGACGTTCGATGAGGAACGCCTCCGCGTGTGGGGCCTGTGCGTCCTGGCAGGCAACCTGACCGAGGACGCGTACCCGGAGCTGATCCGGCACTTCCTCATGCTCACCACCATCGCCCACGCCCGGGTGATGAACCGCCGGCACATCGCCCAGATGGCCGCCGACACAACCCTGACCGCGGTCACGCCGACCAACGGCGCCGCGTCCAGCGCGATGACCCACTTCCTCGGCGCCATCGATCTGGAGGCCACGCACCTGCGGTACAAGTACGGGGCGCCCCTGTCGGCGACGATCGAGCTGGTGTTGCCCGCATGGGCACGCGGCCTGCTCCGGTCGGATCTGGCGAAGCGCAACGGGTGGGACGACCTGTCCGTGGCCGACGCCTACATCAGCGCCCAGCTGGACGCCCGGAACATCCGGGGCCAGTGGGTCGAGGACTGGCAGGCCCTGCCCGGCAGCGCCGGCCCGGCCAACACCATCGGCGCCAGCTCGCCCCCGACGGCGTGGCCGTCGTCGTTCCTGGGGATGATGTACTTCCCCGGCCACTTCTTCCGGGGCAACGGCCTGAACCTCAACCTGGGCGTCGTCCGGGACAGCGTCCTGAACAAGGCCAACGACCACACCGCTGCGTGGTCGGAGGAGGCGACGCTGATCGGCACCCGCGGGAAGGAAGGGCTGATGATCACGTTCAGCTCGATGTTCCCGAACGGCAACACGGGCGCCCAGACGACCCAGTCCGCGGCGTCGGCCTGACCCGGCCGGTGACGAACGTACGAAGGGAGGTGAACGGCGATGGTTGACCCTGTCACCCTGCTCGACGCGGCGGCCCCGCCGTACACCCCCCTCCGGTACGGGTTGCTGTCAGTCGCGGCCCCGGTCGTGGCCGGTGACCCGCATTGGAAGAACGGGTTTCTGCGGCAGCCGCTGGTGTGCATCCCGGCGTTCAGTTCGCTGTTGACGCCCTGCAACGCGACCGGTGGCCCGTCAATGTCGCCGTCGGTCACCGGTGGCGCCCCGGTCCTGCAGTCGGACGTGTTCCGGGTGTGGGCCTGGGCGCCGTGCAGCCCGGTCGGTTGGGGCGACGACCTGGCCGACCTACGGCGACGCACTGAGGCCGCGCTGACCAACGGTGAGGGCCGTGCTGTTGAGCACGTGTTCTGGACGGGCAGCCCAGTGTTCCCGACCGGTAGCCCGGGCACCGTCTACCCGCACCTCGCCGCCAACACCCCGGTGGCCGGCACGGCGATGGGCGCGAACACGGTGCAACGCCAGTCAGCCGCCACCACCGTCACCTCGGCCGCCGTCGATGTGGTCGAGGCCCTGGGCCTATTGGAGGGCGCCCTGGCGGCGTGCTACGGGGCGGAGGGCGTGATCCACGTCCCCCGCCAGGCCCTGGCCCAGCTGTCGTACTGCGGGCTGGTCACGAAGGACGGCCAGCAGCTCCGCACCCTCGGCGGCACCCTGGTCGCCGCCTACGCCAGCAACGACCGGATGGCCCCGGACGGCACGACGCCGACCGCCGGCCAGACGTACTTCTACGCCACCGGCGCGGTGGCGATGGTCCGGTCCGACATCGTGGACCGCGGCCGACAACCGGCGGAGATCATCGGGCGGACCGACAACAGCACGGTGTACCTGGTCGAGCGCGCGTACGCGTTCACGTGGGACTGCTGCCATCTGGCAGCCCAGGTGTCGCTGGGTGGCGTCGTGCAGGGCACCGTGGGGGCCGCGACATGATCCGCTACACGTTCCGGGACCAGGACCACTACATGGTTGGCATCAGCCTGTTCATGGAGGCCGGGGCCGACTGGCGTGCCGTCGGCGGCAACGAGGTCGTCGTGAACGGCGAACCGGCATTCGATGATGAGCAGCACGCGGAGATGGCGAAGTTGCTGCTGCGGGAACCGCAGATCGAGGGGCCGTTCCCCATCCAGGTCGACCTGCAGCCCGTCCCGGAACCTGAGGCGTTCGCTATCCCGCCGGTGGCGGGTGGTGAGCAGCTGTCGGGGCAGCCTGCCCTGTCGGCGACTGAGGTGGAACCGCCGGTAGACCCGGCGATGCCACCCCGGAGCGGCGCCGGCAGCGGCCGTGACGCGTGGGCCACCTACGCGACATCCCTGGGCCTGGCCGTCGCTGACGACCTGACCCGCGACCAGATCATCGACCTTGTGGAGGCCCACCGGTGAGCGCCGAATGCATCTCCCCCATCCAGGGCACCCGCGCCCGCATCATCCGCCTGGACGCCTGCGGCGCCCCCGTCACGGGGACCGGCAGCCTCATCGTCTTCGACGGGTTCGTTGAGGTACAGGTGTCGCCCCAGTACGAGGACGGCACCACCTACCAGCTGCGGAAGGCCAATGGGGCGTTCTGCGTCAACCGGCGCGGCAACGACCAGTTCAGCCGGGACGAGGTCAACATCCGGTTCTGTTCGATCGACCCCGACGCGGTGGTGATCACGACCGGACAGACCGCGATCGTGACCGGCAGCCCGACGGTGACCGGCACCGGGTTCTGGGTCAAGGAGGGCGACATCAGCGCCCGCTGGGGCCTGGAGGTGTGGCAGGCGGACAGTGAGACGTGCACGGGGGCGACTACGCCCCGGGTGGCGTACTGGGCGTGGCCGCACCTGGCCGCCGGCCGTCTCAACGATTTCACCGTCCAGGACGATGTGATCGAGTGGCGGATCACGGCACGGACCGAGGCGGCGAACACCCTGTGGGGTGCCGGCCCGGGGGCGATCAAGTACATCAACCAGGTGCCGGCTGGGGCGCACCGCGGTTTCAACGTCGTGCGGCTGCCGCTGCCTGACGTCACTGGCTGCGGGGCTGTCACCCTGCCCGCGGCCTGAGCATCCCAGTAGGCGGCAGAGGGCATCGGCGTGTTCGTTCCGCTGTGCGAGGCATGGCCTCTGCCGCCGTCGGGATGCCCCGACCTCACATCGTTCAGTCCGGCCGTCACCGGCGCCGCGGTCATGGCGGCGTCAGAGGTGCTGTGGGAGCTGTCGGGACGCCAGTTCGGTGCGTGTTCGATCCTGCTGCGCCCGTGCCGGCAGGCCTGTGCCCCGGACTGGGCCACGTCGTCGTGGTGGTGGGGATGGCCGGGGGCATGGCCAGAACGCCCGGATTGGTGGCTAGATGCCGCCTGTGGGCGCTGCAGCGGCCAGTGCGGGTGCAATACCGCTGACACGCTCCTGCTGCCGCTACGGGCCACACAGGTCACCCAGGTGATCGTGGACGGCGTCGAACTGGCGGAGGGCAGCGGGTGGGTGCTGTACGACGGCCAACGCCTCGTCCGCACCGACGGTGAGCTATGGCCGCTGTGCCAGGACTGGACCGTCCCCGTGTCGGGGGTGGGCGCCTGGTCGGTGACCGCCACCTACGGTCCCGCTGTCCCAATGATCGGCCAGTTCGCGTTGGCTGAGCTGGCGGCGGAGTTCGCGGCGTTCTGTGTCGGCGACCAGTGCAAGTTGCCGCGCTACACGACCGCGGTGACCCGGCAGGGGGTGTCCCAGCAGTTCCCGACGGTCAAGGATCTGATGGACGCCGGCATGGCCGGCCTATCCGGCCTCCCGTTGGTCCGCACGTTCATCGGGACCGTCAACCCTGACGGCCTGACCGCGGGCCGCCGCATCTGGAACCCGGACGACTACGAACAGCCCCGGCAGCCCGGCGGGTGGACATCCTGGTGACCGCGTCGACCCCGCAACCTGACTACATGTTCGACATGGCCCAACGGCTGCTGCTGTGCTGCAGCGCCCAGCTGGCTGCCACCCCGGCGGGGGCGCCGGCCCGGGCCGCGGTGATCCCGGGGGAGGAGGTGGCGTGGGATGACTGCGAATGCGGGCAGCTCACTGTCCATGTCCTGCGCGCCTTCCCCACCGACCACTTCCCGATCCCGAAGACTGATCCGCCGTTCACGCAGTGCGGGGCCGCGTTGACGTTGGCGGAGTTCGTGGTGACGATCCTGCGGTGCGTCCCGGTCCAGGACGACAACGGCCGTCCCCCGAAACCGGAGGCGTTGTCGACGGCCGCTCAACAGGACTTCGCCGACCGTTGGGCGGTGCAGCGCGGCGTCATCTGCTGTTTCGACCAGTTCGACCCGTCGGCCCGGCCTATGCGGCTGCTGGGCGAACAGCTGGCGGTCGGGACCGACGGCCAGTGCGCCGGCAGTGAACAGCACGTGTTCGTGGGGTTCAACAACTGCCAGCCCTGCGAGGGCACCCCGGGCGGGTAGCCCGATGGCGCGCCGCAACCCTGCTGCTGTCCGCCAGCTGCTGTACGACCCCCGTGGCCCGGTCGGCCGGGACCTCACCCGCCGGGCGTTACATGTCCAGAACCAGGCGAAGGTGTTCGCCCCGGTCCGCCATGGGCGGCTGCGGGCCAGCATCCGGGCAGGGGAACCGTTCCGGGGGCTGCTGGGCCTGTCGATCAGGGTCGGGACCAACGTCGCCTACGCCCGGGCGGTGCACGAGGGCAGCGGTAGCCGTTACGCCCCCTACAGCTGGAAAGTGGCTCACGCTCGCGGGCATCCCGTTCCAGCACGTAGATTCCTCACGAATGCCCTGCAAGCAGCGCGGGGCTAACCCCAGGAGGAACCCAGATTGCAGTTGACCGACTACTCGAACCTCAGAAGCCAGGACAACCAGCCGGTGGTCATCCCGCTGAACGGGGAGTACTACCGGGCGACTCCGGTGTGCCCGGCGGCGACGTTGCTGGAGTCCATCAGCCAGCTGTCCCAGGCGTCGGAACTGGCGGGGGAACTGGCCCAGGTGATGGAGGTGGGCAACGACCCCGAGAAGATGGCTGAGCTGGCGGCAGCGAACCCGGCGTTGATGCTGCGCCTGTCCACCATCGGCATGTCATCGACGGAACGGGCGATCAAGTTCCTGAACGACGTCCTGTACCCGGAGGACGCGGCCCGGTGGATGGCCAACATGCGGCCACCTGACCCGGGGTGGCCGGTCGAGGATCAGGAGGCGCACATGCGCCGGATGATCACGATGCCCCAGGTCCAGTCCGTGTACCGCGACCTGCAGGCCTTCTACAGCGGCCGCCCTACCGAGCCGTCGTCGTCCTCGCCAGCCACGCCCAACGGTACTGGTGGGACTTCGACGGATGGTGCGCCAGCCGCAACGTCGACCCCCTCGACCTGACACCGCGCCGCATGCTGAACCTCGTCTACCACTGGGCATCCCGGGGCTACGACGAGGACCAGCGCGCCCGCCTGGACGAATTGCTGACCGGCGCCGACCCGGTCATCGAGGTGGCGGCAACCGTCACGGCGCCACCGGCCCAGGCGCGGCATGTACCGGGCCTGGCGCCCCCGAACATGCGGGCACCGTCATGGTGGCGGGGTGACCGGGCTGCCTGGTCCAACACGATCAAGGCGGGCCTGGAGCTAGGCGAACCGGCAGCTAAGAACGCCGGGAGGGTGTGATGGCCGCCGGCCCCCTGGACGAAGCCTTCATCAAGATCAACAGCGACACCGTCGGTTTCATCGACTCACTGGACCAGATCCATGACGGCCTGGTCAGTGTCGAGGAGCTGGGTAAGCGGGTTGGGGAGTCGCTGGAGGATTCGTTCAGGGAGGCCGGCAGGGCCATACGCGAGACGCTGGATGCACTGAATGGCGACCAGCTGCGTGACATCGGCCAGCAGGCTGAGCAGACAGGCGAACAGGTTGAGCGGGCGTTCGATGAGGCCGGCCGCGCTGTGGTCGGCACGATGGCGGAGACGTCGGCGGGCGCTGATGAGGCCCTGTCGAACATCGGCGGTGTCGGCGTGTTCGGCCCGGTGGTCGAGGAAGCTGAGATCGCCGGTGAGGCAGTCAACGCAGCGTTCCGGGATGCCGCCGAGGACTCGGACATCCAGCTGGCTGAGATCGGTGGGGCGGGCGCGTTCGGCCCTGTGGTGGTCGAATCCGAGGTGGCGGCCGAGGCGGTTGAGCACAATTTCCGGGACGCCAGCAACGACAGCGTCCGGGCGCTGGGCCGCATCGGTACCGCCGGCAGCGGGTTCTCGCTCATCTCCACCGGCCTGACCGCCGTCGGGTTCGCGGGGGCAGCGGCGGCTGCTGGCATCACCGCGTTCGGTATCAAGTCGTCCGCGTCGCTGGAGCAGACGGAGCTGGGGTTCAAGGCGCTGCTGGGGTCAGCGGACGCCGCGGGGTCGTTCATCAAGGACCTGCAGCAGTTCGCCGCCACGACACCGTTCGAGTTCCCGGGTCTGGCGGACAACGCCCGCCAGATCCTGGCGATGGGTCAGGCCGCCGGCATCACGAAGGAGGAGGTCATCCCGCTGCTGGGCACCATCGGCGACCTGACCGCCGTCCTGGGTCAGCCGCCGGAGGCGATTGACCGGGTGGTCCGTGCCCTCAGCCAGATGTCGTCCAAGGGCAAGATCAGCAGCGAGGAGCTGCTACAGATCAGTGAGGCGGTGCCGGGGTTCCCGGTGTTCCAGGCCATGGCCGACGGCCTGGGGATCAGCACCAAGGCCCTACAGGACCAGCTACAGAAGGGCGCGGTCCCGGCTAAGGAGGGCATCGCCGCGCTGGTCCAGGGCATGAAGGAGTTCCCGGGGGCGGCGGGGGCGATGGCCGACCAGGCCCAAACCCTCAACGGCGTGTTCTCGACGTTCAAGGACACGATCGGGCTGTCCCTGACCCAGGCGTTCCGGCCGCTGATCCCGACCATCAAGACGCAGCTGGGTCTGGCGGTGCCGGCCATCCAGGACGCGTTGGGCACCATCGCGCCGGCCCTGTCCAGTCTGGCCGGCAGCCTGCTGACCGTCGTGGGCGGCATCATCGGTGAGGCCGGCCCAGCGTTGGGTGTCGCGCTGCAGGGCATCGGTGACGGCCTGTCCCAGCTGACCGGCCCGTTCGTGGACGCCCTCGTGTCCCTGCAACCGGCGATCAAGTCGCTGGGTGGCCTGTTCGCTGCCCTGGGGCCGGCCATCGCCCCGGTCATCTCGCTGATCGGTGACGCCCTCGGCGCTGCGCTGCCCCCGATCGTGAACCTGCTGACCCTGTTGGTGAAGGCGGCGACCCCGCTGATCCAGGTGTTCACCCAGGTCGGGGAACGCATCATCGGTGCCCTGGGGCCAGCGTTCGCTGAGATCCTGCGGGTGGTGGGCGAGGTCGCGCAGGCCCTGGCCCCCGTCCTGACTGAGATAGCGGAGATCCTGGGTGGGGCGCTGGCTGATGCGGTCGAGTTCCTGGCCCCGATCCTGGGTGACGTCGCCCGCATCCTGGGCGGCGCGCTGCTGCAGGCGTTCGAGGTGATGCGCCCGGCGATCCGGGAATTGGTCACCGTCCTGGGTGACAGCCTGCAGGAGGTTCTGGAGTCCCTGGCACCGGTGCTGCCGGAGTTGGCGGAGGCGTTGGGGCAGATCGCCATCGCGTTCGCTCAGCTGACCGTGGCCCTGGTCCCGCTGCTCATCCCGCTGATCCGTCTGGCCACCATCCTCATCACCAACATCGGCGCCCCCGTCCTGTTGAAGGTGGCGCAGGCCATCGCCCTGCTGGCGACCGGGCTAGCGAACCTGGCGGGGGTCATCGGCCGCAACGTCCAACCGATCCTGTCGACCCTGGCGGACCTGTTCCGGGACCTGTGGCACAACACCCTCGTGCCGTTCGGCCAGTTCCTGAAGGCCGAATTCTTCGCCGCCCTGCAGACCGTCGCCCAGGTCATGGCCGACGTCGTCTCCACCGCCCTGAATGCCATCACCACGGCAGCGACGTTCCTGTGGCAGAACGTCCTCGTCCCCCTCGGCAACTTCCTCCAGGCCGTGTTCGTGCCGGCCGTCAAGATCGTGCTGCTGGTCGCGTTCCTGCCGTTGCTGGCGACGCTGGAGGTGTTGATCATCACGTTCACGACCCTCTGGCGGTTCGTCCTCGAACCCTTCGGGTCGTTCCTGGTGGGTGTCCTGACCCCGGTGATCAAGGTCGTGGCCTCGATCCTCGGCACCGTGTTCCGGGCCGCGGTCCAGGCGGTCATCGACGTGGCGTCGTTCCTGTGGCGCAACGTGCTGGTGCCGCTGGGGGCGTTCCTGTCGGCGTCGTTCAAGGTCGCGGTCGGGGTAGCGAAGGCGGCGTTCGATGCGTTGAAGGCATCGGTGGGGTTCGTCAAGGATGTGTTGTCGACGCTGTGGCACACCATCGGCGAACCACTGTCAGCGTTCCTGCGCACCACCCTCAAGGGCGCGGTCGATGCCCTCAAGGGTGCGTTCAACCTGCTCAAGGTGCCGATCGACGCTGTGGTCAGCCTGCTGAAAACGCTGCGTGACGTGGCTAAGTCGGTGGCCCATGCCGTGGGCAGCGTCATCGACAAGATCAAGAACCTGCCCGGCGCTGACAAGCTGGGGGACGTCATCAGCAAGGTGCCGGGCCTGGGCGCTGAGGGCGGCATCTTCGATGAGGCCACCCCCATGGTCATCGGTGAGGCCGGCCGCGAGGTGCTGTTGCCGTTGACGGACCCGGCCCGCACCCTGGAATTGGCCCAGCAATCCGGGCTGTTCGACGTCCTGAATCGCGCGGGCGGGTTCCGGACCCCGACGCCGGCCGCCACGGCACCGCAGATCGCTGGCGGCGGCACGGTCATTCACATGGACGTCACCATTAACACCGGCGGCGCCCCGGTCGACGCCGCGTCCGGCGAGGACTTCGGCCGCGGGTTGGGTAAGGGGGTCGCTGAGGTGCTGGATAAGCGTGAGGCGCGCATCGAGGCAAAGATCGCATCCTGATGGGCCGCCCGAACTGGAACCCCAACAGCCCTGGGAAGATGGGCATCGAGCTACTGGACGTCGGCTACGCCCAGACCACCATCGATGCCCCCGGTGACGTCGGTGAGCTGCAGTTCACCGCCGGCCGCACCGGCACCGTCGACAGCTACGACCTGCACGCCGGCAGCGGCGCCCAGGCCCCGGCGTTAGGTGCCATCTACAACAGCCTGCCCCGCCCCATGCTCCTCGAACTGGTTCCCCGGGGGTCGGAGGCGTGGGGGACGATGACCTACAACGACTACAGCGTCACAGCGGTCACCGGGAACACCAGCGGCGGCATCTTCAACGAGAACCTGACCACCCCCCTCAACCCCAACCGGCTCAACACGTCCGATGACGGCCTGTACGCGGTCAGCAGCAAACTCAACGCCTACTTCGACGCCCAGTTCAACACCGGTGCCTTCGGCCTCGACCGGCACGTGCTGGCGGTCGAGGTGTGGTTCCGGGGCAACATCACCCTGGCCATCAAGCGGTTCGATGGCACCGGCCCCAACAGCGTCATCTGGTCCCGGGACTTCCCGTTCTGGACTAACGGGTGGGCCAGCGGCAGTGTCCGGTTCGGTGAGGCCATTACTGAGATCGGGGGCAGTACGTGGAAGCACTGGACACCCCAGATGGTCCGCGACTTCGCCTCCGGTGGCACCCGGCGCATCCGTGTCCAGTGCCGTGCCGGGGCCGGCTATTGGAAGGTCGACCGGCTGTACATGCGGGTGTACAGCATCCCCGAACGACGGCGCGGCGTCGGCCTAGGTAGCCCGACCACATCGTTCAGCTGGGTGCCGTTCACGATGACTACCCCGAACGCCACCGGGGCGCCGGCCATCACCAACAACGAAGACCTGACGTTGATGTGCCGTCGCATCACCGACTACAGCGTCGACAGCGTGGCCGGGGCCGTGATGCCCTGGCGGTATCTGCGGGGCGCGCCCCCGGACGGCCTGTGGCGCCAACACAGCCAGCCCTACAACGCCGCCATCAACACCGCGAACAATAACAAGGCCGGGCTGATGGCCGCCGCCGGTCCCCAGATCGACGGCATCCCGACGTTACGCGAGGTCGCGGCTGGGTCCGTCACCGTCGACTCGATGCCCTACAGCCTGTCCCGTGGGTCTGTGCTGTTCGGCACCCACACGACTAGCCAGTTCCTGACCCTGGCCGGTGGCGGCACCATCTACGGGCAGACGTTCGTGGTCGCCGGCTGGAAACCAACCCAGGGACGCCCGGCCGCGCCGCTGCGCGCTGAGCTGTACCGGGTGGCCACGGGGGTCAAGGTGTTCGACGCGGTGGAGGTCACGGCGGATGACGTCGACCGGCTGCCCGTCAGCGCCCCCGTCAACAACGTGGACGACGCCACCGTGGTCTACAAGACGGCGCGGCTGCGGTTCCCCCAATCATCGACCCTGACCGCCGGCCAGTATGAGCTGCGGTTCTCGTCCCCTGCCACCGTGTCCGGGGCACCCTGGTACGTCGCTGCGCTGATGGCCGACAACCACACCGCTGACCAGACGTTCGGGGGTAGCACCGACTACGCGGACGGGGAGTTCTATCTGTCGGGCACCGCGCTGACGGAACTGACCGTTGGCGGTACCCGGTCGAGCGACATCCTCGCCCAGCTGGTCGAGGTCCCTGGCCCCGTCACTGGGGTCGGTACCAGTGTCGGCAGCCTCACCGCCCACCATGCCAGTGTCTGCGACCCGAACGTGGCCTGTGCCGGCTGTGCTGACGACACGATGCCCTACGTCCAGCTCACCTGGTCCCCGGCCCCGTCAGGTAACCCCGACGTCCAGGCGTACCAGGTTGACCGCATGGACGACCTCAGCCCCGACTGGGAACGCGTCGCCACCGTGTGGGGCCGCACCAGCGACGTGTGGAACGACCACGAGGCCCGGATCGGGGTCCGTAGCCAATACCGGCTGCGTGTCATCCGCACCGACGGCGTCACCGGTGACTGGTCGACCCCCGCATCGGTGACGGTCCCGACCGGTCAGATCGCCCTCTCGTTCAGCAGCAACGCCGCCACCGGCATGGGCTGCGTGTACCCGGAGGTGTGGCAGGGTGAGGTGACCCGCCAGTGGGACTTCCTCGAATTCGGGGATGTGACCCTGCGCCGGTTCTACGGCCGTGACGGCCAGGTGGCGTTCAGGCCGCTGGAACGCCGCGGTGACAGCTGGTCCCGTGGCCTGCTCCTGGACGCCTTCTGCAGCGTCGTGCCGCCGTCCATGGCGATCTTCGACCCCCTCAGGGACCTGGCGTGGGCGCCGATCCCGTACGTGTGTGTCCGGGACGGTGAGGGAAACCGCTGGTTCGCCAGCCTCAAGGTCGGTCCGGGGGCGAACCGGCGCGCCGACGCAGCGGGCACTGAGCTGTGGTTGACCGACGTCAACGTCACCACCACCCTGACGTCGCCCGCGGTCCACGACACGTCCGTGGCCCAGGTTGAGGGGGTGCCGCAGCTGTGACCGACGACGACATGACCCCCACCCTCGACTTCGGTGACGGTGTCACCGGCACCTGGACGTGTTGGGAACCTGATCGGGACCTGAACCCCCAGTACGACGGGCTGCCTGACGTCGCCCGCTGGGGCCTGATCCTCAGCCACCCCCGCGACGACGCCCCCGACGGCCAGTGCCGGGGCGGCATCACGTTCGACGGCGACGTACAACGCCAGCTGGCGGCCGACCGTCCCCGATGGGTGGTGGAGCAGTGGGAGCCGTTGACGCTGTCGCCCAGCATCCTGTGTGACTGCGGGTTCCACGGCTACATCCGTGACGGCCGCTGGGTGCCGGCATGACCGACCTCCTCACCCTCACCGGCATCGGGCAACGCGCAGCGTCGTTCCAGTTCGAGCTGCTGGACAAGACCAACAGCTTCCTCGGTGACCTCACCGTCGACATGGACGCTGGGGCGTCGATCACCAACAGCATCAACCGCAACCCGAAGCGCCAGATGGGCGGCATCCGGCTGCCGCCGAAGGTGACGGCCGAGGTCAACACGCTGACTGAGCGGGTGAAGCCGTGGATGGTGATGCAGGACGGCAGCCGCTACCCGCTGGGGGTGTTCCTGTTCGCTGACGCGTCCCGCAGCCTGGTCCTGTCCGGCAGCGTTGACCAATCCGTCCTAGGTGACGCCTATGAGACGAACGCCACGATGCTCGACCAGCTGGTCACCATCGACCAGGGCAGCCGCGGCGTCAACTTCTACGGCCCCGGCGCCAGCATCTACGACGCCCTAGTGCAGCAGCTGGAGGTGGCGGGGGTCACCGACTACTTCATCGAACCCACGGACGCCCAGATCGCCCAGTGGGTGGTGTGGAAGCCGAGTGAGTCACGGTTGAAGGTCATCAACGACCTGGCCGGCATGGCCGGGTTCTACAGCCTGTACTTCGACAACAACGGCACCGCGCAGCTGCGCAGCGTCCCGTCCCTGGCGTCGGTCGAACCCACCCTGAACTACGGCCCCGGCACCAACGTGGTCGCCGGCAGCGTGGTCGAGAGCGATGATCTGCTGGACGCCCCCAACACCTACGTGGTCGTCAACAGCGGGTTCACCGCCGGCCCGATCTGGGGTGAATGGATGGTCCCCGCCTCCGCCCCCAACAGCTTCCAGAACATCGGCTACCACCGGGTCGTCACGATCGACCAGCAGGGCATCGAGTCGAACACGGCGGCGACGAAGGCGGCGAAGGCGTACGGGCAGGCCGACTACGCCACCTACCGGTGGGTCAACCTGGCCAGCGCCATCAACCCGCTGCACGACACGTTCGACATCGTGGGCTGGAAGACCGACAAGTACCGCGAGCAGTCGTGGGAGATCCCGTTGAACGACAGCGGCGACATGAAGCACGAACTGCGGCGGATCTGGTCCGACGACGTGGCTGAGCAGCTGGAGGAGGCGGCCTAATGGCCCTGACCCCGGTGATGCGTGAGGCCATCCGGGCCGCGGCGTCGGCCGGGGCCGACTCCGCCCGTGCCGCAGTGCCGATCACCCGCCCCGGGGTCGTGGTCAGCGTCGCCCCCACCAACACCACCGCCATGGTCGTCATCGACGGCCCCGACGGCGGCCCATTCGGCGCCGATGTCATCGCCCCTGTCGTGCTGCAGCCCGGGGACCGTGTCATGGTCCTGTTCGCCCCACCCCACGGCTCCATGGTCCTCGGCCTCTGGTCCGGCGGCTGGGATGACTGGCACATCGTGGGCGACGAAGGGGAGCCGCAGTACACCAGCGCCTGGCAGGTCGCCGCCGGCACCGTCGCCCTCGGCCAGAACGGATTCGCGCCGGCCATGTTCACCCGCCGGGGTGACCGGGTGGAGCTGCGGGGGCGGGCGGAACGTGTCACCCCCAGCAGCGGCAGCGACAACGTGTTCACACTGCCGGAGGGGTACTGGCCGGACAATGACCTGTTCCTGCGATGCTCAGGCAGTCTCGGCGGCACACAGTTCCTGCAGATCGATCAGGCCACCGGCACGCTGAGCTGCCCGGACGACAACATCGTCATCCTCGACGGCGTCAGCTACCTTGCCCGCATCCAGCAGCCCGACTAGGAGCAGCGATGACCGTTGTCAAGGAACAGCTAGGGCAGCCCGGCCCCGGCACCCCGTGGCCGCTGGAGGTCATCATCCGCCTGGCCGGCCCCGGCGGCCGACCGGTGTTGGGCAAGGTCATCTCGACCGGTGAGACGATCGTCAGTGAACGCCGGCTACGCAGCGGCGACGGCATCAACAACTCGGGTTACTGGGAACTGGACCTCGAACCCAACAGCGACATCAAGCCGGATGGGACCACCTGGTTCCTGGAACGGCGCGCGGCCAGCTGCACGGTGTACGAGTCGTTCATCACGGTGCCTATCACCGGCGGCCCGTTTGACGCGTTCTACCTGGAGGATGACCCCTTGGGCACCATCACCCCCTCAGCCCTGTCGGCCCACGCCTCCGATCAGACCCTGCACGGCGGCGGCATCCAGGTCGACTTCAAGTACATCCAGACCGCCACCATCGTCACCGGCAGCGGCGGCGGCCTGACCCTGGCCCCCCTCACCGGCACCCAGATCACCGTCCCCGACCTGGCGCGCCCGATCATGCTGCACGGCCGCCTGCCGCTGGTCCAACCCTCCGGTGGCCCGAACGCGGCCAGCTGGGGCATCTTCAACGTCGCGCTCGGCTACGGCGCCTTCGGTTCCCTCGACTCGATCAACGCCATCAGCCTGTCCGCCACCACCAACCAGACGTACAACCTGTGGGCTGAGCTGCCGGCCCACAGCCCAGGCAACTACAACCTGGCCGGCACCGGTTCCAGCGGCAATCTGACCAGCCAGGTCGCCTGCAACGCCCTGCAGCGCGCCTTTCTCCGGGCCGTGACGCTGTGAGCATCGTGCCGCCGCAGGGCTACACGTCCTGGTCCCGGTTCGACCCCAATTCGTTCGTCACGGGTGAGCAGTACGCCATCTACATCGGCCGCCTGCAGCGCGCTGAGGGCAAGGAACCGGTCGTGTTCTTCCACGGCTACCTAGGCGACCCCGCCAACATCCAGGACGACGACTGGCAACCGCTGATGGCCAGCTACGCCGGGAACGACCACCCGGTCATCGTCCCTGAGCTGGGCGGCCAATCGAACTGGGCGACCGCCGCTGTGGTCGACAATGGCGGCCTCGTAGATGACGCAATGGACTGGGCCGCGGCCACCGTCAACGGTGGCGTCAGGTCGGACAAGGCACTGGTTCACGCCATATCGATGGGCAGCCTCAACGCCCTGGCCTGGTCCTACCGGCTCCCCAACCCTGGCCGCATCCGGGCCATGACCCTGGTCGGCCCCATCATCAACTTCGAGAAGTTCTACAACGACAACCCCATTTTCCAGGGGGTCATTGACACGAACTGGGGCAGTCATGCCGCCTGGCTGGCTGGGCTGCCGAACAGCGACCCGTGGCGCAACATCGACAAGATCCGGCCCTACGGGCACCGCATCCACCTGGTGTACGCCACGGGAGACGAGTTCATTGACCCGGACGACGTCCTGGCGTTCGCTGAACTGATCGGCGCCAAGACCACGGCGGTGGACACCAACCATGTTGGCCTCATCACGGCGTCACCGGTGGATGAGATGGTGTCGTGGGCGTTGGGTACCGCCGTCGACCGGGCACGCGCCTACATCGGCTGGGATGAACGTGATTGGGCACGGTTCACGCGGCGCATCCTCACCCAGCCCGCGGTGGTCGCCAACCGCAACATCAACAGCGTCGACACGACCGTGGCCCCCGGCGGCCGCCGCGCCCAGTTCCATCGCCTCGCCGGCAGCGACGGCAACGAACGTTACGGCTACCTGTTGGACGAGGTGTCGGCCCCCGACCTCAAGGTCAACAACGTCTGGCACAACGGCGACGGCGGCATCATGGTCGGCCAGCACGGCAACATCCCCAAGGGTCACATCGAGAGCGGCAACTACCAGCTGTACATGTGCTGGTCCAACATCCTGTTCGGTATCCCGTGGATCGTGAACATGGCTGTCTGGACCGGCACCCTCGACGTCGACAATCTCACCCTCCTCGGCCTCCAGGGCGCCACCATCCCGGGGCTACGTCTGTCCGCCGGTGGCCCCATCCTGGCCTCGTCCCGCGCTGGTGGCATCGTGACCCTGGTGGTCGACCAGGACGACGCCGACCGGGCGTACCGGTCTGGGACCGTGGACATCGTCATGGCCGGGGCGATCGGCAACTACGTCGGTCCCGTCACCCGTGTCGACGCCAACCACCTGCAGTACGCCCTGGCCGGCAGCGACGTCACCAGCGGCGGCCCCGGCAGCTGGGCCGACTTCGCCTCCTGCTTCCCCTACAACGCCGATACTGAGCTGCGGGGGGTCAACATGCGGGGCCGGTTCTATCCGCTGGGAATGGACCCCCCGGACTGGGCTGACCCTGACTGGACGTTGCACTGGACCGACACCGGCGGCTGGGGGTTCCGGGGCTACGGCAACCCGGGCACCATGTTCGGGCACTGCGGCATCAACACCCCCGGCCAGGCCGCCACCATGCAACTGGGACCATTCCAGGCGGACGAGCTGTAGAAGATGCCGCCCTCAGCCCAACTAGGCGACGTGGCCGGCCCTCCAGGTTCGCCCGGCTCCCATCAGGTTCCTGCTGGCCTGGGAGCGTAGCGCGCTAACGTCCAGGCATGACCCCTGACGTACGCAGCGTGACCCTGGACGACCTGTCCATCCCAGCCCCCCGGCCAGGCGCGGCCGATTGGAACGATGACGGCGTAGTGCACCTGGCCGGTGTCCTGCCTGACGACCTGATCGCCGCCTACCAGGAGGAGTGGTCGGCGGCCCACGGGTTCCAGCGTCTGGTCCGTGCCGTCGACCGGATCGAGGAACAGCAGCAGGACGGCGACCCCGGCGGCCATTGGACCCGTGACCCCAGCAGCGACCCCACCGACCTGCAGGTCATCGAGGCCGACCGGCCGGGCGGCTGGCCCGACGCCTGCCCATACATGCGGCATCCGGCGTTGCGTGCCCTGTGCACCCTGCCAGCACTGGCCGGTGAACTGGGCGCGTTGACGGGCGAGGAGATGGGGGTGCACCTGAACCTCACCGGCTGGGTGAGCACCCAACGGAACTGGCACCAGGACGGCTACCTGAACCCCGGGATGGTCGCCGACCAGTACGCCGCGGTGTGGATGGCCCTGGGCGACGTCCACCCCGACAGCGGGACGTTCGAGTTCGTGCCGGGGAGCCACCGGTGGCATCGCCTGACCTACGAGAAGGTCGCGGCGTCGGGGATCGTGAACGTCAGCGACCCCGCGTGGCCCCGGGACACCGAGGCCGTGTTGACCCCGCTGGTCGAGGCGGAGATCGTGACCCGGAACGCTGAGGTGGTGTCGTTCGTGCCGTCGAAGGGTGATGTGCTGATCTGGCACCCGCGCCTGTACCACCGGGGCACGGCGCCGGTCATCGACAACGCCTACCGCCCGGCGCTGATCGCCCACTACAGCGGCATCTACCACCGCCCCGACTTCCCGGCCGCCGCCCAGGTCGCTGGCGCTATACCCACGGACGGCTGGTTCTTCCCCATCCACACGGATACCCCGGTCTGATGGCCCGCATCGAGGGCGAAATGCCCCTAGGGACGGACCACGCGGTGATCGCCCGCAACGACGACGGCACCATCGAGATCGAGTTCGACGCAGCCAGCCAGCTGGTCACCGGCGGCCCTGTCTATCCGCCGTTCGGCTCCTTCGATGACCCCGGCGTGGTCCGCACCGACGGCACGGGCGAACCGGTGGAACTGCCCGGGCAGTGGCCCGGCGGCCTGTGGCCCATGAACGTGTGGGTCGTGGTGTCCGACGTCGGCCTGAACGGCCCCTACATCCACGGTGTCTACGTCACCGAACCACCGGAGGCCATGGTGGCGGACATCGCCAGGGCATTCGGCAGCCCCACCGGCTACCAGGGCACCTACGTTGAGCAGGTGCCCCTGCTGACCCCACCGCCGGCATGAAGCTCCTCTTCGTGACCGGCGTGTCATGCGCCGGTAAGACGACGCTGGGCCAGCAGGTCCAGAAGGCCCGGCCGGAGGTCGATGTCCATGATCTGGACGAGGACGCCGGGGTCCGCCCGGGCACAGCGTGGCTGGACTGGCTGCGCTGGCAGGCAGCTGAGCAGCTGCTCATGGCGGACGAGATGTCCCGTCGGCTGCCACTGGACGACCAGGATCACCTCCTGATCGTGACGGGCATCGTGTGGCCGTTCAGGGTGGTCGAATCCCCGGCGTGGGCCAGCGCGGTGAAGAACCGTGACCTGCACGTCGGTTGGGTGATGCTGGACCCCCCATGGCGGGTGATCCGGGAACGGTTGACCGCCCGGGTGGCCGATAAGCCGAAGGCGGAGCAGAAGGAGCTGTTGCGGTACAACCGTGAGCTGCGGCGCGGGCTGCGCCACCAGGTCGGGGCGATGCGCTACGGGTGGGTCTGGACAGACCCTGACCAGGCCAGCTGCCTGGACCTAATCGTCAACGATCAGCTGTCGCTCATGCCGCTGCTGTTCGGTGGCCCAGCATGAATCTGCTGGGGCGGTTCCGGCTGTGGCGTCGGCGCCGTCGGCAACGGCGGTGTCTGCACGCCTGGACGCATGACCCGCCCGGCTGGTGCTGCATGTGGTGCGATACCCCGGCCCCGCCGGGCGCGTTCAAGGGGATCAGCTACCCAGGAGAGGGACAGGTATGACGGTCACCGACGGCGCCCGGATCGGGGAGGGCGACGCCCCCGGCGCCCGCCAGCTGATCGACCATCTCGACGCCATGGATCGGCCCCGGGTGATCGAGGTCGGCACCCTACGCTCGGACCCCGAGTTCCCGACGCACCACACCGCCTGGGCACCCCACGGCACCTGGCTGCGTACTGACGCCTACCCGGGCCAGGACGTGGACGAGGTCGTGGATGCCCACCGGCTCAGCGAGGAACTGGCCCTCGACCACAACCCTGACGCTGCCCACCTGTTCGACGCCTACGTGGCCTGCTCGGTGTTCGAGCATCTACGCCGGCCGTGGCTGGCGATGGGTGAGGCGGCGGCCGTGGTGCGTCCCGGGGGCCTGGTGTACGTCCAGACCCACCAGACGTTCCCGCTGCACGGCTACCCCAGCGACTACTTCCGCTTCTCCGCCGAGGCCCTGGCAGGGATCATGGAGGACGCTGGCCTCGATGTCCTGCACGTCGGGTATCTGTACCCCTGCCGCATTATCCCGCCGGCTGAGGTGACGAGATGGAACACTGCGGCCGACGTGGAAGCCTGGTTGAACGTAGAAGCGCTCGGCCGCCGGCCAGGAGGATGACGATGCTGTCGACCAACGACGAGGGCAAGTTCGAGATCCGGTCCAACGTGGATGACACCGTCTACGCCGTCGGCGAGGTCGTGAACGGGGTCGTCCACATGTGGTACGGCGCCGTCGCCGACGGTGACCCACAGGTCGTGCTGCCCGAGGACCAGTTCGACGCGGCATGGCACGCGCTGGACCAGTCCAACTACATGACGGTCAAGCCCGCGGCGTGAACATCTACGTCTACCCCGCTGACCAGTGGGGGTGCGGCAGCTACCGCATGATCTGGCCCGCCCAGGCGGCCGCTGAGGCCATGGGCGACGGCTGCACCATCACCGTGGTGCTGCCCGGTGACCGGGCGATCCCCATGCAGATCAACCCCTACACGCAGGAGCTGCAGAAGGAATCACTGCCCGGCGACGCGGACGTGGTGGTGCTGCAGCGGCCCACCAATTTCTTCATGCCGCAGCTGGTGACGAAGTTGCAGGAACGTGGCGTGGCGGTGGTGGTCGACATGGACGATGACCTGGCCCACATCGACGGCCGCAACCCGGCGTTCGAGATGCTGGGGACCACCCGCTGGCTGCGGGACGAGAAGAAGGGCATCAGGGTGCCGGTCCCGAATCTGCACAGCCACCACAACGCCACTGAGGCATGCAGGCGCGCCGACCTGGTCACGGTCACGACCCCGCAACTCGCCCGCTTCTACGGCGCCCATGGTCGGGTGGCGATCATCCCGAACTACGTGCCGGCCGCCTACCTGGACGTCCCGCATGAGGACAGTGACCTGGTCGGCTGGGGCGGCAGCGTCCATTCCCATCCCGATGACCTGCAGCAGGTTGGTGTGGCGGTCGCTGACCTGGTGCGGTCGGGTGGGCGGTTCGAGACGGTGGGGAACCCGGCTGGCGTGGGCCGCGCCCTAGGCCTGCCGGCCGATCCTCCTGGCCCGGGGGACGTGACCCTGGATGCGTGGCCGTCGGCGATCGCCCGGTTTGGTGTCGGCATCGCCCCGCTGGCGGCCACCCGGTTCAACGATGCCAAGTCGCGGTTGAAGCCGATGGAGTACGCGGCGGTCGGGGTCCCGGCGGTGGTCAGCCCGGCAGCCGATTACCAGGCGTGGGCGGCCCTGGGTGACCACTGCGTGGTGGCGACGAAACCGAAGGTGTGGAGGGCGGTGCTGCGTGACCTGACACGCGACCCAGCCCGGCGGGTGGAGATGTCGGAGGCGGGGAGAACGATCGCGGCGGCTAACACCATCGAGGGCAATGCCTGGCGGTGGTTGGAGGCCTGGGCGGACGCCCGGGCGCGGCGCAGCGACACGAAGGTGACAGCGGGTGCAGGGTGACCGAGGTAGTTCAGCCGCCCCCAGATGCTGCCCCGGCGCAGTCGCCACCATGGGCGCCCCCGTCGTGGTTGAAGGTCATCATCGTGCTGGTGGCGTTGGTGTGGGGGACTCTGGAGATGGCGTTCTGGGGCGCCCGCGTCCAGTCCTACAGCTTCATCCTCGCGGTGCTGTTCGGCACCCTCGGCGTGGACGGCGTGGCGAAGATCCGCGGGATGCTCAAATGACCCGGTACCTGCAGGTCGCCTACCCATCGGCGCTCCTGCTGCTGCTGGCCGGCATGCTGATCGCGTTCCTGGCGAGGTGACAGATGACCGACGACATCGACCCGCCGGCCGACGGGCACCAGCAGGTGTCGGTGCCACGGAAGGATCTGGTGTCGGTCCTGCGTGGCCTGCTGCTGATGGTGGTCATGGCCGTGGTCGGATTGCTGCTGTTCGGGGTCGCGTCATGTCAGCAGCGGCGCATCAACGACCACCAGGCTGCTACTGACCGTCACCAGGCTGTTATCGATGCCCGTCTGCAGGCCACCATCGACCGGTTGGACGCCCAGATCCACCTCCGTGACCTTGATACCGCCAGGGCCTGCATCAGCAACCACGTCCGGTATGAGCTGTTCAAGCAGATCATGACGGACCTGGTCGGCGACCGGCCCGACGTGTGGGCGCGGTACCCGTCCCCGCCATGTGACCGGGCGAAGGCCCAGGCACAGCTGGACAAGGGGTAGCGCGGTAACGTCGGTCCTATGACCGACACAACCCCTGACTGGGTCCTGGAGGAGGCGACGGTGGCGCACAACGCCCCCAGCGCCTACCCGATGTTCCACGAGGAACATTCGGTGTGCGACGGCGCCAGCCCCGCCGAACCGGTCCCCGACGACGTGGACCTCCCCACCCAGTCCCTCGATCCCATCCTTGACGTTGACGCGGGAGATGACGGCGATGGGTGACGCCTCGTTCGGCCCCATGTGGCCCAACTGCAACCGTGACCGCATCATCACCATCACCCGCCACGACGGCCTCCGCCTCCCCATCCACCGGGACCTCGCCGATCTCGTCACCCTGCTGATGGGCCTCACCGAACTGGCCGGCTACGACATCAAGCCAGGGGAGACGTGGGGGTACGCGTGCCGGCCGATCGCGAACACGTCGATCCCCAGCAACCACAGCCAGGGCACCGCGGTCGACATCAACGCCCCGTCGAACCCGCGCCGGCCCCGCGGGCTACCGATGATCACCAACATCCCGCGCAAGGTCGTGGACCTGTGGAAGGGCCACGGGTTCCGGTGGGGCGGCGACTTCTCGTGGCCCGACCCCATGCACTTCGAGTTCATGGGGACCGTCACGCAGGCGCACATCATCACGGCGCGGCTGCGGGCGTTCCTGACGCCGACGTCGCCGCCGCCGGCCCCGTCGACCAAGCCGACGCCGCCAGCCACGTATCCGGGCACCGTCCGCCTCGGCGATGAGGGTGCGGGTGTGCGGGTGTGGCAGTCGCTGCTGCGTCAGCGTGGCTACAGCCTGGCGGCCGACGGCGTGTTCGGTCCCCTGACCCAGCGGGCGGTCATGGACTGGCAGCGCACCCACGGCCTCACGGTCGATGGGGTCGCTGGTGAGCACACGTACCACAGCGTCCTGTTCGCCTGACCAACTAGCCTCGCTGGCCTACCAAGGCGTGCCACGGCCCCCGGCCTCATCCCCGGGGGTCGTGCCGCGTGTAGGGTGACCGGGCTGCGGTCAACGCATGCGCGCGACCTCCGTCGATGCCACGGGTTGGGGTACCCAGGTGTCCGGGGGTCGTGGCGCGTACGCTCACGGTCAACCATCTACCAGGAGGTTCCGTGATGGAGGACTTCACCACCTGGGCCGCGTTGGCCGCGCTGGCCATCAAGGTCACGTCCCTGATCAAGTACATGCTGGCCGGCCAGGTGCGTCAGTCGGCCACGACCGTGGTCCCGTGGCTCGCAGCGTTCGCGGTGCTGATGCTGGGGTCCCAGGCGGACGCCACATCAGCGATCATGCTCCCCGGCCTCAACGTCGCCCTCGGGCACGCCGACATCGCCTCACTGATGCTCGCCGCCACCGCGCTGGGATCGACCGGAAGCGTCGTCCACGACTTCACCAAGGCGGTGGACAACACCCAGTCGGCGGCTGAACCGAAATTGGGGGCGTTCCCCGACGGCTGACCCCCCGTCTACACTCGCTGCCGGGTACAGGTCGTCATGGGCCTGGGTCCCCAGGGGTTGATGCGGCCCACCGGTCGTTCGTCGCCGGTGGGCCGCACCGCGTCAGTTGTGGGCCGCCAGCGCGGTGGCCAGGAACGTGACGATCCGGTCGGTGTGGTGATGCACCCAGGACACGTCACGATCGAACGATGGGTCGGGCAGCAGTAGCTGGGCACGTGGGAACTGGTGACCGGCCCGGCAGATGTGCAGGACTAGGCCGTCCACGATCCCCTGGGCATCGTGGACGTCGAAGAGTTGGGCGTCCCATGCCGTGTGCGGGGTGGCGTCGGCCAGTTTCCTGGCCAGCGCGCGTTCCAGGTTCGTGAACAGCTCCTGGCCGCTATCCATCGGCTGTCGGCACCTCCCCGGTCGTCAGGAACTGGTCCATCCATGTGGCGGCCACGACCATGCGCCGTAGATCGATGGGCGCATCGGGCGGCACCCGGATGTCGTCGGCGGCGTCGATGGCGATGATGCCGTTGATCTTGGTGTGGTGCATCGCCTTGACCTCGGCCGAGATCCGGGCCGCGACGTCCTCCGGCACCTTCGTGATCAGCTCCTGCACCATCGCCGCCGCGGCCCGCAGCACGGGCCGCCAGTCCACCTGTTCGATGTCAGCGTCCCCGGATTCGCCGCCAGGATCGCCCTGGGTGGCCTGAGGGGCCTCCGGCGCGGGGTCTGGGCCGGTAGACGGTTCTGGGGCGTCCTGGGCGGTCTGGGGGCCTGCGGCGGGCCACTGGATGAACGCCATCAGGCTGGCGCGGACGATGTTGGCCAGTTCCTGGTGGACGAGGGCCAGCTGCAGGTCCATGTCCACCCCAGCCCTCTTGGCCTTCCCCCAATGGGCGTTCACCATCGCCTTCGCCTGCGCCAGGAGGCGATGGGGCACCGCCCGGGCGGGAACCCCACGCAGCCGGGACTCCGGATGCACCCACGCCTTCGCCAGGTCGCTGCGCGCCTGGTCGGGCAACGCAGCGATCCGCAGCTGTAGCTGCATCAACTCGACCGGATCAGCCGGGGCCTCACGCTGCGCCTGCTGTTCCGCCTGCTTCGCCTGCTCCAGCTCCTTGGGATCGTCGTACCCGGCGGGCAGCGCGACAGTGGCGGGGTCGATCGGGCGGCCCTCGTCATCCACGACCGCGCCCAGTTCCTCCGGGCTGTACAGGCCCAGCCCGGCCTCGGGGAAGTAGTCGTTGGCGCAGAACCCGCTGGCCCGCCACCACATCATCCGCCGCGGGTACGTGATGTACCCCTGGTTGCAGCCGCACACCTGGTAGGTGCTGCCGTCCTTCCGCTTGCGCTGCAGGGTCTTGTGGTGGTCGCCGGGCTTGCATTGGGCGCCGACCAGCCCGGCGTCCCGGGCGTCCTCCCACGTGAATTCCGTCTCGCCCAACACGGTGCCGTCTGGGGCGACCGCGGCGGCGACGCACCGGTCACGTTCCTGGACCACGGGCCGGATGGCGCCCAGGCCCAGGCGCCGGATCTGGCCGTTCAGCAGCTGCGGGGACAGGGACAGCTGATAGCCGCTGCTGGTCTTCAACACGTCGATCAGCTGCAGGGCGGCGGACGGGCTGATGCCCAGGTCGCGGCCGACCATCGCGACGTGGAACGCGACGTGCGGGTTGTTCCGCACCGCCTCCGGCGCCGCGCCGGACAGGGACAGGACCCGGGCCTGCATAGCCAGCGACAGAAACTCGTCGCGGCCTGGGACACCGGGCATTGCCAGCGCCGCGGCCGCCGCGGCCTCGATCGCCGCCTGTGCGGGTTGATCAGGGACCGCCGGCACCTGGGGCCGATCGACCAGCTCAGCCTCAACGTGCTCGGCGTCCTGGTCGGTGGCGGTCACGTCCACCACCACCCGTGGGCCAGGCCCCACAGCAGCAGCGGCAGGATCACCACCACCTCGACCGTCAGGCCGACGACCCCGACGGCGATGGCCCACACCTGGACGGTGCGGGCGCGGTCCCGGGACACGGCCCGGCGACGCATCCCATCGCTGTGCTCGACCGAATCGGCGCCCAACGCCGCCTCCTGCAGGGCACCCAGGATGCCGCCCGGGCGCAGGGCCGCCTGCGTCTTGGTGATCGGCGTGACCACCGTGTCGTCGCGGTCCATCACGCCAGCCCTGACGGGGTGGCCTTGAAACCCAGCTGCGTGGGCACCAGCAGCACCATGCCGGGCAGCACCTGCCAGCCGTGCTCGTCGTCACCGGTGATCGCCTGCCGGGCCTCGTAGCCGTCCGGCGCGGTCGCCCCGGCGATGATCTCGCCCGGTTCCACCATCGCCTTGGCCTCACCGGCCCGGATGCTGCGCTCCGTCTTCACAACCCCGGGGCCGAGCAGGTCGACGTACCGGTCGATCACCACAGGGTCCTTGGCGTAGCTGTCGTCCAGCTCAACCTTCACCTGCCGCTGCCGCAACGCCAGCGTCCCGTTCGGGACCTTCCACGTCTGCCGGCCGATCTCACTGTGCTGGGCACGCGTCCACGCCTCCAGCTGCCCCTCCAGCCACCGGCGCCGGCCGCCCAGCTGTTCCAGCTGCTGGTTCTTCCACGCCATCAACGACTCGACGCGTGCCCTGACCAGCGCGGTGATGTCGGCCTCGCGGCGTTCCACGACCCGCAGGGCGCCGAGGAGGCGATCGGCGCCGTCCTGGTCCTGGGGTGGCCCGTCCGCTTCGTCCAGCGCGCCGGCCAGCCATTCATCGAGCGCGGCCTCCAGGTCGGTCTGTTCCATCAGGTCCGTCATGGTGTGTTCCTCCAGGTGGGAAGGGGTGACACCCAACGTTAGCGCGGTACGGGCGGTGTGTGGCGCCCTGGCCGGTGGGGGCGTACGATGCCGGCCCACACCAGGACGCGAGAAGGGCCGGCCCAGCCAGGCCGACCCTTCGAGACATCAGGAGGTGCTGCTCCCTATGCCCAGACCGGGCAACGTTACCCCGCTACACCACGTGCAGGCCAGCGCATGACCGCGGCCAAGCCGTTCGAGGTCATGGCCTGGGCCAGCACCACCCTCTGCGGCTCAGCGTCCAAGAAGCTCATCCTCATCACCCTGGCCAGCTACGCGGATGAGAACTGGCAGTGCTGGCCTGGCCAGCAGACCCTGGCCGAGGTCACCGAACTAGGTGAACGCACCATCCGCCGCCTCCTGGCCGAAATGGAGGCGGACGGGCTGATCCGCCGGGACGAACGCCGCCGCTCCGATGGCTACCGGACGTCCGATCTGTTCACCCTGCGCCCGCCGGCCACCGTGGCCGCTGAACCCCCGATCTCACCGGCCATTGACGACAACCTCACCGGCCATCTGATGCAGACCTCACCGGCCACCATGGCCGGGCAAGAACTGCCAGTGGAACTACCAGTGGAACTACCAGCCCTACCTACATCGCGCGGACAACTTGCGTTGGTGGGTAACCCGGCGCCTGCGGCGCTGCCCGACCAAGCGCATCATCAGGCCGTCGGCCAGGTGCTGGGATCAGACCGTGACCTAGCGTTCGTGGAGTTCTGGCGGGTGTTCCCGTTGAAGGTCGGGAAGGGCCAGGCACGCAAGGCGTGGGCGACGGCCCGTCGCCGGGGCGTGCTGCCGGAGGTCATGGTGGCTGGAGCGCACAGCTACGCCAAGGACCCCAACCGTGACCCGGGCTACACGAAGCACCCGGCGACATGGCTGAACGGGGAATGCTGGGATGACGAACCGCTCCCGACCAGGGACATGCCACGGTCGGGCGCTGCCCGCACCGCCGATGCGTTCGCCCGGTACCGTCGCCCGTCGACCACGGCGCTGGCGTCCGCCCTGCAGGCCGCGCTGCCGGCTGGAGGTGAACCATGACGACCCCGAGTGATGCCGACATCGCCAACGTGCTGACCAAGTTGGCGCTCAACTACGGCCGGACCCTGGACGGGGAGGCCGCGGACGAGATGATGACGATGTGGCGGGTGGCCATCGGCGGCTGCAAGCTGGAGGACATCGCCGCCGCGCTGGCCGCCGTGCTGTCCGACGACCGGTTGACGAGGTTCCCGACGGTGGCGGAGTTCAGGCAGCGGGTGATCGCCGCGAACCGTGCCCGCCGGCAGGCCCAGGCCGACGCCCACGACGGCGGCCCCGTCGACTGCCTGTCCTGCCACGACACCGGCTGGATCGACCAGGGGCACAACGAGGACGGCTGCCACTACGTCGCCCCCTGCCCTCAGGGCTGCTTGCCGCCAGCGACGAACCGGGTGCGGCGCGCGATGCCCCGGCGCCGGGCGCCGGCTGAACGTCACCAGCAGCTGGCCCTGCAGCAGCCCGCCCTAGCCGCTGCGGTTGAGGCCACGCACCGGATGGTGGGCGACCGTGAACCGGTCGTGGATCTCGATGAACCGTTCTGACGGGGTGTTCATCGTGGTCGTTGGTCGACCGCTGCGGCTGTGGCATCCCCTGCCGCTGCCGCCGGCCCTGAGCGACGAGGCGACGCCGATCGAGGAGTGGGTGCTGTGCATGACGATGGGATTCGACCCCGCAGCGGTCAATGCCACCCGCTGGTGGATCGGCCCGCAGCCCAAGGGCAGGGATGAGGCCCTGTGGGACCCACCCGACGATGCTCGCACCATCAGCGATGCCCTGGCAGCGTGCCGTAACCGCGCTAGCACCACCGGGGGTTAGTGCGGTAACGTAGGTGTCACCCAACCCCACAACGGGAGGCACCATGGCTAAGACCCTGCGGTTCCCACCGAGGACCACCGCATCCAAGATCCAGCAGGTCGTGTCCGTCGCCTGGATCACCCAACAGCGCGGCGGCTTCGTTAGCGAGGACGTGTCGAACGAGATACAGCAAGCCCTGGACGATGCCGGCTACACCCTGACCCAGCCCCGCATCACCGAGGCCATCCGCTGGCTGGCATCGCACAAACTGGGCGCCCGCGTAGTGTCCGGCCACCGGACCCGCGAGTTCGTCATGGACCCCGACGTGGACATCCCGGAGCCGGAGTTCGTGCGGGCACATCGCATGGCCCGGCCACAGGCTGCCGCCGTCAACGGCCAGGACCCTGACCCGGTCCGACAGCTACCCCCGATCCCGAAGCGCAGTGATCGGCCACCATGGCTCGTCGCCCTCGCCGACGGCATCGCCGACTGGTGGCGCACCGACCCCAACGCCGCCACCGCCTGGGCCAAGGCAGTGGCCGACAACATCGGAGTGGAACTGTGACCTACCCCGCCCGGGTGGCGCCACCGAAGCATCCGGCGAAGTTCTCGGAGCCGATCATCGACCGGCTACGGATACTGGTGCAGGCCGAACGCCGCCGCACTGAGGCCGAGCGTGCCGGCCGCCCCATGTACGTCCTCGACCCCTTCGCCGGGGTCGGGCGCGTCCACCGCCTCGCTCACCGCCCCACGGCCCGCTGGGCCGGCATCGTCACCGTCGGCATCGAGATCGAGGAGGGATGGGCCGCGGCGCACGCGGACACGATCTGCGCTGACGCCATGGACTGGATGCGCTACCACGCCAGCCATGGCTCCCTAGTCGACATGATCGTGACCAGCCCCACCTACGGCAACCGGCTGGCCGACCACCACAACGCCCAGGACGGCTCCACCCGCCGCAGCTACTTCCACGACTACGGCCAGCCCCTGCACCCCAACAACAGCGCCACCCTCCACTGGGGACCCGCCTACTGGGCGTTCCACGCCGAGGCGTACAGGCTGATGCTGGGCACCCTGCGTCCCGGCGGCCTGCTGCTCCTCAACGTCAGCGACTTCTACAAGGGCCGCCAGCTGGTCCCAGCGGTCGCCTGGCACCGTGGCGCGGCGATGGGCGCAGGGTTCGTGCAGGCAGGCCGCGACAGCATCGTGGCCACGTCCCGGCTGCAGGGCGTCGGCCGCACCACGGACCAGGCAGAGGCCGACCCCGATGGCCCGGCCGCCACCGACGCCCGCGCACCCCATGAGGTAATCCTGCGGCTACGGAGGCCCGACGATGCCTGAGGCCACCGTCGAACGCACCGCCACGGCCCCGGCCAAGGCCACGCCGTGCCCCGGGTGCCACCCCACCGACCCCAGCAACCCGGTCCCCGACGGCATGAAACCGGCGCCATCGAACGTCGCCACCCGCGAATGTGCTGGCGCCCACATCCTGCTGCAACGCGAGGTCATGGCCGCCCAGGCCATCGGCGACCACGCCGGCCCCGGCCGCGGCTGGGGCCTGTACCGCCGTCTGCGGCCCAGGGGCCTGACCCGTGACGGCCTGATCGTCTACCTCGAACGCGTCACGTTCGGGGGCGTCCCCAGGCTGGGCACCGGCCATGAGGTTCCGAAACCGGATCTGAACCAGCCCGTCGACACCGCTGACCCCACCGCCCTGCCCTGGCCAGTGCGCCTACCCGAGGACTGACCGATGCCCCGTGGCGGTACCAGCGGCTCGAAAGCACAGAAGGGCAAGGGCGGGAAACGCCGCCGCAACTGGCACAACACTTACGGCAGCGCCTCCGGGACGTTCGACATCACCCAGATCCGCGACATGGGCACCGGCGCCGACCCCACCACCGCCGCGCCGCAACCGATCCGCCAGGGCGGCCGCCGCTACAAGGGCGCGTCGCTGTGAAGCGCCCCGGCACCCTGGCCCGCACCACCGGGCTGCGGACCAGACGGAAGGACACACCAGAACGGGCCAAGACCCGGTCCCGGCTGTATGCCCGGGACCAACGATGCCGCCTCGCCGGCAGCACCGCCGGTGCCTGTTTCGGGAAACGCCACACCCCCCACCACCTGTGGAAGGAGGGACAGGGTGGCCCGTACCGGCTGTGGAACCTGCTCACTCTGTGCGCCCACCACAACGAGTGGATCGAGTACGCGCCGCGGGACCTGGTGGCCGCCTGGGGTCTGGTCATCGAACACGGCCAGTCGGTCGAGGACGCCTGGTGCCGCCTCGTGTTCTTCGGGATCGTGGACTACTGGTGGGACGGCACCCCAGCCGACCAGCCCATGCCGGATCTGGAGGCAGCGTGACGCGCCGCCAGCGCATCCAGGCTGCCAAGGCTGCGATCCTCGCCGACTGCGTCATGCTGATCGAGGGCTACGACCCTGAGTCCATGGAGAGCACAGCCGACGCCCTGGGCATCACCGTGGACGACGTCGCAGCTGCCGCCAGCGTCGCCGCCAACCAGCTGACGAACTGGTCCGTCCGCATCACCCCGAAGGACATCCCATGAAGCATCGATGCCCCGACAGCCACGGCGGCCTGATCACCGTCATGTCGTGCCCCGAGATCCAGACGCTGGCTGCCTATAACAGCGAGGTCGCCCGCGGCTGGTGGCATTCCACCGCCCACCGGTGGTCCATGGCCATCCTGCAGTGGCGGTACAACGCCGCCACCCGCGAGGCCAGGCTCGACAACGACCCCGACGTCCCGTTCGAGCGGTCCCTCAGCGGCCACTTCGAGAGGTGTCGGTGATGGCCGACTACCCCACCGCCACCTGCCGCAGCTGCCCCGCCCAGATCATCTGGGCGGTCACGGCCAAGGGCAAGTACATGCCGGTCGACGCCGAACCCAACCCGGACGGCAACGTGGAACTGCTGCCGCCGGCCCCCGGCATGCGCGCCCCGCAGGCCATCGTCCACGGCCAGCCCCAGATGATGACCGAGGGCGCGATCCACATGCCCCACCACGCCACGTGCCCGAAGGCGGACGAATGGCGGAAACGATGACCCGCCGCCAGCCGATCTGCCACCCCGACCGCGACCACCACGCCCGCGACCTGTGCCATCCCTGCTGGAACGTCGTCATGCGCGCCATCAACGGATCGACCCCCCTGCCCCGCACCAGCTGTCCCGGATGTGGCCGCGACGATGTGGTGCTCCTCGCACCTACAACCCGGTCATCGTGGCGTCGTAAGCAGCACGCGGTCCGTGGGAACCTGGGCCAGGCGGGGGCGATGCGCTGCCGCTACCCGGCCGCGCTGACACCGGACGAGATCACGTTCGCATGACCGAACCTAGCGAGAAGGAATGGCAGACGACCCTGGTCAACACGCTGGAGGTGTTCGGGTATGTGGTCGAGCACACCTACCCGCTGCTCACACGGCACGGCGTCTGGCGGTCGGGCAGCACGTTGAAGGGCAAGCCGGACCTGATCGCTGTCCGTCCCCCACGGCTGCTGGTCATCGAGTGCAAGGTGCGGCGCGAGAAGCCGACCCGGGAACAGGTCGCGGTGCTGTCGCTGTACAGCCGGGTGCCCTGCGCCCGCGCCTGGGTGCTGCGCCCCAGCGACCCGTGGCCCGACATCCAGCAGTGGATACGCCGCCCCGCCACCGCCCCCGCCGTCTACGGGTTTACCACCGTGGACGACCTGGAGGCCCGGCGTGTCATAGCCGCCGCAGGCCGTTAACGCGCTAACGTGGGGCGGTCGATTCCCGCAGGAAAGGAACCCCATGGGACTGCAACCATTCGAGGGCCACGACGTCATCAGCTCAGGCGTCGAGATGCCTGGGGCCAGCGGCGGCCTGAACAAGGCGCTGACGGTCAACAACCTTGAGCTGCACCACGGCGACACCGTCACCCTGGTCATCGAGGCCGAGGTCAAGAAGGTCCGGATGGACCCCATCAAGGAGACGGACGCCCTGCAACGCGTCCATGTCCTGCAGGTCCAGAACGCCGCCACCATCGAGGGTGACCTGGTGGCCGAGGTGCTGGAACAGCAGCGCATCCGGGTGGAGGAATCCCGCGGTGTCACCCGCCTCGACTACACGGACGAGGACCCTGCCGACGACCCCGACGCGCCGGCCGACGGTCCCGTCGAACCCTGACATGGCCGACACTGCCACGACCACCCCGACCGCGGCAGATGCCCGGAAGACAGCCACCACAGCGGCACGCGAGACCAGGATCGCCGAGTATCTGGCTGAGCTGGACGGCATCCGCGTGCACCTAGAACCCGTCCGCCGTCTGTACGACCGGCGCATGGAGATCTACCAGGCGTTACGGAACCTGAACGTTCCGGATGCCACCATCGCCGAGCACTCGGGCACCACACCTGAATCGATCCGGGTGGCGATGACCAAGGCCAGGCGCGCCAAGAAGAAGACCCCCTGACCCCCTGGACCCATGACGACCCATACCCCTACCCCCGAACAGGAACAGGCCATGACCCTGTTCAGCCAGGGCAACGGCCTGGCCATCAAGGCCGGGGCCGGCACTGGTAAGACCACGACGCTGGCCATGTGCGCCCGCACCACCCGCTACACCGGCACCTACCTGGCGTTCAACCGGGCCATCGCCAACGACGCCGGCCGCGCCATGCCCCTCACCGTCGCCGCCCGCACAGTCCACAGCATCGCCATGGCCGCCATCCGACGCAGCCCCGCCGGTGTCCTACTAGACCGCCTGAACGGCGCCCGCGTAGCGCCCGGAAAGGTCGCCCGCATCCTCGGCCTCGGTCCCCTGATCGTCACCATCCCCACCGCCGGGGCACCACGAACGAAGATGCTGCAGCCCGCCTGGCAGGCCAGCCACGTCATGCGCGCCATCGCAGCCTTCTGCCAGTCCGGTGACCCGGCCCCCGACCGCCGGCACTTCCCGTACGTCGATGGCATCGACCCACCGGCCGACGGCGGCCGCCGCACCTACGTCAACAACCGGCAGGTCGCCGCCGAACTGGAACCGGCCCTGCGCCGCGCCTGGGCTGACCTGACCAGCCCGGTGGGCCAGCTGCGGTTCACGCACGACACCTACCTGAAACTCTGGCAGCTCGGCGCCCACACGATCCCCGGCGATTTCCTGCTGTTCGATGAGGCCCAGGACGCCAACCCCGTCATGCTCGCCGCCCTCAACGCCCAGCAGGTCCCGATCATCTGGGTCGGCGACGACCAGCAGCAGCTGTACGAATGGCGCGGCGCGGTCAACGCCATGGACACGCTGCCCGACGACATCCCCCGCACCTACCTGACCCAGTCATGGCGGTTCGGCCCAGCCGTCGCCGACGTCGCCAACACCATCCTCGACCGCCTGGACGCCGAGTTCCGGTTGACCGGGAACTCCGCCCGGGACAGCACCGTCTACAGCCTCAGCCTGACCGGCGCGGCCCCAACCCGGGCGGTCCTCTGCCGCACCAACGCCGCCGCCGTCAACGCCGTGCTGCAGCACCAGGAACGCGGCATCGCCCCCCACCTGGTCGGCGGCTGCGATGAGATCGTGCGGTTCGCTGAGGCCGCTGACCGGCTCATGGACGGCGAACGCACCGGCCACCCCGAACTGGCCTGTTTCGAGTCGTGGCGCGAGGTGCTGGAGTACGTGGACCATGACCCGCAGGGCAGCGAACTGCGGATGCTGGTGCAGCTGATCCAGGACTACGGCACGGATACGATCATCGCCGCCCTGGACGGCCTGGCCCCCGAGGACAGCGCGGATGTCATCGTGTCGACCGCCCACAAGGCCAAGGGCCGTGAGTGGACGGCCGTCCGCCTCGGCCCCGACTTCGAGCTACCGGAGGACCGGCAGCTGGCTGCCCCCGAACTGCGGCTGCTGTACGTCGCCGCGACCCGCGGCATCGACCAGCTGGACGTCACCGCCTGCCAGCCGCTGCGCGACATGTTGACGGTGACCCATGCCTGACCGCCTCACCGTCCTCGTCGCCCACGACCGGTTCGCGCCGAAGCCCGGCGCCGACGTCCGCACACTGGCCGAGGTCGAGCGGCGCCGCGCCTGGGCAGCGGACTGGGTCACCCACCACTACTTCACCCGGGCCATGGCCCGCATCGGCGCCTCCCTGGGCTGTACCGCTCTGGGGGTTGCTGCCCTGGGTGTGGCAGCTGCTGGCGCCGGCTACGCGTTCCAGGCTGCCCTGGACGCCGAGGAGGCCGCTGTGAAGGATCGACAGAAGAGGACCGCCGTCGATGGCTGACCCGCCCCGCTACCTGGAGTACATGCCGTTGCTGGACCTGTACGACCGGCGCGACCCCGCCAATGTCAAGTCCCATGCTGACGCCGACATCACGGCCAGCATCACCCGGTTCGGTTACGCGGAACCCGTCCTCCTGGACGAACGCACCGGCCGCCTGATCGCCGGCCACGGCCGCATCGAACGCCTCCACGACTGGTACGAGAACGGGGCGGCCGCCTACCCGCCTGAGGGCATCGTCATGGACCCCGACGGCGTCTGGACCGTCCCCGTGATCCGCGGGTGGTCCAGCCAGGATGACGATGAGGCCCGGGCGTTCATGGTCACCACCAACCGCCTCACCGAACTGGGTGGCTGGACCGATGCCCTCGGCCCCCTCCTCGCCGACCTGCAACCCACCGCCGGTGGACTGCCCCCAGGGTTCACGCCCGCCGACGTCGACGCGCTGTTGGCCGACCTCAATCCGCCCGCCCCGGTCGACCCCCCGGCACCCAACCCGTCCCTCTTCGACCGGTTCGTGATCCCCCCGTTCAGTGTCCTGGACGCCCGCTCCGGTGTCTGGCGGGAACGTAAGGCCCGGTGGATGTCCCTGGGCATCCGGTCCGAGATCGGGCGCGACGACGGCGCCACAGCCATCAAAGGGACCGGCGCCCAGGTCTACAACTACTACGACCAGAAAAACGCGGTGGAGGCCCGGCTAGGCCGGCAGCTGTCGGTGGACGAATTCGAGGCCGAGTACCTGGTGATGCCCACCAGCAGCAGCGTGGTCGCCGGGGGCGTCAGCGTGTTCGACCCAGTCCTGTGTGAGCTGGCCTACCGCTGGTTCTGCCCACCAGACGGGTTCGTGTTCGACCCATTCGCCGGTGGCAGCGTCCGGGGCATTGTCGCCGCCGCCCTCGGCCGCCGCTACCTGGGCTACGACCTGTCCATGGAACAGGTCGAGGCGAACCGGCAGCAGGCCGCCGACATCCTGCCCGCCCTAGGTGTCGACGGCGGGCCGTTCGGCGCGGCGCAGTGGGAGAACAACGACGCCGTCAACCCGCAGCTGGCCGACAACGCCGCCGACATGCTGTTCAGCTGCCCGCCATACGCCGACCTGGAGCGCTACAGCGACGACCCCCGCGACCTGTCGGTGATGCCATGGCCCCAGTTCCTGGACGCCTACCGGCAGGCCATCCGCCTGGCCGTCGCCCGACTACGTGACGACCGGTTCGCTGTGTGGATGGTGGGCGAGGTCCGGGACCGGCAGACCGGCATGTACCGCGGCCTGGTCCCCGCCACCATCGACGCGTTCCGGGACGCCGGCATGGCGTTCTACAACGAGGCCAGCTATGTGGCCCCGATCAGCAGCGTCCGGATCACCGTGGGACGCCAGTTCACCGCCAGCCGCAAGCTGGGGAAGACGCACCAGAACCTGCTGGTGTTCGTGAAGGGCGACCCGGTGAAGGCCACGGAGGCCTGCGGCCCGGTCAGCGTCCATCTGGACCTAGGCGATGCCATCCTGATCGGTCCCTTGCTCGCCGAGCCGTAAGCGCGGTAATGTCTCCTCGTTACCCCTACCCCACAGGAGACACCATGATCATCACGACCACCACCGTCGTCACTGCTGTCAGGCTCAGCTGCAACCACGTCCTGTCGGCGGCCAAGGGCGAGGATCTGCCCGACGACACCACCGAGGGCACCAAGGTCGAATGCCCGAAGTGCAGCCAGCGTTCCGATGGCCGTCGGCCGATGCGTCGCATTCGCAAGGCCCTCGTGGCGGAGGTCCCGGTGGACGACCTGACCGACGCGCTGGAGCTGTCGGTCGGCATGCCCGCCATCTGGGCGTCGATCCGTGGCCTGTTCAGCCTCATGGCCGCCGACATTCTGGACGGCGCAGCCGCTGAGCAGCGCCAGCACGAGAACCGCCCGGCGCCCGGTGACAGCCCCTACGCCACCATCGTTGACGGCACGGCCGTCGTGTACGACGTCTGGACCGCGCAGGAGCAGCACCGTGCCATGCAGGCGTGGATCGCCGGTGGCCGCCAGGGTGACCGTCCCGACACCAGCCACCTGGACGCCCTGAACGCCGCCCACGCTGCCGGCAAGCCCCGGTCCGGCCGTAAGGTCGGCAAGGTGCGCAAGCCCCGCAATGCCGATCCCGTCCGCCTGGCCGCCAACGAGGCCAAGAAGGCGAAGGGCAAGGGTGGCCGCCACAACAGCCGCCGCGTCACGGACGACGAGCTGGACACCTACGTCGCCCAGGCCCGGGCCGCGCACCCCGACAGCCGCAGCGTCGACCTCCGTGACTTCGCCCTCTGGGTTGACGAGGTCAGCGTGTCGTTCAAGCGCTGGGACGCAGCGTGGGAGCGCACCGGCACCCAGCAGTAGATCCCCCCAGGACCAGCGACCCCCGGCCCCCACTCCGCCGGGGGTCGCTGCGCGTCCAGACCCCGACACGCCCTTGCCACACCCCCGTTACCCCGGTTACATTGGGGTCCTGCCCGGACAACCCGACCGGGCGAAACACCCCAAGGAGACACCCAAATGCCTGCTTACTTCGACTGCGGTTTCAGCGTCCGTGAGCCTTCCTGGCACGGCCTGGCAACGGTCCTGGACGAGTACCCCGAGGGCTGGGACGACGCCCGCATGGCTGCCGGCCTGATGTGGGAACCCCGCCAGGTCCCCGTCTACACCCAGAAGCACCTGACGTCCGCCCAGATCGACGCCCTGACCGCTGACGATCAGGTCGCCGACTTCCACATGCTGTCACCCCGCCCGCTGACCGACGACCCGGACACCCGGTACCCGGTCATGGTCGCGGCCGAGGGCCACATGGCCATCGAGCGCGATGACACCGGCGATGTCCTGGCCGTTCCCAGCGACAGCTACAGCCTGATCACCCACGGCGACATGGGCCAGATCATCGACGCCGTCATGGGCGCCGACGCCAACGTCAAGTTCGAGACGGCTGGTTCGGTCCGTGAGGGCCGCCAGGTCTGGGCGCTGGTCCGGTTGGACGAGCCGTTCCAGGTGCCGGGCGACAGCAGCCCGTCGTACCCGTTCCTGGCCCTGCTGAACGCCCACGACGGCTCCGCCAGCTGCAGCCTGACCTACACCACGGTCAGGGTCGTCTGCTGGAACACCTGGTCCGCCGCTGACGCCGAGGGCGCCCGCAATGGCGCCCGCTACGTGTTCCGGCACACCGGCGACGTCCAGGCCCGCATCAGCGAGGCCAAGGCTGCGCTGGGCAACCTGCGGGCCGAGGTGGCTGAGACACAGCAGCTATTCACCCAGCTGGCCCAGACCCCCATCAACCCCAACCAGGTCAAGACGTTCACGGAGCTGTTCCTGCCCAGCCCCCGCGACAACGGGGAAATCTGCAGCGACCGTGTCC
Source organism: Actinomycetota bacterium (assembly GCA_046727115.1). GTDB lineage: Bacteria > Actinomycetota > Actinomycetes > Actinomycetales > Micrococcaceae > Arthrobacter. The sequence goes on along the minus strand of JBKPBZ010000028.1, from coordinate 24,065 downwards.
ACCAGAACGTCCTGACCGCCCGCCAGACGTTCGACCGGCTGCACACCAGCAGCATCACGATGGAGGGCCTGCAGGACAGCGCCTATGGGCTGCTGCAGGCGTCGACCGAGTACCTGGACCACATCCGCCGGTTCCGTACCCGTGACACCTACGTCGGCCGCACCATCCTGCGTCCCGAGCGCCTGAAGGGCCATGCCCTCAAGCTGATCGAGGAGGTGGTGGCCGCCTGACATCCGCCACGCCGGCCCGGGCGGTGCCGCCGCCGTCCGGGCCTGGCGTGGGCCGCTCGAACGAATGCCACCCCAGAGACGCGGGGCTACTCCTGGCGCTGGTGGCTGAACCCCGTACCGCTTCGGCGGTGTTCGAGCGGCCCACGCTGGGAGGTGCCCGGCAGTAAGTGCCACAGCAGACAGGAGACACCATGGGCTTCCTCGGCCAGGCGTTCGGCCTGGGTGGTGGCGACGACAACGGCGGCGCTGCCGACTCCGGTGGCGGCGTCGACAAGCGTGACAAGGGGCAGACCCGCCGCCACTACGAGAAGCAGGAAAAGGAGATGACCCCTGAGGAGCAGGAGCGGGCGAACGAGCAGCCCCGAGATGGGAAGATCATCTGACAACATTGCGTGGTCCCGGGCAGCGCGCCGAGCTGTCCGGGCCTCGTACGGGACACACACCGGGGGTTCTGGTGCGCTGAGCGCGGCGGTTCCGACATCCGCCCCGGAAGGGCCAGAGGGGTTGACACAGCGGCGAACACCGCGGGTGTCTCCGGCCTCGGGTAACCCCGACGGTGTGTGTCCCGTGCGGGGAGGAGCACGCCCCCGCATCACAATCAGACGGCCGCCCGGCCGCCGATCCCCTCACAGCCGGGCGGCCGTCGACCAGCTACCCTCAGTGTCGACATGACGGCCCCACGTCGACAACGCCGGCCACGCCGCGGCAGCCCGGGCGGTAACCCACCCACCGACTTCTACGCACCCGTTGGGATGCGCGAGGTCCGTACCTCTGATGGCGAGCTGGTGCAGGTCATCGAGGTCAACCTGATCGACCGGGTTGAGGAGGCGCTGCGCGCTGGGGCGTTCGTCAAGGATGCTGCGGCCCGGATCGGGGTCGACAAGTCCCGGCTGTGGGAGTGGCAGAAGACGGGGGTGCGTGCCCAACGCGATCTGCTGACCGGGGTCCGCCGGCACAGCGACCTGTCGAGGCACGAGAAGCAGTGCGCCGAACTGGCCGCCCGCATGGAATCAGCGGAGGCCGAGGCTCGCCTACAGCTCCTGGCCCTGGGGCAGAAGCTGGCTCAGGGCGGGTTCGTGCGCCGTGAGGTGACCAAGAAGGTCAACGCCACTGGCCAGGTGCTGGAGACGACCACGAAGGAATCGGTGGCTGATCCGGAACCCCGGATGATCCAGTGGCTGCTGTCGCGGCGCTGGCCCGAGGACTTCAACCGCAACACGATCGAGTTGACGGGCGCCGACGGTGCGCCCCTGATCGACGGTAAGGCCGTGGCGGTGCGGCTGGCCGAGGAGATCGCTGCCGCCCGGGCGAACCGGGCCGCGACCGAACCGGAGCAGCTGGCCGGAACGAACGGCAACGGGCACCATCCGTCGCCATAGCAGGCGTACCGCGCTAACGTCGCTGCATGCGATCGCAACGTGCGTGCCAGATCATCGGCTGCACCTTCCGGCAGCTCGACTACCTCACCCGCACCCAGCCTGCCCTGGCCGGCATGAACAACGGCAGCGGCAGCCGCCGTACCTGGGACTCCCTGCAGGTCGTACGCCTGGCGATCGCCTACCAGGTTGCCTCGGTGCTGGCTGACACCAGCAGCGTGTCAGGGCTACCTGAGATTGCCCGGGCCGCCCTGGACCCCGACCTACCAGAACCGGTCCGCAACGGCTATGCCGTCCTGATCCCCGATCCACTGGAGATGCGGTGGGCGGCCACATGGGCTGACGTCCGCACTGCCGTGGACGGCATCGGCGCGGCGGTCGTGGTCGCCTACGACCTGGACGTCATGCTGGGTGGCCGCATGGATGTGGACGCCTGGGCCGACATGCGCGTCAACGCGTGCGTAGCGCGCTAACGTGACCGCCTGTTACCCCGCTAACCCCCTGGAGACACCATGGACAACATCCCGGACATCGCTGTGTCCGTCAACGACCTCAACGCCAACCTGTGCCGCGCCGTCGGCCTCGACCCCAACACTGTGCAGGGCTTCACGCTGACCATCATGGGCGGCGACATCCCCACCCTCACCGTCTACCCCCTGCCGCCCACCGACGGTGCCATGCAGCTGACCGACCCGTGGTCTGATCCCCTGACGGATGCCATGCAGGGTGTCAGCACCATCCTCCTGCCCGGCGCCGACCCCACGGCCGTCGGCCCCCAGGAACGTGAGGTGATCCCCTGGGCACCTGAGACGCTGCCTGAGGATGAGCGGGCACTGGTGGCCTGCGCTGAGCTGATGCACCTGCTCACCGACGTGGTCAACGGCGCCTACATCAACCCCGCCGACCGCAACGCCGTCACCCTGCGGGCGCGCTCTCTCGCTGACCGCCTCGCCCACACCGTCACGACCGCCGTCATGGCCCGCGCCCTGCCGGCCACGTTGCCTGAGACGCCGGCATGATCGCCCGCATCGCCATCATCATCGCCGGCCTCCTCGTGGCCGCCGTCGGCTGCCAGTACCCGCCCAGCGCGACGGAACCCCCGTTCGTTGGGGGCGACAGTCTCACCCTGCAAACCGCCATCACCGCCGACGCGCTGCCCCAGGGCTGGGACGTCTACAGCATGCTCGGATGGCAGGCGGAGGACGTGCAGCCTGGTCTGGCCGAGCGCGTCAATGACCCCACCCGTAGCCCCGGCCGTGTTGTGTTCGCCCTCGGCCAGAACGACGGCGGCAACGGGTTCGACGCCACCGACGCCCAACAGCTCACGACCCTGGCCCACACCCCGCATCCCAGCGCCTGCATCGTCTGGCTCCTCCCCTACTACGCCGGCACCGACCCCACCCACGCCGCCGGCATCCAGGCCGTCCGGGACTGGATCACCGTCTACGCCACCGCCCACGACCAGGACACTGTGGACTGGCGACTCATCGCCCTCGCCCACCCTAGGGACATCGATACCGACGGCATCCACCTGACCCCTGCCGGCCGCCTTGATTACGGGCAGCTGATCCAGGAAGCAGTGGCGACCTGTGGCTGACGACGCCTGGGTGCAGTGCCCCGCATGTAAGGCCGTCGCCCCACGGGCGGGCGCCATACGGCACATGGACAAGTGCATCCCCCCGGGCTGGGTCGACAACATCCCTGCCCCACCCCCGGTGGCCAAGGCGGTGATGGCATGGGCCGACATGCCATTCCCCAGCCAGATCCTCCTGGTCACGCTGTTCTGCGGTGCCGTGCTGATCCTCGTAGCCGTCATCGTGGTGGCCATGGCCGCCATTCTCCGCTGGGTTGGCCTCGCATGACCGATCACGATGCCCGCCGCCATGCCTTCGTCCCTGGCGGCCCAGACAACACCTGCACAGCCAAGATTCCCCTGCGCGCCGACGACGACGGACCAGATGCGGACATGGCGGTCTGCGGCTATCCGGCCGCCGTCCCCCACATGCACTACGGCTGCGACGCCTGCTCCTGGGCAACCGAGGGCTGTTCCCAGTGCCGGCCCATGTCCGCCATCGATCGCATGGCCGCCGACGACGAGGCCGAGGCCGCGCTGGCCCGACCCGAGGCCGTCATGGCTGTCGCCCCCGCTCCTGTGATGCCGGGGGCCGAGGTCATCGTGCTCCTGCGCGACCGTGGGGACGCTGTCACAGTGCATGCCGTGTACGCCGACCAGACGGCCCTGCAGCGCGGCCTGGACAGCATCGTCCGCCAGAACCCCCAGTACCCGCTGCAGCAGCTCGGCCCCGATGTCTGGCGCATCGGTCCTGAGGCAGAGGATTCGTTCTTCGGTCACCAGCCCGTCTACCTGACCGCAGCGAGGAAGCCCGTCCGACGATGACCGCCAGCCCCGATACCGACCACCTGGCAGCCGCCCAGAACGCCACAGGACGCCCCAGGGGCCGCTGGGGCAACCGTCTGGCCACAGCCACCGCTACCTACCATCTCGCCCGCCAGGGCCTGCAGATGTGGCGCAACTGGCAGAACCAGCGGGCGTTCACGATCACCGTCTACGACAACGATGACATCTACGGGCAGGTCCAGGCCTGGCTCCTTGACCGCATCCCGGCCGACCGTCAGCGCGCCCTGGTCGCCCACACCAGCCGCCGCGCCCACGACATGACCCAACCCGTCGACCTGTTCCCTGGGGCCGAGGAACAGGTACGGCGCCAGGTCCGCCTGTTCTACGACGGCGCCCGCGTCCAACGTGTCGTCCTGGATGGCCACCCAATCCAGGTCCAGGTGGAACGCGAGGATCAGGCGATCGGCGTCGAGGGCAGCGGGGCCTACAAGCCGAAGAAGATCATCTTCACCGCCGCCGACGTCGCCGGCCGCGCCGCCGTGGAGGTGTTCCTGCAGTCCGTCGCCGACGCCCTCCACGACGGAAGGCGCATCCCACGCCTATATGTCGCCGCCCGGTGGGGTGACTGGCAATCCGTCCGCCAGCTACAGCCCCGCGACCTGGACACCGTGGTCCTGCCCGCCGGCCACCTGGACGGCATCCGCCACGACCTCGAACGCTTCCTCGGCGCCGAGAAACGGTACGCAGAACTGGGCGCGCCATGGCATCGCGGTTACCTGTTCCACGGCCCACCTGGGACTGGCAAGACCAGCAGCGCACGCGCGCTGGCCTGGACCCTGGGCCTGGACCTGTACTTCCTGCCCCTCAGCGACCTGGAGAACGACGCGGCCCTCAACCGCCTGATCGGCCAGCTAGGCGACCGCGCCGTGCTGCTGCTGGAGGATGTGGATGTGGTGCATGCGGCGAAGGTCCGGGACGACGCCGACCGTGAGGGCATCACCCTCGCCGGCCTCCTGAACGCCCTGGACGGCGTCGTCACCCCGCACGGGCTGGTCACGATGATGACCACCAACGACCACACCGCCCTCGACCCCGCCCTGATCCGCCCGGGCCGCGTCGACATGGACGTGGCCATGGGCTACATGGACCCCACCCAGCTCGAACAGCTCGTGGCCCGCCTGACCGGTGAACCGTTCGACCTGTACGACTGGCTGGGCCAGATCAACGGTCCCTGGCCCGACATCGCGCCGGCTGAGATCACGGGGATAGTGACCGAGAACCTGTACGACCCCCGGCAGGCAGCGACCGCCTGCGCCGGCTACATCGCCAGCCGGATCGCCGGGGCAGCCCCAACCGGCCTGGCCGAAACACACCTGCAGCGTGACCCCCACGCCCGCCGCAAGGCCGGTGCCATGCTGGACGTTCAGGCATGAGCTTCCTCCGACGAATCTGGGCGTGGATGTGGGCGGCCCCCACCGGCGGCCGCATCCATCCCGACGGCGGCCCCGGCCCATACCACGGCCGCTATCCCTGGGAACCCGCCATCACCATGCGGCCCGGGTGGGCCGGCCAGGACGCCAGCATGATCGACATTGTCCGATCGATGCCCCTGGACGACGACGGCCACCCCACCGGCTCTAGCGTCGACCTCACGCCCTACATCGACAGCATCACCATCACCGGAGGCCCAGCAGCATGACCCACCCCGCCGACACGGACCCGTTCCTCGCCATGGCCGCCGCCGCCCAGCACGTCCTAGGCGGTGTCCGTGAGGTGGAGCTGGAGTGGTGGACGGACAGCGAAAACGACGACGGCCCCGACCGCCGGTTCACGATCAACATGCGCGGCGTCGACCGCTGGTCCGCCGCAGCCCACGAGGCCATGTCGATCCGCCACCAGGCCGAACAGATCGGCCAGGCGTTCCCCGACACCGTCCCCGACGACCTCTGATGGGCCACCTGGCTGCCGCGGCGTCCATGGTCATTCTGGGCGTCCTAGCGGACCTGCTGTGGCCCCTGCCGCGCTGCGGCCGCTGCCTAGGCCGCCGATCCTGGCTGACATCCCTGGGCCACCGGTTCCGTTGCCGTCCGATCCCGTAGATGGGCGCCACACCCCAGCCCCGCTACACCCAGTCGACCACCACGATCGCGACGCGTGTCCCAGAACCCACCCGCCGCATCGTGGACTGGCTATGCGCCACCACCGGTGTCCCCAGCCCGTCCGAGTATCTGCGCCGTGTCCTGGAACAGCACCTACGTGACCTGGGGTTCCAGCTGACGCCAGGCGTCACCGAGGCCCTACCCTCACCGTCAGCGGCCGACATGGCCGCCTGGCAACAGGAGCACGGTGGGCCAAAGCCTGATCGAACAGTGGGCTGAGCTACCGGTCGAGGACGTCGATGCGATCCTCGCCGGCTACAGCGAGGACGAACTGGAGGCGCTGTGGCGCAGCTGGGCTGTCCGTGCCCGCCCCGAACAGCTGGCCCCCGACTGGGCCTGGCGCTGGTGGGTCATCGTCACCGGCCGCGGGTGGGGCAAGAACCGGACCGGCGCCGAATGGGTCATCGACAGATCCGAGGCGTTCGCCATCGCCGGCATGACCCACCTGGTCGGCCTGATCGGCCAGAACAACGACGACGTCAAGGCCCTGCAGATCGGCGGCATCAGCGGCCTACGCGAGGTGGTCCGCCGCCGGGGCCACCGCTGGATCGGCGCAGCCTCAACCCTCGAACCATCCCTAGGCATCATGGTCGACGGGCAGGAACACATCACCCAGTTCGAGGTCCACACCGCCCTCGAACCCGAGGGACCCCGCGGCCGGAACTTCAACACCCTGTGGATGGACGAGACAGCGGCGTGGAAGCACAAGGTGGACAGCGTCGGCAACACCGTATTCACGAACGCTGAGCTGGCGCTGCGCGGTGAATGCCCGCCGGGAATGATCCCCCAGGCCGTCGTCACCACCACCCCCAAACCGGTCCCTGTCATCCGCGACCTGCTGGCCAGCAAGCATGGCCCCACTGCCATCAGCCGCGGATCTCTCCTCGACAACCGCGCCAACCTGCCGCCCGAGTTCATCCAGGCTGTCGTGGGCCGCTACGGCGGCACGCGCCTGGCAGCCCAGGAGATTTACGGGGAGGTCATCGACTCGGTAGAGGGCGCCCTGTGGACGGCCGACATCATCCACCGCTGGCGCGTCAACCACCCGGCCGACGTCCCGCCCCTGTCCCGCGTCGTCATCGGTGTCGACCCATCCGGCAGCGACGGCCGTGACGAATGCGGCATCGTCGTGGTCGGCCTGGCCCGCGAACCCGACGCCCGGGGCCGCCAGCACATCTACGTCCTGGACGACCTGTCGTGTGCGCTGCGGCCCGAGGTGTGGTCCAAGGTCGTGATCGACGCCTACAACTACCACGAGGCCGACTGCGTGGTTGCCGAGGTCAACTTTGGGGCCGCGCTGGTCCCCGACATCATCCACGTGCAGGCCACCAACATCCCGGTGGAGGAGGTACGGGCCAGCCGTGGTAAGCGGGTGCGTGCCGAACCCGTCGCCATGCTCTACGACGCCGGCCAGGGCCGCTGCCACCATGTCGGCGTGTTCCCGCAGCTAGAGGAACAGCAGTGCTTCTGGACCCCCCTGGACCCCGATTCCCCCGATCGCATGGACGCCCTGGTGTGGGCGGCCACGTTCCTGATGCCTGATCTCACCGTCCCCATGGCCGATTACGCCAAGGGATGGGCTGACAGATCGGTGGGTTAGCGCGGTTGCGCACCCCTGCGTTAGCGCGGTACGGTTGGGGTCTACCCCTAACCCGAGGGAGGCGCACTACCCATGCGTACCGCCATCTGGAACATCACCGACACCATGGCTGTCAACGTCGAGGTGTTGTCGATGGGCAAGACCCATGCCCGCATCCGCACCACGTCCGGCGACAAGATCATGCCGGTCACCGAGCTGCGGACCGAGGGCACCAGGACCCGTCGCCGGCCGGGCACCGCCCCGCTGCGCACCACAGGGACCTACACCTGATGGGCACCACCCCGTTCGAGGCGTTCACCGAGACACCGGACTACGACCGGGCCAAGGCCCTGGGCGACCTGCTGACCACTACCGAGGCTGCCGATCTGGCTGCCGCCCTCCAACTCCTCCGCGACATCCAGCACCACCTGGTGCCCGACGACACTACGGAGGGGACCAGGGCTGAACGGCTGGACAAGCTGGCCATGATGATGACCGCCGCGCTGGGCCGTGCCGCTCTACGGCCCAGTCCGGCCCTGCCGGCCCCCGTCGGCTATATCGCCGCACCCGGCACCGCCATCGCCTGCACCAACTGCCGCACCGACATCCACACCTGTGACGAGCTGATATTCGCCGAGGGGCGCGCCTGCTGCGGCAGATGCAGCTACACCGACACCCACAACGACGTCGCTAGCCCCGCCCGCACCGCCCGGTTGAAGGCCGCGGCCGATCGCGTGAGGGCCGGTAATGGTTAGCACCGACACCATCTGGGTGACGATCAGCCGCTATCACCGGCAGGTCCGCGTCTACGCAGCTGGCACCGACCGCGTCCGTTCGATCCAATGCAACGCGGATGCCGTGGCCACCAGTCCACAGGGCGCCGAGGTGTCACTCACCGCACCCCAGGCCCGCTGCTTCCAGGATCTGCTGGCAGCGACCACCGGCTACTACCCGGAGGACCCGGACCTGGACCGGCAGCGCACCCGGCTACGTGAACGCGCGGCTGAGCTGCAGGTCATCCGCGGCGACGGCGAACCCGACCCGGCCGCCGCCGCCCTGGCCGAACTGGCACTGTCCCGCCACGTCGGCATCATGCTGGCCGAGGTCGCGCATCTGGTCACCCAGGCCTACGACCACACCGGCGACCGGACGGTGTCTGAAATGCTGTCCGAGCTGGGACTGATCATCGAGGCCATGCTGTACGCCAGCACCCTGACGAACCCCGAGGGACGGATCGACGGGCACCTGTCCCGCATCGACAATCTCAGCGAGCAACTGCCACGCCAGGGGGCACCGACATGATCCCCGACCTGATCCGCTACGTGATCCAGCAGGTCATCAGCCCCATGGTGTCGGCTGTCACCGCCGTCATCGCCACCTATCCGGCCATCGGGGTCATCGTGGCCATGATCATCGTGGCCCTCATCTTCGCGACCATCACGGAGGATCTGCAGTGAGCAGCGACCTACAGCAGGCCCTGATCCCCATCCTGGTGGCCCTGTGGTGCATCGCAGGCGCCCTGGTGTGGTGCGCCATCATCGACATCACCCAGGACGCCCCAGCGGCCATACAGCGGCCCATCGGCGGGCAGCTAGCTGCCGCCCGCGCCCGCCGCGGCCGCTGCGCCAGCCCGGCGTTCGGTGGCGCCTGGGGCAACTGGGTGGTCACGACCCCGCCCGGTGAGCAGATGTACCGCACCCTCACCCCTGTCGCGTCGCCGTGGCAGCGGCCGGTCACCACCCGCCCATGGGGCACCACCCTGTTCCCGGCACCGTTCGAGGACCCGCCGGCCCCGTTCTGCGGCCCCCAACCCCCGGACACCAGGGAGTTGGAGATCATCGGGGCACCGTCATGACATCCCACACCGACCAGGACGCTGCACGTAAACGCGACGACGAGGACGGCGTGGGGTCGTTCATGCTCGCCATCGTCGGTGTCATCGCGGTCGCTGTCGCCGCCGTCCTGGCCGTCGGCACCCTGCGCGCCATCACCGGCCACGACACCCAGACATGCCCCGAAGTCGTCACGACCAGCGACCGATGACCGCCACCGACCACCGCCGCCCGACCGACGACGACATCGCCCTCGCCCTCGGCGACAGCATCGCCACAGCGCTGGGTCTGATCGCCAGCTGTGACCGCACCCTGGCCGACGCCATCGCCGTCTACCACCGCACCGTCGACCGGGTGGCCGCCGATATGGATGCAGCGACCGCCCAGGTTGGCCTGGCCCCCTGCGGCTGCCCCCGCGATCAGGCGCGCATCGGCCGCCACTGGCCCCGCTGCCCCAACCACCCTCGATCCGCTGCCGCCGGGCACGCCCTGGCCGCCATCTTCAACACCGACTGAGGAGCATCACCCATGGACCTCGCCACCCTGGACATCGACCCGGACGAGGCGGCCGCACGGCTGGCTATCTATGAGGAGTCGCTGCGCCACGACCGCAACGCCGAGGACGCGGCGATCGCCGCCGGCTACCGGGCCGTCGCCCGGGGCCTCCCCGTCATCTCCATGTCCCAGACCATCGAGGCCGGTGGCTGGTTCCCGAACGGCCTGCCCCGCCTGGCGGTCGTCCGCGCCGACGCCACCCAATGCTGGGTCCGCACCGACGGCTGGACCGGCGACCGCGGCAGCTGGGGCATCACGTTCTGTGCTGAGCAGTTCGACCGTGGCCACGCCCAGGTGGGCCTGCACCGTGTCCAGGTCAACGTCTCGGCCCCACGTTCGATCACGAACCGGCAGTGGCGCGCCCAGACCCTGGTCCCCATGGTGCCGCCCGAGCACCGGCCGCGCCGCCCCCGCCTCGGCCGCTTCCACATCCTGTGGGAGGTCGAGAGGTGGACGTTGACCCCGCCCCGTGACCCCGCCCTCCTCCGCCACATCCGCGGTGACCTGTGGGCCGTGATGGCGGTGTGGGACCTGACCGAACTGGAACGCGCTGTCCTCGCCGGCCGCGCCCGGGCGTAGATCGGCCTGGTGGCGCATGGACGAATGCCTGGGCGGCACCACTGACGGAGGGAACGAGTTCACGATGGTGAACACGTGGGTCTGTACGGCTGATGCCCGTGGCTGGACAGCACCGGCCACGGGGCGCCGGCCGGACTGCCCCGTCTGCGGGCGCCCAGCCGTGCGCCGCGGCCAACACGCCGCTATCCCGCTGGGGCGACGCTGATGGCCGTCACGCTGGGCGAGGCCCTGGCGATCTGCCGCCGCATGGACGACGACTACAACTCCCCGATCCGCCGTGCCCGCCTGATGGCAGCCATGACCACCGCCGACGACCCCACCCCCACCCCCACCCCCACCCCCACCCCACCAGGCGAGCCGTTGGAGAGCGGCTTCGACTTCCGGCCATCACAGGAGGTCCCGGAAGCGCACCTGTCGCCGGAAGCGCAGGAACGGGTCCGGCGCAAGATGATCAGCTCGGATCAGGCCCGCATCCGGGCCGCTAGGGAAGCACCTACCGCCTACATCGCCGGCCCCTCGCCGGCTGGGACCCCGGAGACGGACACGTGATGGACCGCTCGCTCCTGGTCTACGACGACGCCGACGTGTCGCTCTCTGGCCGCTGCTCGCACTGCCAGCGCTCAGTGGACAACCACGACGAGCTGCACCGCGTCTCCTCGATCGCGCGGGGCGGCCGGGGCGTCGAGTGCGTGCTGCGTGGCGACATCGAATTCCACGAGGCCCGACCCCTCGGCCACCGCCCGTCCGCTGACCCCGCTGGGGGAGAGGGCGGTCCGTCATGAGCGGACCCACCCGAGAGCAGGTGTCGGATGCCCTGTACGAGTGCGGGATCCAGCGCTCGGGCTACTACGCCGACAGCCTGAGCGACATGGACTGCGACCGGCTGGCTGACGCCGTGATGGCCCTACTCGCCGAGACGCAACCGAAGGTGCTGCGGGAAGGCGAGACGCTGCCCTTCACCGACATGCCCGGCTGGGAAGACCTCAGCTTCAAGTGCTTCAACCTCGACGTCCCGCCCGGCACCCTCGTGGCCGTGGTGCTCGCTGAGGGGACGGCCGACCGTGGGTGAGCGCGCCGTGCCCGTGCTGTACCTGGACATCGACGGCACCGTTCGTCAAGGCAAGGACGACGAGCTCGGCCGGTTCGTGAACGGCCCCGAGGACGTCGTCGTGTTCCCCGAAGCCGTCGAACGGATGCGGCTCTGGAAGCGGGCCGGCGGCCGCATCATCGGCGTCTCGAACCAGGGCGGCATCGCCCTCGGACTCGTACCGTTCGCCCGGGTCGCAGCAGCCATGGTGGAAACCCAGCGCCAATGCGCCGGACTCTTCGACCGCATCGCCTTCTGCCAGCACCACCCCGACGCCGAGCATCCCGAGATGGCCCGCTGTTGGTGCCGCAAGCCCCGCCCCGGTCTCGCCATCGAAACCGTGCTGTCACTCGCCGAACAGCACTCAGGCGAGATCTACCCGCCGTACATGGCGCTGTTCGTCGGCGACCGAGACGAGGACAGGGAGTGCGCCAACGCGCTCAACGTCGACTTCCAGCCAGCCGACGAGTGGCGGGCTGAGGGTACGGCCGACAGCACCCAGGAGCCGACGTGAGCGGCACGATCGAAACCGACAACAAGGGAGAACACATGAAACGACTGATAGCTGTCCTGGCGTTGACCATCGGCCTCGCGCTCACGGTCACCGCTGACCCGACACCCGTCCACGCCGACACCACCCACACCCAGGTCGCCGACCACCCCACCACCCCAGCCGCCGGCACCCGCGCCCTCCACAACTTCGACAACTACAGCCTGTGGTCCTGCGCGTACACCCGCCCCAACAGCGCCTACAGCATCGACCACTCATGGGCCGCAGCCCTCTACCCCAACGTCGTCATCTACGACTGCCAGGCCCACCGCACCGACACCGGCCGACAGGCCTGCTGGCAGGCCTACCGCCAGGTCGACCCCCCATACATCGCCCGATCCAGCAGCATCTACTACGACACCTGCCCCTTCACCGAACCCTGACCCCACCACCGGGGGCCGGCCGCCACCCCCATCGGCCCCCGTAACCCCAGTAACATCCCCACCACCACCCAAACCCCAACCCGAAAGCACAGAAACATGCCCTCCCACCAGCACAATCAGCCCCGAAATAACGGCGACAACAACCAGCCCCGCGGCCAAATGACGGAGATCCGGAACGTCACAGATCAGGAAATCTGGGCCGCCGGAGGCTCGGTCAACATGCACCCCGGCCACATCACCGGGAAGTCGTGATGCGCGGCGTCGTCATCACCATCAAGGTCCGGTCCCGGGACCACCGGATGCGCCGGTTCCTGGCCCGCGCCGCCATCGCCCTGGTCGTCGTCGCTGTGGTGGCCGCCGTGTTCGTCACGGTGCCGGCCGCCCTGACAGCGTCCCTGGGAGCGCTGCTGGTCGGGTCGTGGGCCTGGTACCGCGTCACCACCGGCCGTGAGGCCCGGGGCGGGCACATCTACTGCCCCGACGGCCGAGCTATGGCCGATCGGTGGCAGCCGTCATGATCAGCAGCAACGCCGAGGGCGTGACCCTGATGGTGGATGAGGCCAGGGCGTCGATGATCGGTACCAGCATCGGCAGCGGCAGCGTGCGGATCACCGCCCACAGCTATGACGCCGACGGCAACCAGACTGGCGTTGAGCTGGGCTACTGGGCGCATCCTGACCGCGGGGGTGTCCCGACCGTCGGCGATCTCCTGCACATCACGATCGAACGGGCGGCGTCCTGATGGGCGACCGCACCCGGGCGATGCGCGACGGCCGCCGGCCCGCCCATGTCCCACCCGAGGAGGGTGGGCCTGCCACACGCTGCGGCTGGCTGGCTGACGAGGGCATCGGGCTGTGCGGCCGGATCGCGTTCCTGGACGCCCACACACCCGACCACACCGTTCCAGTCTGCCGCCGGCACGCGTTCCAGGCTGAGCAGGGCGGGGCGATCGTGACGTCCCGGTTCGCGCCGCACATCGGCGACGACGAGGCCGATCTACTCCTGCAGCAGGTCTACGGGACCCCCAGCACGGCCCCACGGCCCCTACCGGCGTTCTACACCCGTTCCCCCCGGGGGATGGCCAGGATCGTCGCCTGGGGCATCCTGGGGGCCGCTGTGGGCATCACAGTGGCAGGGGCGGCCGCCGATTGGCTGCGCAGCCGTGCCCACGCTGCCGGGATGGATGTCGGATCATGGTGACCGAACGCGACTACCCCGGCCTACTGGATGCCATCCACCAGCTGTTACGTGACCGCGATCCCGGGCATGCCTGGCGGGCCAGCGTCGGTGACGTGGTCAGTCCCAGTGGCCAGCTCACCGCCGCGCTGCGTCTCGACCGCACCGGCCCTGCTGAGCAGCCAGGGTTCCTGTTCGGGGTCCCTGAGGCCGCAGAACTGGAGGCCATGGGGCCGACCGCCATCGTTGATCTGGCGGAGGTGTTTGTGCAGGGTGCATTGAGGGCTGCCGATCAGCTGGACAACATGACCAGGGATGTGCCGCCCATCCCGAGGGCTGAACCGCCCACCACTGGTCAATCTGCCCGGTTCCGGTACGGCCGGACCCTCGGTGACCGGACGATCTATTGCGATGACGTCCTGATCGGCACCGTGGACCCAGGGTGGGGTCCGTACGTAGCTGAGGCCCTGAACCGCCTGGATGCTGAGTGGCGGATGCTGCCGACCTGGCCGGCATCGTCTGCGGCCCAGGCGGTGGCCGTCCGGCCGTTAGGCATCAGCGAGGCCACGGCTGAGTGGGCGGAGGCCCGCGGCATGACTGTCGCGCCGGCCTGCACCTGCACCATCGCCCTCGGCTACGAAGATCCCCACTGCCCGGTCCACGGGGACCCGGTCTGATGCTCATCTGCCAGCTGGTCGAGCAGGTCGCCCACCAGCGCTACTTCCACGGCCCGTTCACGGTGGCTGAGCTGGACGCCATCATGTGGAACGAGACGTCGTATCCGTTCGATGAGGACGAGCTGGTGTTGCGCCGGCAGTTGGAGGCCTTCTTCGATTTCATGGCGACCCCGGCCCCGCCCGGGACGGTGAATGGTGGCCGGTCCCGCTGCCCGTGGTGTGGGCGCCGGTGGTGGGTCACCCCGGTCGATGGCTGTCTGCTGCCCGCCTGCGGGTGCGCCGGCAGCGACACGACAGCGGACAACCCGTATCGGCCCTGCCATGCATGCGGGCTGGATCACGCCCTGAACTGCACCCAGCCGCGGCCCAAAGTGCGGGGGTAGGGGCCGCTGCGCGTCCGCCCTTCCCTACCGGCTGTTAGCGCGGTAACCTGTGGTTCCCCCACCACGTAGATCCGTCAGGACGCACCAGTTGCCAGTACCTCCCCTCAACGGTCCACCGCCCCACCGGTCAACCAGTCAGGCTGCTGTGCCAGGGGCAACGGGCGTCAGTGCAGGTAGGCGCGAGTACGGGCTGGGCGTGGTGGGGGACCACCACCCGAAGGGAGACACCATGACCATGGCCTCAATCGATCAGCGGTGCAGCTGCCCGCTGTCGATGGACCATTACCCCGAGGATTGCCTCTACCCGAATGGCTGTACCGGCTGCACCTGTGGTTCGCCCACATGCGGCCCCCGAACCTGGTGCCCGGCCTGTGAGCAGTACACCGTGCATCCTGAGCAGCATCGGCATGTGGCATGACCGCCCTCGACCTGACCCAGTGGCCTGCCGGCCAGCCCCGCACCCACGCCCATGTGATCGGGGACGTCCCGGTCCTGTTCCAGGTCAGCACCCAGCGGGCTGAATGGCGGACCCAGGCCCCGTACACGACCGACGGCCACGGCGACTACGCCGTCAATTACGAGGCCGCCACCGACACATGGTCCGGGTGGGCTGCCCGCGGGACCACTGCCATCTACCCCGTCGCCGATAGCTGGGAGGGCATCATCCACCGGTGGCCGCATCCGGTCAGGGTGGCAATGGCCGAGGCGATCAAGGCGGAGCTGCAGTACATCCCGGCTGTGGGCGGTGATGCGTCATGAGGATCACCGAGGTCGCCGTTGGCGATGAGGTCACGATCAGTTGTTCCGGCAGCGATCAGCAGCCCTGCCGGTTGCGCGTCACCGCGATCGAACCCCGCCGGCTGTTCGCCGGCAGCCGCGCCGTCCGGGAATGCAGGGTCGAGGAGCTGGACTATCAGTCCGGGGCCGTCATCCCGCCAGGCGACGAATCCACCGACAGCTTCTACACGAACCGGTGGTACAGGCCTGGCGACCTGACCCCGTTCCAGCCGAAGGCGGACAGGTACGAGAAGTGGAAGGCCGAAGCCCAGGTTGCCACCCAGGCATCGACCCGACTGGATGCGACATTCATAGCGGTCGGGGTCGCCGCCGGCCGGTTCAGCCACGGCACCGACCGCATCAGCGTCAGTCTGCCCATCAGCCAGGCCCACCGGCTGGCCGAGATCCTGGAGACGGTGACGGCCGACGTGCCGGGCTAGCATCCCGGTCACGGACCTGTCCGGTCCCCATCAGGCCCCCGGGCACGGTTACGGACCCCTGCCCGGGGGCCGTCCCCCCTCCGTAACCCCACGGTCGCGCGGTACGCGTTCTACACTCACGACCCAATGAGTGCCCCGCTGCTGATCGTGCTGGTGTGCCTAGCCACAGCACGGGTAACCCGCCTCCTCGTCGCCGACGCGTTCCCGCCCATCGCGATCGCCCGATCCTGGGCCGCTGCACGTGGCGACTGGCAGGACTACCTGACCAGCTGCCCGTGGTGCATGGGCGTCTGGGTCGCCGGCATCATCACCGCCCTGACGGCCTGGCGCTACGACCTGCCCGCCCCCCTCCTCGTCTGGCCCACCGCCGCCTATGCCGCCGGGTGGATCGTGGGCCAGGAGACGCATGAGGCGAAGGGCGACTGAGCGTGGGCGACCTCATCCGGCTACGGAAGGCCCGACCGGCCCCCGTGAACGGCATGACGGCGGCAGCGAAGATCCTGCAGGCCACCGTCCAGGACGCCCCGAAACCTGAGGCGTGGGCGGAGGACGCCTGGCACTACCGCGACACGACGGGCGAGGTCCGTTACGCCGAGATGTGGCTGGGGAACAACATGGGCCGCGCCCGCCTGTTCGCAGCCCGCCGCGACAGCCCTGCAGCCGAGCCTGAACCGCTGCCCGACACCCACCCCGCGTCGGCCTATGTCGCCCAGCTGGCCGGTGGCATCGGCGGCCAATCGGCGCTGCTGCGGGCGTTCGCCACCTACTTGATGACCCCCGGCGCCGGCTACCTCGTCGGCTATGCCCCCGACCAGCGTTGGGGTGGCGCCACGTTCCAGGTCAGGGACGCGGACGAGATCCGCCTCAGCCCCAACATCCGCACCGAGGACGGCCGGTACACGTACGACGTCCAGACCGGCGACCAGACCAACGACTGGATGAACCTGGGTCCCAACGGGCTGGTGGTGAAGGTGTGGCGCCCGGACCCGCAGCGGCACTGGCGCCCCGACAGCCCGGTACGGGGCGCGCTGCCGATCCTGCGGGAACTGTCCCTCCTCACCCAGGCGATCGAGTCGATGGCGACCAGCCGCCTGGCCGGTGCCGGCCTCCTGCCCCTCCCCAACGACCTCGACTTCCCCGGCGGGTTCGAGGCGTTCATTGAGGAGCTGTTGAAGACGTTCGTGGCGCCGATCAAGAACCGGGCTAGCGCCGCGGCGTTCGCTCCGTTCCCGTTCAAGGTGAAGCCCGACCACCTGGGCAAGATCGGCCCCGTCCACTTCTTCTCCCCGTTCGATGAACATGCGCTGGAGCTACGTAACGAACTGATCCAGCGCCTGGGCACCGCCATGGACATGCCCGTCCGGTCGATGACCGGCGAACAGGAGAACCACTGGGGGAAGCAGGCGACGGCGGAGGAGGGTACGAAGATCCACGTCGTGCCGAACCTGGAGCTGGTGTGCGATGGCCTGACCAAGGGCTATCTGACCCCGGCCATGTTGGGTGAGGCCCGGTTGCGTCAGGCCATGGATCTGCCTGAGGACCCGGGGATGCTGATGCGGGCGACCGAGGGCCAGGAGATGGTGGGGGCGGACGGCGAGCAGATCCTGGTGTGGTACGACATCAGCGACCTGACGGCGAAGCCGGACAAGTCGATGGACGCCAAGGACGCGTGGGACCGGATCGAGATCAGCGGCGACGCGTACCGGCAGGAAACGGGCCTGTCGGAATGGGACCCGCCGTCGGGTGACGAACGGAACCAGCGCATCTGGTTGAAGGTGCTGGACAACAACCCGGACCCCGAACTGACCCGCGCCGCCCTAGTCAACCTGGGGGTGGTCGAGGAGGGTGAGCTGCCGCCGGCCACCGTCGCCACGCCGCCTGGTGGCCCGGCCCCGCAGCCAGCGGAGGAGGAGCCGCCGGCCCCGCTCGCCCCCGTCCCAGCGACCGAACCCAGTGCCCCAGCCCCGTCCCGTGAGGACCGCCCGGAGGCCGCGGGGGTGGACCTGGCCCTGGTCGCCGCCGCCGATGCGATGGTGTACCGGGTGTTGGAGAAGGCGGGGAACCGGTTGCGGCAGGCCATGGCCCGCCGGTCCCCCGGCCGCCGCCTCGCCCCCGACCTAGACGTAGCGGCCCCCGACGTCCACACCGTGTGCGTCGCCGCCGAACTACAACCGGTCGACCGGCTACTAGACGGCGCCTGGGACCGTGCCCCCGTCATCGCCGCGCAACTGGGGGTGCCGGAGGGGCCGCTGGTTGACGCCCTGGACGGCTACGTCCGTGGCCTCCTAGCCGAGCGTCGCCCACACAGCTGGGAACTGCTACAGGGCTACCTGACCGCCGCCCCGGTCATGTCGCCGGCTGAGCTGGTGCTGCGGGTGGTGGCCTCATGAGCATCCGTGACGAACACCGCCGCCGGGTGATGGCGTTGGAGGCCGCGGCCGCCGCCATGATGCTGTCCCACCTCAGCGGCCTCCTCGACGGCATCGCCGCCAGGTTCGGGCGCATCACCGCCGCCGCTGGACCTGAGGATGGTGGGCAGGCGGCAGCGAACCTGGACGACCTGGCCGCTCTCAGCGCCGGCTGGCATGCCGAGGTGGATGAGACGGTCGCCCCCTACTTCCGGAACGTCTACCGGCTGGGTGCACGCCAGGCCGCTGAACAGGTCGCCGCGCTGGGCGTACCTGTCCCGGACCTGGCTGCTGCTGGCGAATCGATGCTCGACCAGACCGCCGCCGACTACCTGGCGAACGCCCGGCCCCGGTTCTACGCCCTGGGTGACGCCGCCTGGACAGCGGCCCGTGATGAGCTGGTCGTCGGGTTCGCTGCCGGGGAGGGCATCGAGGATCTGCGGGCACGGATCAGGGACGTCACTGACCTGTCCCGGAACGCCGCCGACGCCCTGGCGCGCACCGAGGTGATTGCGGCCAGCAACCTGGGTGCGGACGCCCGGGTGGCGTTGATGGGCGACGACGCGCCGCCGTTCAAGCAGTGGCTGGCGACGATGGACAACCGGACCCGGCCCAGCCACCGGCACGCTGACGGCCAGGTCGTCCCGTTCGGTGACCGGTTCCAGGTCGGGGACGCCCATCTTCGGGTGCCCGGCGACCCTGCCGGTCCGGCTGGTGAGGTGATCAACTGCCGGTGCACCACCCTGTACGTCGACACCGCCGACGGCATGGACCTGGACCAGACGGGCCGCGGCCAGGGCGGCATCACCGCCGCCAGCATCGAACACGACCTCGTCTTCGATCGACCCGCGCCACGACACGTCGCCACGCTTGAGGGCACGATCGTCGCTGACGTCGGCCCACCCCAGGTGGACACCACGACCGGTGAACCGCACACCGGCGCCATGATCGCCCTGGTGCCCGCCGACCCGCAGGCGTGGGTCCTGGACACCGACGGCGCCGAACCCGCCGACGCGCTGCACCTGACCCTCGCCTTCCTGGGTGAGGCTACGGCGATGCCCCAGGGCGTGTTCACCCAGCTGCAGCAGTACGTGGCCGAGATCGCTGCGGGACTGCCGCCTGTCGATGCCCGGGTGTTCGGTGCCGCGGTGTGGAACACCACCGGCGACACCCCGTCCCTGGTCCTGTCGATCGGCGGCCCTCAGCTGGACCCCGTCCACGCTGTCGCCTGGCATGCGGTCGAGTACGCGGCGCACGACGGGGCCAGCGAACCGTTCTGGCCGACCCAGCACGCCCCCTGGGTCGCGCACATGTGCCTGGCCTACAACCCGCCCGCCGGCAGCATCCTGGCCCTCGCCCAGGGCTATGAGGGGCCGATCGTGTTCGACCGCATCCGGTTGACCTACGGCTCCACCGCGTACGACTATCCGCTCAGCGCCCTGACCGCCACGGAGGCCCCCATGGACCAGGCCGAGTTCGATGACCGCATGGCCCACATCCGGGCCGCGATGGTCCTGACCGCAGCGTCACCCGCCCCGACCGGGATGGGTGACGGCCCCCCGCCGCAGCCCGGTGAGCACCTGCGCAGCCTCATGCATGTGGAGGGCAAGGCGACGGGGCTGAACGACACCGGCCGCATCTTCACCAACCTGACGTACCGGGACACCCCGTTCGCGTTTCATTGGCAGAAGAACAGCAGCGCCCACGGCGGCCAGCCTGTGGTTGTGCCCGTGGGTCTGGTCACCCGGGTGGTCGAGGACGGGGACAACCACTGGGGGTTCGTCCAGCTGGACCTGGGCAGCCTGGATGGGCAGGAGTTCGGGCGGCAGGTAGCGGAGGGGTTCGCGCGGTGGGTCAGCATCGGGGCGGACGAGACGCGGGCGACCGTCACGCTGGATTGGCCGGAGCCTGGCCCGGAACCTGATCCGGACGACCCGGCCCCGTCTACGGAAGTGTTCGAGCCGTTGCGGGCGCACATCGACGGCGCCAATGTGGCTGAGCTGACGGCGGTCAGTACCCCGGCGCAGGCGGACGCCACCGTCGAACCGACACCAGAACTGCTGGATGCCCTGGGCTACGGCACCCCACCGGACGGCCCGGACCCGGAGGACGAGGAGACGCCGATAGAGATGGCGGCCGCCGCTACCCACGATTGCGGGTGCGGAGGCACGTCGTCCTGCCGGTGTGACATTCGGGGTAAAAATTTAACGGCTGATGTCACACCCGCCGACATGGTCCAGGCGGTCACCGCCGCGGCGTACACGATCGAGCTGCGGGACCTGCCGCCGGCTGCGTGGTTCGAGGCCCCGCATGATGTCCCCATGGGTGCTGGCCTCACGATCAGCCCCGAGGGCCGGATCTGGGGGCTGCTGGCCCCCCTGGGCACCGGTCACCGGGCCTGGGCGCGGTCCGGTAGCCGTCTGGAGGCCCCGTTCGGGAACGTCGACTACGACCGGTTCATGGGTCCCGGCACCATGACCGACGCCGGCCGCATCCCCGCCGGCCCCCTGACGATGGACTGCGGGCACGCCGCCATGCAGCGCGCCAACCACCAGGTGGCCCGAGAGCACTACGACAACGCGTGCAGCATCATCGGCGCCGTCGCTGTCGGCGAGGACCGCACCCTGGGCGGCATCTGGATCGCCGGTGCCCTCCTCCCCGGCGTCAGCGCCGACAAGGTCGCCCGGGCGCTGATGTGCCGCTGCAGCGGCGACTGGCAACCCCACCCGGACCGGCCCGGCTGGTCTGAACTGGTCGCCACCCTGCTGGTCCCGTCACCCGGGTTCGCGACCGCTGCCGCAGCGAACATCACGATCGACCACGGCACCCTCGTCGCCTCCTCAGTGCCGGTCCGCTACCAGCAGCCCCCTGGCCACGACCCGGACGCCCACCGGCGCGCCGCGGCCGTCCGCTGGGTCACCGACGCCGCCGGCCGCAACCCAGCAGACCGGGTGCGCCGCGCCCTAGGGGTGTGAGGTGGTCACTGACAATGAGCTGCTGCAGACTCTGACCCAGGCGCTGCCGACGTCCAAGCCGTTCATCACGATCCCGTCCGGTTACGGGCTACGCCAGATGCGGGCGCGGGCCGAGGTGGGGAGTCGGCTGGTGCAGGCATCGATCTGGGGTGACAGCATCAGCGCCCAGGGGCAGGGCAGTACCAACCCCCGGGATACGTCCTATGCCGGGCTGCTGGAGGGCTGGTTCCATACCCACTGGGGTGACGGTGGCAGCGGCTACCTGTCGCACGAGTACGCGGTGAAGACGGGGACGTGGACAGGTGAGATGGGGTTCGCTGGCGGCGGCGCCCGGGCGACCGCCACCGCCACGCTGCAGTGGACCAACATCTACGGCACCAGCATCCGCATCTTCCACCGCAACGCCAACGTCACCGGCTCGTTCCGTTGGCGTGTCGACGGCGGCAGCTGGACCACCGTCACCCCACCCACAGCGTTCGGGCAGGAACCCGGCGACATCAACGCCACCGGCCTCGCCGACATCGCCCACACCGTCGACATCGAATGGCTGTCGGGGACCGTGGTCATCCACGGGCTGCAGGCCACCCGCACCCGCGGGGTCGTCGTCAACCGGCTGGGCCAGTCCGGGCGGGCCGCCAGCCACTACGCCGCCACGGTGCTGGAGCACATCCCGGCCGTCACGACCACCAACGGGAACACGGCGATCACGACAGCGTCCGGTGGCAGTTTCCGTCCCTACATGGCGGGAAAGTACCTGAGCGGGACCGGCATCCCCGCTGACACCACCATCGCCTCGGTGACCAGCGCCACCGCCGCGACGCTGTCAGCGAACGCCAACGCGTCGGGCACCAACGCAATGGACCTCACGTTGAACGCCCCGTCGTGGTCTGGGGTCCCGGGCACCACCAACGAACCGTTCCTAGCCAACGGCCTGGGCCGCCCCGACATCTGCATCATCCCGTTGGGCGCCAACGACCCCGCCAGCGCCGACTACAGCGGCGCCACCTACCGGGACGGGGCATCCAAGATCGTGTCCCAGTACCTGTCCAGCAACACCCAGACCTACGCCCCGGACACCATTTTCCTCATCCCCCACTTCGCCAACTGGTTCGACACCCGCAGCATCAAGGCTGACATCGCCGCAGCGGTCGCCGATATGGCTGAGGGCGTGGGCGCGGCGCTGGTCGACGTATGGGGGGCCGCGGGCCGGTCGTTCAAGAAATGGAACGACGCCGGCTTCTTCGCCGACACCGTCCACCCGACCGACAAGGGGCACCGGTTCTGGTTCGACATGACCATCCAGGCGCTGGTGCAGTAATGGGTTGCGGCTGCGGCCAGTCGACCCCAGCGGTCGGCCGTGACCTGATCACGTCGGGCGACTACCAGGCCCCGACCCCCGGGGAACCCCTGGCTGTGCTGGCCCCTGATGAGCCTGCACCGGACGGGGCGCGCTACCGGGTGGTCAACGGCACCACCGTCGCCTACTTCGACGCCCACGTTCCGGCGTTCGGGTGGCAGCAGACCAACGGCGGCAAGCTGCGGACTGTGTAGCCTCACGGTCCGGGCCTGGTCGACTGCGCCCAGTCCAAGGGCGAGCTGGTGCACCAGTGCGGTGTCAGGCCCGACCGATCGCAGGCGCTACATGCGCCCACCCCTACACCATGAAGGCGGGGCGGCCCCACGGGGTCGGTGTCTCAGCTTGCTGAGCGCCCCGCCGGCACGACAACAACACCGGCCCCCGATCCCCAGTGGAGCGGGGGCCGGTGCGCGTATTCTGGTCGGCGCCGGCATCAGGGCTGACGACCGCCGGTGCTGCCCCATCGGGGACCCGTCGCCAGGCGCGCCATCGGCGGTGCAAACCGGCGGGGCGGCCGTCACCACCGGTTCGCGTCAGCGAATCGGGGTAGGGTCCGGGGCGTGAAGCTGGATCTGGGCGACGTAACCCTGTCGGTGGAGCTGCTGGTCAAGGGAGCAGCACGACGGCGGTTCATCATCCACGCCAGCGTGCCCAGGTCCACGACCCCCGCGGATCGGGTGGTCAAGGGGCCGCCGTACAACACCGCCACAGGGAAGGCTGACGCCATCATGGATCTTGCCGCCGACATGCAAGTGACGCTCACGGGCCAGTGGACCGACGAGGTAGGCAACCCCGTCGACACCCCGGCCGACGCCACCGTCACCTACACGGTCGATGACCCCACCATCATCAACCTCACCGACAACGGCGACGGCACCGCCGTCGCTGCCGCCGTCGGCGCCCTCGGCACCGCCAACGTCCACGCAGACGCCACCGGCGCTGGCCAGACCGTCACCGGTGACCTGCAGATCGTCGTTGTCGCGGGTCTGGCCGAGCGGTTCAACATCGCTGCCGGTGAACCGACCGAGGTCACCCCCGACGTCTGACCGCCCTCCTAGATCCACCAGCGGAGCCAGCGGCCCTCCTGCCTTCCCAGGGACAGGGGGGCCGCACTGCGTAACCGCAGTAACATCGGCGGATGGGCTACCCGACCCCCCGCAGATACCCGACCGCCTACTACCGG
>JBKPBZ010000027.1:0-15537 GCA_046727115.1 Actinomycetota bacterium | reverse complement strand
TTCCCATGACCACCACCGCACATGACATCACCTACCGGCTCGAGCAGAAACGCCGCGTCCAGGCCGACTTCCCGGGCCCCAAGTCCGTTGCGCTGACCGAGCGCCGCAAGGCGGTCGTCGCCGCCGGCGTCGCGTCCAGCGTCCCGGTCTTCGTGGCCGACGCCGACGGCGGCATCATCCACGACGTCGACGGCAACTCCTTCATCGACCTCGGCTCCGGCATCGCAGTCACGAGCGTCGGTGCCTCGGACCCCGCCGTCGTCGGCGCCGTGAAGGAAGCCGTGGAGCACTTCACCCACACCTGCTTCATGGTCACCCCGTACGAAGGCTATGTCGCCGTGGCCGAGCAGCTGAACCGCCTGACCCCGGGCGACCACGAAAAGCGTACGGTGCTGTTCAACTCCGGCGCCGAGGCTGTCGAAAACGCCGTGAAGGTGGCCCGCCTGGCCACCGGCCGGGACGCCGTCGTCGCGTTCGACCACGCCTACCACGGCCGCACCAACCTGACCATGGCGCTGACGGCCAAGGCGATGCCGTACAAGACCAACTTCGGCCCGTTCGCGCCCGAGGTCTACCGCATGCCGATGAGCTACCCGTTCCGCGAGGAAAACCCGGAGATCACCGGTGCCGAGGCAGCCAAGCGGGCCATCACCATGATCGAGAAGCAGATTGGCGGCGAGCAGGTTGCCGCGATCATCATCGAGCCCATCCAGGGCGAGGGCGGCTTCATTGTCCCCGCCGACGGGTTCCTGCCCGCGCTGGCGGACTGGGCCAAGGACAAGGGCATTGTCTTCATCGCCGATGAGGTCCAGTCCGGCTTCTGCCGCACCGGCGAATGGTTTGCCGTGAACCACGAAGGTGTTGTCCCGGACATCATCACCATGGCCAAGGGCATCGCCGGCGGCATGCCGCTCTCGGCCATCACCGGCCGGGCCGACCTCCTGGACGCCGTCCACCCGGGCGGCCTCGGCGGCACCTACGGCGGCAACCCGGTGGCCTGCGCAGCCGCGCTGGCCTCAATCGGTTCGATGGAGCAGTACGACCTCAACGGCCGTGCCAAGCACATCGAGGAGATCGCCCTCGGCAAGCTGCGCGAACTCGCCACGGAGCAGCCCGTGATCGGTGACGTCCGCGGCCGCGGCGCCATGCTGGCCATTGAACTCGTCCAGGCCGGTTCCAAGGAGCCGAACCCGGAGCTGACCAAGGCCGTCGCCGCAGCCTGCCTCAAGGAGGGCGTCATCATCCTCACCTGTGGCACCTACGGCAACGTCATCCGGCTGCTGCCGCCGCTGGTGATCAGCGACGAGCTGCTGTTGGACGGCCTCGAGGTCCTGGCCGCGGCCATCAAGGCCAACGCCTAGTCAAGCGCCAATAAGCTGCCGGGAAGGCAATCCCTTCCCGGCGACCGGCCCTGCTTAGCAGCAGGCGACGCAACGCAGGAGCCGCGGACATACCGTCCGCGGCTCCTGCATTTTTCCGTGGTCCCCATTCACCGTTGTTTCCGCCGTGGTTCGGCTCCTGCCGGTCCTATCTCCAGGCGGTCGCGTCCAGCTGGAGGGCCACCACATGCAGGTGCTGGCCCTGCTCGATCTTCTCCACCTCCATAACGCGCACCTTTGTCTTCGGGACCGTGCTCATCGGACGGCCGACGCCGATGCCGTAGCTCAGCACGCCCTCGAAGTCGCCGGCTGGGACGTAGCTGGTGAGCGCCGGGTACCCGACGGCCGGTGCCGGCGCGCTGGTCACGGTGCTGGCCGTGCCGTCCGCGGTGTGCGACTGGGCTCCGCGGAACGTGACCTCGAGGATGCTTACCGTGCCGGGCATCGGGATGGGCAGGCCGCTGCCGTCATTGACGAGTTCGGGCACAACCTCGACGTCGTAGCTGGGGAAGCCGCCGGTGAACCGGAAGCTCAGCTGGTCATACGGCGGAGTGTCGGAAGCGTGCTGGCCCGCGCCGATCGCGTGCAGCGTTGGCAGCGGTGCCGCCGGCGGGGGCGCGATCGGCACGGGGTTCTCGTGGTCCGTGTGGAACGGCGTGGCCGGCCCCGGCACCGACCAGTTGTGGGTGACCGTGGAGGAGACGGGCTCCCCTCGACTATCCCAGCGTAGACCCAGAAGTTTGTGCTGCTCAGGGCCAATAGTCACCGCCTTTCGGGGCGCGCTGGACTAGAGTCGTTCCTATCCACTGCAGGAGCGCAGACCGGCCGACGTCGCCCGGAATCCCCGGGGCGCAGCTGGCCTCTGCCACAGACCCATAAGGGGTTCACACATGCGATACGTAGTCGGCTATACACCCACCGAACGCGGCGCGGACGCCGTCGCCTTGGCGTCGGCCCTGGCCCGTGCGCAGGGAGCGCACCTCGACCTGGTCCATGTGGTGGATCGGCACACGCCCTATGTGGCGATGAACCCGGAGGGCAACCGGGTCAGCGCCGCGGAGCAACGGGTCCTCACCGCGGAACGCCAGGGAATGGAACTCGTCCCTGAAGGGCTGGAGGCGCACTTCCATGTCCGGCAGGCGGAATCTTTCGCAGCCGGCCTGATCGACGCCGCCCTCGAGTACAAGGCTGGCCTGATTGTGGTGGGTGCCGCAAGCCATGGCCTGTTTAAGCGCCATACTGTGGGCAACGTGGCCAACGCCCTGCTGCACGCCGCCCCGGTTCCGGTGGCACTGGCGCCGCACGGCTACCGCCGGACCGAAGCCATCACGCGTCTGACCCTCGCCGTCGGCCAGCGCGTCGGCGCGGAGGCGGCGATCGACGTCGCGATCGAATCCGCCGAGCGCCGCGGTGTGCCGCTTCGGCTGGTCTCCCTCGTGGAACTGGACGTCGAGGGGGACGGCGGGGAAAACGTCAACGCTGCCCACATCCACGCCAATACCGTTCTGGCCGCCGCCGCGGATCGTCTCCCGGAGGGCCACCACGTCAGTGTGGAGGTCGCGCACGGCCGCACCATCGAGGAAGCAATCGACGACCTGGAATGGGACGACGGCGAGGTCATGATCGTCGGGTCCTCCCGCCTGGCGGAGAAGTACAAGCTGTTCATCGGCAGCACGGCTTTCAAGGTGCTGCGGGCGCTCCCCGTTCCGATGGTCGTGGTCCCGCGCGACTACCAGCGGGTGGATACCTTCCCGGAGGTATGAGGCCCGGAGTTCTGGGGCCGCCGGGCCAGGACCGCCCAATACGCGGGAATGCTGCCGGGCGGTCCACCGGCCTCCATCGGCACTGTCTTCAGGACGGTGGCACCCTCCGCGATGAGGGTCCAGCGGTCCGCGGGGAACACACGCGAGCGTTGCCTCGCGCCGAAATGGCCCGGTTTCGGCAGGGCAGAAATGGCCTGGCGGAGCGGTCCCGGGATCTTCTTCCCCGTGGCGCCCAGGCCCCGCAGGTAGCGGAGCGCGCCGCCCGGGACGTTCGTCTCGACGAGGTAGATCCGACCCTGGGTGCCGAGGACGGCTTCGACGGAGCCGGCGAGGCGTTCCTGCCGGCGCCGGCTGAGGACGTGGAACACACCCCGGACAAAGACGTTGGCGTCGCCGAGCTCGCGCCAGAGCGCGGCCGCCGCCGCTGGCTGCGTGGCGTCCAGCGTCCGGAAATTCAGGCCCGGGACGAGCGGGTGTGCGGACCGCGCGGCTGCCACGGCCTCGGGTGCGACGTCGATGCCCAGGACCGAGGGGAAAATTTCGGTCAGCCGCCGTGTGATTGCGCCGTTCCCGCAACCCAGATCGATCACGGGAAGGCTGGTATCCATCGAGCTGGCCATGGCCTGCAGGTGGCGCCGGATCTCGTCGTTCCCGGCGCCCGGGGCGGCATCCCAGATGATCGGTTCCTTCAGGGAACCAAGGGAGACTCCGCGCCAGAAGGCATCCCAGCGCCGGTCCGGGCGGCTGGGACGGTGCAGGGACAACGCCGCAACCTTGGCCACCAGCCGGAGCGTGTCCGCCGCCTTATGCATGCCCGCTGGGCCTGTGCTGTGCGTGCCCGTCTTGTCCGTGCCTGTACTGTGCGTGTCCGCGTTGTGCGTGCCCGCCGGAACGGGTCCGCTCACGCGACGGCACCGTCTCGGTGCGCGAGCAGATCCGTCATGTCCGGCACCGACAGCGGACGGCTGAAGAAGTACCCCTGGCCGAATTCGCAGTTCAGCTGCCGGAGCCGGTCCGCTTGCTCCCTGTCCTCGATGCCCTCAGCGACGGCGCCCAGTCCGGCCGAATGGATCAGTTGCAGGATGGCCGCGACGAATGTCTCCTGTTGCCGGTCCGTGGTTAGCCCGTCGAGCAGGGACTTGTCGATCTTGGCCTGCGCGGCCGGGAGGGTGCGCAGGTAGCTGATGGACGAATAGCCCGTGCCGAAGTCGTCGATCTCGATCCGGACGCCGAGGTCATTGAGTGACTGCATGGTGGCTGCCACTTCCGGGCCGCCGCGCATGATGGCGGTTTCGGTGATCTCGATTGAGACGTGGCAGGGGTCGACGCCGTGCCGGGCCAGCAGGCTTTCGACATAGGGCGCCAGATCGACGTGGTGCAGGTCGGCTGGGGAGAGATTGATGTGCGTGCTGAAGTCCGCGGGAAGCCCTGGATCGGACTTCCAGCGGCCGGTTTGCGCGATGGCGTTCCGGAGAACCCAGTGGCCGATTTCCACGGTGAGCCCGGCCTCGTCGGCGGCCTCGAGGAAGGTATCCGGCGCCAGCAGGCCCAAGGCAGGGTGGCGCCAGCGGATCAGGGCCTCGGCGCCGGCGATGGCTCCGGTGCGCAGGTCCACGATGGGCTGGTATTCCAGCTCGAGCTGGTCCATCACCAGTGCCGTCCTCAGCTCCGCCACCTGGTGGACGCGCTGTTTGGCGGCCTCGTGCATGGCCGCGGAAAAGACCAGGAGGGTGTCCCGGCCGCGTTTCTTGGCTTCGTGCATGGCGATGTCGGCATCGCGGATGAGTTCCTCGCTGCGCAGGCCAGGTTCCCCGAGCCGGACACCGGTTCCGGCCGTGAGGGCCACCGCGACGCCGCCGGCAACGATTCGGTCCTTCAGCGACTCGCCGAGCCGGGCAGCGATCTGCAGCACGTCCTCCGTGTCCTGGTCCGCGACGAGCACGGCGAACTCGTCGCCGCTGAGGCGTGCGATCAGGTGGCCGGCCCCGGCCGCCCCGCGGAGCCGCAGGGCCGTCTCGCGCAGCACGGCGTCCCCCGCTGCATGGCCAAGGCTGTCGTTGATGAGCCGGAAGGAATCGAGGTCCAGCAGGATGAGGGCCGGCTGGTGTCCCGCGCCGGCCCCGGCAACGGCTTCGGCCACTTTTTCCCGCAGCAGCGATCGGCTGGCCAGGCCGGTCAGCTCGTCGGTGTTGATGACGCGGCGGAGTTCGGCTTTGGCCGCCTCCAGGAGCGCGGTCCGCTCGGCGACCCGGACTTCGAGGTCCTCGTACATGCTTTGGAGCTCTTCGGCCAGCAGGTTGATGCCCGTGGTGACGGCATCTATGCCGTCCCGCGCCGGTGAGACTGGCAGGCGGTTCGACAGATCGCCCGAGGACAGTACGACGATGCCGTCCACGAGTTCCTCGAGGCGGCGGTCATCCTCAGGCCCTGTCATGGCCCTGCGCGGTCAGCCAGCGGACGGCCTCATTGCCGTTGGTGAAAAAGCGGGTCGGAACCGGCGCCGAATTCACGCCCAGGAAGAAATTGGCGAGAACCCGGTCCACGGCGGACGAGCCGAGGAGCGCGATCGCCGAGGCGTCGCAGCGCTTGGCGAACACAGCCCGGGCGGCCCGGCTCACGGACTGCGTGGTGGCCATATCGATCAGCAGCGGTGTGGGCCGGCCGCCGCACATTTCATTGACACGATCCATGGCCAGCTGGGCGTTGGGGGCATCAATCACGACACCCCGGGTCCACTCGAGGCGCAAGATGCCGCTGCTGTCGAAGTCCAGGGACGAGATGTCGCGCCCACCCGGAGTCTCACGATCCTCTTCTGGCACCAGGAATCCTCAATTTCGCCCCAACGTGTGCATTCATGATGACACTAATGCACAGCGGCCGTGGTGCGTAGGCAGTAGCCCCCCACGGCAGTAACGCAGCGCAGTAGCGCAGGGCGGTAACGCAGCGCAGTATCGCTAGGCGGCGGCGCGGGCCAGTTTCCGGGTGACGGAGTTCTTCCGGGCAGTGAGCAGCATGTCCACGGTCAGCACCAGCAGCGCCAGCCAGACAACGCCGAAACCGGCCCAGCGGTCCGGTGTCATGGCTTCCTTGAACACGACCAGCGCCACGATGAACTGCAGGACAGGTGCGAAGTACTGCAGCAGGCCGATCGTGGTCATCGGCAGCCGCCGGGCAGAGGCGCCGAAGAACAGCAGCGGCACGGCGGTGATGACGCCCGACGCCACCAGCAGCCAAAAATGCCCCGCACCGTTTGAGGCCAGGCTTGCCGCCCCGCTGACCGCGAGGAAAATCATCGTGGCCGCAGCCACTGGCGCCAGCACGATCGTCTCCACGGTGAGGCTGGTGATCGCGTCCGCCCGCGGGCCAACCCGCTTCTTGACAAACCCGTACAGCCCGAAGCTCAGCGCAAGCGTCAGCGCGATCCACGGGAGCTTGCCGTAGGAGACCGTCAGCACCCCGACGGCAACGAAACCGATGCCGACGGCGGCCCACTGCAGCGGGCGCAGCTTCTCCTTCAGGACAAAGACCCCCAGCAACACGGAAACCAGCGGGTTAATGAAATAGCCCAAAGAGGCCTCGACGGCCTGGCCGGTGGTCACACCGTAGGTATACGTCAGCCAGTTCACCGCGATCAGGGCTGCGGCGATGGACAGCGGGCCGATCACCGTGCGGTTCCGGAACGCGGCGCCGAGCACCCGCCAGGAGCGCGTGATCGTGATCAGCAGGGTGCAAAAAATCAGCGACCAGACCACACGGTTGGCCACGATCTCGACGGCGCCGGCGGGTGCAAGCACAAAGAAGTACAGGGGCAGCAGCCCCCAGAGCCCGTACGCGCCGATGCCGAACAGGATCCCCGCCGTCGTGTCCTTGTCCACCGGTGCCGGTCCCGCCGGCCGGGCCGGCGCAGACCCTGCTGCAGCGGCTGCGGCGCTCGGCGCTGTCAGGGGGGCGGGGGAGAAGGATCCATCGGGCTTAGGCACAAGATCAATAACACCACCTGCACGGCGCCTATTCCTGCCAATCGGAGCACGAGCCAGCCGGCGACATTTAGAATAGGGGCCTGTGCGCTGTATCTACTGGCGCTGTCCCTAAGACTCAGAAGGGCTCCCGGTGTCCAACTCGGCCGAATCCACATCCACTCGTCCCCTCCGTGTCGCGATTGTTGGCGCCGGTCCGGCCGGCGTCTACGCCGCGGACATCCTGACGAAGTCCAATGAGGTCAAAGGCGGCGACTTCCAGGTCAGCATCGATCTCTTCGAGGCATATCCGGCCCCGTACGGCCTCATCCGGTACGGGGTGGCCCCTGACCATCCGCGGATCAAGGGGATCGTCAACGCACTGCACAAGGTCCTGGACCGCGGCGACATCCGGTTCCTCGGCAACGTCACCTATGGCCGGGATCTGACGCTGCATGACTTCCGGGCGTTCTACGACGCCGTCATCTTCTCCACCGGCGCCATCAAGGACGCGGACCTCGATATTCCGGGGATCGGACTGGAGGGTTCCTTCGGCGGCGCGGACTTCGTCTCCTGGTACGACGGCCACCCGGATGTGCCGCGGGACTGGCCGCTCGAGGCCAAGGAGATCGCGGTGATCGGCAACGGCAACGTGGCCCTCGATGTGGCCCGCATGCTGGTCAAGCACGCCGATGAACTCCTGGTCACCGAAATCCCCGACAACGTCTACCGGGCACTGAAGGATTCGCCGGTTACAGACGTCCACGTTTTTGGCCGCCGCGGCCCGGCCCAGGTGAAGTTCACGCCGCTGGAGTTGCGCGAGCTCAGCCACGCCAAGGACGTGGACATCGTCCTGTATCCGGAGGATTTCGAGTTCGACGAGGCCTCGGACGAGGCCATCCGCAGCAACAACCAGATCCGGACCATGGTCAACACCCTGACGAACTGGCTGGTCGAGGAGCATGCCGAGGCCGAGGAACCATCCTCGCGCCGCCTTCACCTGCACTTCCTGCACAGCCCCGTCGAGATCCATGACGATGCCGCGAACCCCGGCAAGGTCGCCGGCATCAAGTTCGAACGCATGGAGCTGGACGGCACCGGGAACGTCAAGGGCACCGGGGAGTTCCTCGACTACCCGGTCCAGGCGGTCTACCGTGCGATCGGCTACCACGGCTCGCCGCTGGATGAGCTGGAATACGATGCCCGCCGCGGCGTCGTCCCGAACGAAGGCGGCCGCGTGCTCGACGCCGAGGGGAACGCCGTGCCCGGAATCTACGCCACGGGCTGGATCAAGCGCGGGCCCGTCGGGCTGATCGGCCACACCAAGGGCGACGCGCTGGAAACCATCGGCTTCCTGCTGGAGGACCGGCTGACGCTGCCCCCGGCGCAGAACCCGGACCCGCAGGCCATCATCGACCTGCTTCAGGAGCGCGGCATCGAGTACACCACGTGGGAAGGGTGGATCAAGCTCGATGCCCATGAGCTCGCCCTCGGCGCCGAATGGTCCGCGGCGCAGTCCGCCAACGGGATCGAGCGCGAGCGCATCAAGGTTGTGCCGCGCGAGGACATGATCGAGATTTCCCGCGGGTAGCCGTGCGCCGCGCAAATTTTTCCAGGCTGCGCAAAATGCCTGGCGCGCAGGGTATTCCGGCCGCGGAAGTATTTTCGCGCAGCGGGGAGGCGATTGCGCGTCGCGGAGCCGTCCGCCACGGCAGGACGGGCACTGCGGGCGCGCGGTGGACCAGACGGCGCATCCTCTAGCGGGGGTCCGAAACGCCCACTAGACTGGGCCGGACGTGGCGGCCTTCGGTACGCCGTCGAGCCTGTCCAGTGGGAGTTCAATGAAGAACCTGGTTCATCCGGCAGCTCCGTTACCGCCAGCAGGCGTGGTCACCGCGGAGCTGCGCCAGCAATATGCCAGTGCGGGCCATGAGCACATGGACTCGCGTGGGCTGGCGTTCACCGAGGGCCTACAACTGCCTGGGCTCAGCACCCTCATTCAGGAATCATGGCAGCGGTCGGCCCAGCTGCACGCGAACCCGGACAACCCCGAAGCGCCGCTGGCCATGGACCGCGAAGAACTTGAAGAATATCGGCGGCAGCACCCGCTGGCAGCTATCATGCCCGTGATCCACAAGCTCCTGGTCCTGCCGAGCCATGACAGCGGCATGCTGGTGGCCGTGGGGGACGAGGTCGGCCGGCTGCTCTGGGTGGAAGGTGACGCCGCCATGCGGCGCCGGGCCGAGGGGATGATGTTCGTCCCGGGAGCTGACTGGTCCGAGGCAACCGTTGGCACGAGCGCCCCGGGTACGGCGTTGGCCCTCGGCCGCGGCATCCAGATTTCCGGCGCCGAACATTACAAGCGCTCCGTCCACCCGTGGAGT
The DNA here is from genome assembly GCA_046727115.1 of Actinomycetota bacterium. GTDB lineage: Bacteria > Actinomycetota > Actinomycetes > Actinomycetales > Micrococcaceae > Arthrobacter. The sequence goes on along the minus strand of JBKPBZ010000027.1, from coordinate 6,055 downwards.
TGCACGGCCGTGCCGTTCCACGATCCTGATTCCGGCGCCCTGCTGGGGGTCGTGGACATCACCGGCACAGAATCGGCCGTCGCTCCGCATACTTTGTCCCTCGTCGAAGCGACCGTGGCCGCGGCCCAGGCTCACTTGCGGGTGGAACGGCTGCAGCTGGCCGCGGCAGTGCAGTCCTCGCCGTCCCGGCGGCGGAGCCCGGCACCGAATACGCCCGGGGCCCCGGCCGCCAACAGCCTCTACCGCAACAGCCTCCAGCTGCTCGGCCGGGACCAGGCGCTGCTCAGCATCGACGGCCGGACGGTGGCCCTGTCCGCCCGGCACAGCGAAATCCTGGCCCTGCTCAGCACCCATACTCAAGGGCTGAATGCAGAGGAGCTCTGCAGCCTGCTCTATCCCGGTGACGCCTCCACCATGACTCTGCGGGCCGAGATGGTGCGCCTGCGCAAAATCCTGCAACAACTCAACCCGGATGCGGTCCCGCAATCCCGGCCTTACCGGCTGCCGATAGACCTGGTGCCGGACTCCGGCCAGGTCCTCAACTGCCTGCAGCGTGGCGCCCACCGGATCGCCTTGGAGATTTACCGCGGCGCCGTGCTGCCGCGCTCGGAAGCGCCCGGCATCGCCGACCTGCGGAGCAGGGTCTCCTCCCTGCTGCGCGAGGCAGTGCTGACTGACGGCAGCGCGGAGTCGCTGCTGAAGTACGCCGAGCTGCCCGAGGCAAGGGACGACGTCGAGGTCCGGACCGCCGCACTGAAGCTGCTGCCTCCCCGCTCGCCCAAACGTGCCGCCGTCGTCGCTGATCTCGAACGGCTGGATAGGGAACTCGGCGCCTGACCGGCATTTTTGGCGAAAGTGACCCGGATCACTTGCATGCAACCTGATTGCAACCTTCCGGCTTCTACGCTGTAGGCAACGGTGAGCGCCAGCAACTGGCGCCATTAATCTTGCACAGCAAAGGAGCTAGCAATGACTGTCTACGCCCAGCCCGGTACCGAGGGCTCGAAGGTCACCTTCAAGGACCGCTATGAGAACTGGATCGGCGGCGAATGGGTTGCCCCGGTTAAGGGCCAGTACTTCGAGAACATCACCCCCGTGACCGGCAAGGCCTTCTGCGAGGTGGCCCGCGGCACCGCCGAGGACATCGAACTGGCACTGGACGCCGCCCACAAGGTCGCACCGTCCTGGGGCAAGACCTCCGTCGCCGAGCGCGCCGCCATCCTGAACAAGATCGCCGACCGCATCGATGAGAACCTCGAGATGCTCGCCGTCGCCGAATCCTGGGACAACGGCAAGCCGATCCGTGAAACCCTCAACGCCGACATTCCGCTGGCCGCGGACCACTTCCGCTACTTTGCCTCCGCCGTGCGCGCGCAGGAGGGGCGGCTGTCCCAGCTCGACGACGACACTACGGCCTACCACTTCCACGAGCCGCTCGGCGTCGTGGGGCAGATCATCCCCTGGAACTTCCCGATCCTGATGGCCGTCTGGAAGCTCGCCCCGGCCCTCGCCGCCGGCAACGCCGTCGTCCTCAAGCCCGCCGAGCAGACACCGTCCTCGATCCTGGTGCTGATGGAACTCATCGGCGACCTGCTGCCGGCCGGTGTCCTCAACGTGGTCAACGGCTTCGGCGTTGAGGCGGGCAAGCCGCTGGCCTCCAGCCCTCGGATCCGCAAGATCGCCTTCACCGGCGAAACCACCACGGGGCGCCTGATCAGCCAGTACGCCAGCCAGAACCTGATTCCGGTCACCCTGGAGCTCGGCGGCAAGAGCCCGAACATCTTCTTCAACGACGTTGCGGACAGCAACGACGCGTTCTACGACAAGGCCCAGGAGGGCTTCACGCTCTTCGCCTTCAACCAGGGTGAAGTCTGCACCTGCCCGTCCCGCGCCCTCGTCCAGGAAGACATCTACGACTCCTTCATGGCTGACGCCGTGGCCCGGACGGAGAAAATCATCCAGGGCAACCCGCTGGACACCGAGACGCAGCTCGGCGCCCAGGCCTCCAACGACCAGCTGGAGAAGATCCTCTCCTACATCGACATCGGCAAGCAGGAGGGCGCAAAGCTGCTCACCGGCGGCGCCCGCGCCCAACTGTCCGGCGACCTGGCAGGCGGCTACTACGTGCAGCCCACCATCTTCGAAGGCCACAACAAGATGCGGATCTTCCAGGAGGAGATCTTCGGCCCGGTGGTGTCCGTGACGCGCTTCAGTGATTACAGCGACGCCATGGGGATCGCCAACGACACCCTCTACGGCCTCGGCGCCGGCGTCTGGTCCCGCAACGGCAATGTGGCCTACCGGGCCGGCCGCGAGATCCAGGCCGGCCGCGTGTGGGTCAACAACTACCACGCCTACCCGGCCGGTGCCGCGTTCGGCGGGTACAAGTCCTCCGGCATCGGCCGTGAAAACCACTCGATGATGCTGGATCACTACCAGCAGACCAAGAACCTCCTGGTCAGCTACAACGAAAACAAGCTCGGCTTCTTCTAAGCCGCATTGACCCGGGCGGGGCGGATCGGCAGTGATCCGTCCCGCCCGCACCATTTTCCGGACCAGCCAGGGAGACCCCCGATGACCCAAACCAGGCTCGACGCCGCCGTGACCCGCCCCGGTGAGGACTTCTCCCGGGTGGCCCTCACTCCCGAGGCCGTGGACCTGCTGCGCACGCTGTGGCTCCAGCACGGCCCGCTGATGTTCCACCAGTCCGGGGGCTGTTGCGACGGTTCCTCACCGATGTGCTACCCGGCGGGGGAGTTCATCACGGGGGACTCGGACGTCCTGCTGGGCCTGTTCGACGTCTCTGACGGGCTGCAGCCCCAGCCGCTGGAATTCTGGATGTCGCGGGAGCAGTTCAACTATTGGAGTCACACACACCTGACTGTCGACGTCGTTCCGGGCCGGGGGAGCGGCTTCTCGGTCGAAGCGCCGGAAGGCAAGCGGTTCCTGATCCGCTCGACGCTGATGGACTGGCCCGTCTGAGATCCGGCTGAGACCCGTTCCGGCTGAGGCCCGTTCCGGGCCGGTTCTGAGGCCTCCTCCGGGCCGGATTTGCGACTGGTCCCCGGCCCTCCCCACCCGGCCGCAGTCTCACTATGTGGGACAAATCGGGCCGTCCAGTGGATGGACACTAGGATGGATAGGTCTGTTTCCAAACCAGTTATCGAGATTGCGGACTTTCCTATGAACCTTTTCCGGACCAAATCCATCGAGCAGTCCATGTCCGACGCCGATGAACCCGGACGCAAGCTGAAGCGCTCGCTAAGCACGTGGGACCTGATGATCATGGGGGTCGCGGTTGCCGTGGGCGCCGGGATCTTCTCGGTCGGCGCCAAGGCCGCGGCGAACTTCGCCGGCCCCGCCGTGACCATCTCCTTCGCGATCGCCGCCGTCACCTGCGCGCTCGCCATCATGTGCTACGCCGAGTTTGCCACGGCCATCCCGGTGGCAGGCTCCGCCTACGTCTTCACGTACGCGACCATGGGTGAGATCCTCGCGTGGATTATCGGCTGGAACCTGATCCTCGAACTCTTCACCGCCGGCGCGGTGATCGCGAAGTACTGGGGCATCTACCTCAGCAAGGTCTTTGCGCTCATGGGCGTGGACATTCCGCCGTCGATCTCCCTGGGCGGCGTCGACCTCTACTGGGGCGCCTTCCTGATTGTGGCTATCTTCACGGTGCTGCTGGTCCTCGGGACCAAGCTCTCAGCCCGCGTCGGCAACATCTTCACGCTCATTAAGATCGCGGTGGTCCTCTTCGTGATCGTCGTCGGCTTCTCGTACATGAAGTTCGAGAACTACACTCCGTTCGTCCCGGCCTCCGAACCGACCGGAGGCACCGGAACCGCGGATGTCCTCAAGCAGTCCTTCTTCGGCTTCCTGACCGGCGCGGCCCCCGCCCAGTACGGAACCCTCGGGATCTTCGCAGGCGCCGCCCTGGTCTTCTTCGCCTTCATCGGCTTCGACGTCGTCGCCACCTCGGCCGAAGAGGTCAAGAACCCGCAGAAGACGCTGCCCCGCGGCATCTTCGGTGGCCTGGCGATCGTCACGGTGCTCTACATCCTGGTGTCGCTGGCACTGACCGGCATGGTGTCCTACACGAAGCTGGCCGAGGCCAAGAACCCGACGCTCACCACCGCCTTCGAAGCCGTCGGCAACACCGACGCCGCCAAGGTCATCGCCTTTGGCTCCCTGGTGGGCCTTACCACCGTCATCATGGTGCTGCTCATGGGCCTGTCCCGCGTGGTCCTCGCAATGAGCCGCGACGGCCTGCTTCCGCGCTCCCTGTCCAAGACCAGCGCCGCGCGTGGAACACCGGCCCGCCTGCAGATCATCTGCGGCGCCGGGGTGGCCCTTGTTGCCGGCTTGACCAATGTGGACCTGCTGGAGGAAATGATCAACATCGGGACCCTGTCCGCCTTCGTGATGGTCAGCCTGGGCATCCTGGTGCTGCGTAAGAAGCGTCCCGACCTGAAGCCGGCCTTCCGCGTCCCGTTCGGCAAGGTGCTTCCGATCGTCTCTGCCGTTCTGTGCCTGTACCTCATGACGAACCTCGCCGTGGAGACCTGGATCTTCTTCGCGATCTGGCTGGTGATCGGCGTCGCGATCTACTTCGCCTACGGTCAGCGCCACTCCAGGCTGAACGAAAAGTTCGCGGAGGCCCGCGCCTCCGTGAACGGCCCGCGGACGGCAAGCGCCGTCACTGCGGCCGAACCGGCCGCGGAGACCGACGAGGACGCGCTGACCCGCTCCTGACCGGGGATCCGTCCGTCCCGATAATCGAAGTCGCCGGAACCGTGCGAATTCGCTGGAAACTTCCGGCGTGCCCGCACGGTTCCGGCGACTTCGGCGTTTAAGCGCTCCCTAAGATGGACACATGGCCCGCCCCGCAAGACCGGAACGCAAATCAGAGCTGTTGTCGGCGATTCTCGACTACCTCCTGGACAAGACGCTGGCGGAGCTGACGTTCCGCAGCCTCGCGGACGGGCTGGGCGTGAGCAGCTACGTTCTGGTGTACCACTTCGGCAACCGCGAGCAGCTGATCAACGAGATCATCCGCGGCATCGAATCCCGGCTGGACAGCGTCCGTGCCACCGATGTCAGGGACATCGACAGGGATGCGTGGCGGGCCTTCTTACTGGAGTCCTGGCAGTGGACCATGGCACAGCGCAACCGGCACCTGGCCCGGCTTGAATTCGAGGCCACTGCGCAGGACGTTGTGGCCGCGGCGCCGCGCGGCACGGCCCAGGAACACTTCCGGATGCTGCACGAGAAGGCCCGGGACTGGCTCATCATCCAGGGCATCCTGCCGGAGTTCGCGGACACCGACGCCCGCCTGTTCACCGCAGCGTTCTACGGGCTCCAGTTCGATTTCGTCGTCAACAACCGGCCCGAGGAAGCCACCAAGGCCTTTGAGCTGATGATGCTGGTCTTCTTCAACAACCTCGACAGGCGCCTGGCCACCGAGGGCCAGCACATCTGAGCCGAGGCTCAGGGGGCGGCGTAGCGGCCCTCCCATTCCACGAGCGGGCGCAGATCCTCCCAGCGCCGTGCCACTTCCTCCACCGCCCCGGGTCCGGCAAGCCAGCCGGGCTGGCCCACGTGGACCCCGGCCGTGAGCGACTTGTGCTTGAGCAGCTCCGCCCGGGGATGGTCCTTCTCGAAGCCCCGCGGCACCGTCTTCAGGTGTTCGCCCTCCACCGCGAACCCCGCTGCCTCGACCTTGCGCACGATCTCCTGCAGGGCCTCCCCGCTGGCGGGATCATCCACTGCGCCGCGGAAGCGTGCCAGCTGGGCCGGGGTGTGGGTGTGGCATCCGCCGCCGATCAGCAGGCCGTCGGCGCTGAGCTGGATGTAGAAGCCCACTCCTTCGTCCAGCGCCGCGAAGGCCCCCTGCGCGGTCTTGTAGGGCGACTTGTCCGGCGAGAACCGGACATCCCGGTTGGGGCGAAAGAGCTTGGCCGGGCCGAAGCGTGGCTCCAGCTCGGCCAGCAGCTCGGTGAGCGGCCCTTTCACCGCGGCGTCGTAGACAGGCTTGTGCTCCAGCCACCAGTCC
>JBKPBZ010000026.1:0-3857 GCA_046727115.1 Actinomycetota bacterium | reverse complement strand
CTCATCCTCGATCGCCAGACTGGCACGCCGTACGCGCCGGTCGATCTCGATCTCACCGAGTGCGATTACGGCCAGTGGCAGGGCCGCACGCTCAGTGATCTCACGACCGAGGATTTGTGGCCGGTTGTGCAGTCGCAACCGTCCGCCGTCGTCTTTCCCGGCGGTGAATCCATGGCCGCGATGCAGGCTCGGTCGGTGGCGGCGATTCGACGCCACGATGCAGCCTTCGAAGCCGAGTACGGGCCAGGGGCCGTGTGGGTGGCGGTGAGTCACGGTGACATCATCAAGTCAATCCTCGCCGACGCGCTCGGCATGCACCTTGACCTGTTCCAGCGTATTAACGTGGGCCCCGCCTCCGTATCGATCGTGCGCTACGGCGCCAGTCGGCCGAGCGTCTACGCGACCAACACCGACGCGGGTGATCTTTCGTGGCTGTCGAACGGCATCCACTCTGGCGACGCGCCGGTGGGCGGCGGTGCAGGGCAAGAGGCATGAACCTCATGTGCCTAAAATACTGACATGCCTACACGAGTTCACGAGTTTGCCTGGCCTGATCGGGTCGTCGTTGGCACCATTGGCCTTCCGGGGGCGCGCACGTTCTACCTGCAGGTGCGCGCAGGGACGCAGGTCGTGAGTATTGCCTTGGAGAAGCAGCAGTCGGCTCTGCTCGCGGAGAAGATCGACGAAATTCTCGACCAGCTCAGCACCGTCGAGGGCAACCCCTTCAGCGTTCCCACGAGTACTCCCATTGAACTTGTCGACAATGACCAGCTCGAGGCCGTCCAGGAGCAGTTTCGCACCGGCGCCATGAGCTTAGGTTGGGACCCAACCACGGCCCAGGTCGTATTAGAGGCCCACCCCATCACCGATGTCGATGCTGATGATAACGACGAATCGCTTGATGAGGACGGCGCCGACGAGACGGAAATGCTGCTGGTGAGAATGCCGGTCGGCACGGCCCGCGCATTCGCCAAGCGCACCCGTGAGATCGTGGGCGCCGGGCGTCCGACGTGCCCGCTCTGCGGTTACCCCATAGACGCCGACGGGCACATCTGTACCCTTCCCGAGGTCTGATGCCAGCGCCGGACCTAGTGACCGCCGAGCTGACGCTCACCGGCCGCATCACAACGGCTTCAAACGCTACATTTCTGGGCAGCATCGGCGACGTGGCGGTCGTCTATAAGCCGATAGCAGGAGAAAGTCCGCTGTGGGATTTTCCCCACGGCACCCTGGCTCACCGGGAGGTGGCCGCCTACCTGGTCTCGCAGGTCTTCGGCTGGGACGTCGTGCCGCACACCTGGCTGCGCGATGGTCCGATGGGCGAAGGAATGGTGCAGCTCTGGCAGGAGCCAGACCCCGACCAAAGCGCCGTGAACCTGGTCGCGACGGACCACGTGCCGGAGACGGGCTGGAAACACGTTCTCGAGGGACGAGATGAGAGTGGACGGATGGTCGCCCTCGTTCACGAAGACTCGCCAGCGCTCCGACGCATGGCGGTGTTCGACGTCGTCGTCAACAACGCCGACCGCAAAGGCGACCACATTCTTGCCATGACGGACGGACACCGGCACGGCGTGGACCATGGACTCACCTTTCACCGTGATCACAAGCTGCGAACGGTGCTGTGGGGATGGCTGGGAGACGCTCTTACCGCCGAGGAACGCGACGGCATCGATCGTGTCAGCGAAGGACTGCACGGTGGGCTGGGCCGAAACCTAGCGGACTTGCTCAGCGCCGAAGAAATCGCATCGCTCGCCGCGCGCTGCGCCCGATTGCGCTTGGCAGGGCGGTTTCCGGCTCCGAGCGGTGAGATGTCGGCGGTGCCCTGGCCGCTGTTCTGACGGCTACGGGCTTCGCAAGCTGTGTCAGGTTGATGGCATGGCTCTTGAGGTAGCGACGGAGCTCATCATGGCGTGAAGCCCTGGTCGTTCTATATTGTGTGACGGGCGGATTCTCGGTGGTGACCGTTAGACCCATTTCCGAGTCTCTCACAGGAGTGATGTACCGAAAGTATCGCCTGTGGGACCACGGGCTCCCGGCACTTCAGGAGCCCCGGCAGCGCCTGCGGAGTTATCTGACGCGGCGATAGCGGATGTGGGTGGCCAGCGGTGAGTGAAGTACCTCGGCGGGTTCGAAGCCGAAGGACTCGACTCCGTCGAAGATGCGCTCTCCCGAACCGAGCAGGACCGGTGCGATGTCGAGGGTCAGTTCGTCGATCACGCCGGCGATCAGTGCCTGTCGGACCGTCGAAGCCCCACCGGCGATGTCCACGCCTTTGTCCCCCGCGGCCTGGCAAGCTGCGGAGTAGGCCGCGTCGAAGCCCTCGGTGACGAAGTGGAAGGTCGTCCCGCCGTCCATCTGGATGGGGTCATGTCCGTGATGGGTCAGCACGAACACCGGCGCGTGGTACGGCGGTTCTGCTCCCCACCACCCGGTCCATTCCTCATCCCAGTCCCCGCGGACCGGGCCGAACATGTTCCGACCCATCACGTACGCGCCCCGCGGGCGCATGAGCCATTCGCTCGCGACCTTGTCGGCGTCGTTGGCTCGCGGGTCGCCGATGTGCCAGCCGTGCAGCTCCAGCCCCCGCTTGCCCAGGGGGTTCTCGCGGCTCTGGTCCGGCCCGGCGACGAAGCCATCCAGCGATATCGACATGTGGCAGGTGGTGTCCGACACCGCGACCTCCTGAGTGATTGCGACTGGCATGCGGTCGCTTGGCGATTCTCGGGAGCCTAGCACGTGATGGGATCCTCGCCGATAGCCTTAACCCTGGCGGATGGGCCAGTGGCCAGAAACAGGTCACAATCCGGCCAACACCACACACCCGGCCGCTGTCCGAGGCCTGTTCCGTGCCATTCGCAAAACCACCTAGCCTGTCGCGGAGCGCGTCATACTAGTCTCTGAGGTAGTGGTCGACCGAGCCATCGCGTGTGTGGTTGCCGGCCCACGTACGACAATTGACGGCCACCCCGTCGTCGGGGCGGCCGTCAATTTTGGGCGCTGTTGCTATTAGTGTTCCGCTTCTGCGGCGGCCTTCTTGGCATCCTTCTCGGCGTCCTTCTCGGCGCGGAGAGCCTCAGTATCGTGCTGTTCCTCGGCTTTTTCCTGGTGGATGACCGCTGCGAAGAGCTTTTCCATCTCCTTGGCCACGCCGGCGGCTGAGGCCGGGTTCTGGCCGGTCACCAGCCGGTCGTCAACCACGACCTTCTCTTCAAAGACACCAGCGGAGACGTGGGTGGCGCCCTGTTCCTCAAGGCGGTCTGCCAAGAAGAACGGGATGACCTTGTCCTTCCCGGCTGCAACCTCCTCGTCGTTGGTGAAGGCAGCCACCTTCCGGCCCTCGACGAGGCGGAACCCGTTCTCCAGTTCCACGTTCAGCAGACCGGCCGGTCCGTGGCAGACCGCGCCCACCAAGCCGCCGGCGTTGTAGACGCTGGCTACGAGGTTCTGCAAGCCTTCGCTGTCCGGGAAGTCCCACATGGTGCCGTGGCCGCCCACGAGATAGACGGCGTCGTACTGGCTGGGATCAACGACGTCGACGCGGGCCGTGTTGTAGAGGCCGGCGCGCGTGGTCTCGTCCTCCGTGAAGGCGACCTGGATGGGATCTTCTGAGTCCACCTCGTCGCGCGGGGGCTGGCCGCCCTGGATGGACGCAAAGTCGACGAAATGCCCGGAATCCTTGAAGACCTTCCAGGGATGTGCAGCCTCGGCCACGTTGTAACCGGTCTTCTCTCCGGTATCGCCGATCTCGGAAACGCTGGTCAGTACCATGAGGATTTTCTTCATGAAGTGCTCCTTTCGTCCAATTACCACCCTACGCCCAGCCCAATTCGGGCCGTTCCTCCCCGCTCAGGTGG
>JBKPBZ010000025.1:0-7076 GCA_046727115.1 Actinomycetota bacterium | reverse complement strand
TTGAGCTGGAGGAGTTCCGTATCGACGGAGATGATGCTCATGGGAATGCCTCTCGAAGGTTCGGGAGGCAGCCGCGGCCCGGCGGAGCACGGTGAACGTCAGCGTGGGCTGTGAGGGGAGTCTGCGGTGAAGGCTTGCGGGGGAGCGGCGGCCTCGTCCGGATTTTCCGGACACCCCGAGCGTAGGCGGGCAGCGCCCGGCCTGACACCGCCGCGGGCTCTTATGTGGACAAATCGGCTGTGGACAGTTCCGTGGCGTCTTCGTCCAGGAACGGGATGCTGACCACCAGCGTGGCACCGCCCCCGTCAGTCTCCGCGACCCTAACGGTCCCGGAATGCGAGCCGACGATGGCGGCCACGATCGCCAGGCCAAGTCCGCTGCCGCCGGTCTCCCTGGTTCGGGAGGTGTCCGCGCGGTAGAAGCGCTCGAAAATACGGGCCGCTTCGTCATCCGGGACGCCCGGTCCGTGGTCCCGGACCTCGATGACGGACTGCCGTGCTCCGTCCGGTGCGGTCCGGGTCCCGACGCCAATTTCGATCGGTGTGCCTTCCGGCGTGTACCGCAGGGCATTGCCGACCAGGTTGCTGACCACCTGGCGCAGCTTGGCCTCGTCCCCCAGCACCGGGGCGGGCGCGGGGGCGGCACCGTCCAGCCCGGTGAGGGTGATGGTGCGGCTGCGGTCGCTCGCCTGGGTGTCCACCACGGCGTCGTGGGCCAGCAGCAGCAGATCCGCGGGTTTCTGCTGCAGCGGGCGCTGCTCATCGATTCTGGCCAGCAGCAGCAGGTCTTCCACCATGGCTCCCATGCGCTTGGCTTCGCTTTCGATCCGCCCCATCGCGGTGGCCACGTCTTCCGGGCTGGATAGCGCCCCGTGCCGGTACAGCTCGGAGAACCCGCGAATGGTCACCAGCGGGGTGCGCAGCTCGTGCGAGGCGTCCGCGGCGAAGCGACGCATCCGTTCCTCGGACGCCATCCGGGCGGCGAACGCTGTCTCAATGTGCGCGAGCATGGCATTGAGCGAGCTGCCCAGCCTCCCCACTTCGGTGTTGGGGTTTTCGATTTCCACGCGTCTGGAGAGGTCTCCGGCTGCGATCGCGGCGGCCGTCTTCTCCACCCGGGCCAGCGGCCGGAAGGACCGCGAGACGGTCCACGTGGCGATGAAGAACGCCAGCACGAGCGTCAGCAGGCCCACCCCCACCACCACCAGGGCGGCATGTTCCATGACGGAATCGACGGGGTCCAGCGGCAGCCCGATGACGACCACCGCGCTGCGCTGGTTGTTGTCCACGACGCTCAGGGCCACGACCCTCCAGTTGCCGCCCTCGGTCCCGCGGACCTGGAAGGGTACCTGCTGGCGTTGCCGGGCCTCGACCGTGGAAAAGGTGCTGATGGCGGGGTGGGAGTCCTTGTCGCCGCCGAAGGGGATGGCCGGGAGGCCCGGGCTAAGGAGCATCAGCGAGTAGTCCGTGGGAATGGTGGAGCTGGCCTCCTGCAGCTGGGTGAAGGACTTCTCCAGCCGCACAGATTCGACGGCGGCCCGGAGCTTGTCATCCACCTGACCCTGCAGGAAGCTGTGGAGCAGCGTGAGTGTGCCCGCACCAGTGGCCGTGAGGGCCACCAGCATGAGCGCCATCATGATGGCCACGAGCTGCGACCGCAGCGAGGCCGATTTCCAGCGGTGCAGCAAGGTCAGCGCTTCTCGGCGGTCCGCAGAACGTAGCCGACGCCGCGCTTGGTCTGGATCAGTGCCGGGGCATCGGGATCGATATCCACCTTGCGGCGCAGGTAGGAGATGTAGGACTCCACGATCGAGGCATCGCCGTTGAAGTCGTACTCCCACACATGGTCGAGGATCTGGGCCTTGGACAGGACCCGGTTCGGGTTGAGCATGAGGTAGCGCAGGAGCTTGAACTCGGTGGGGGACAGCTCGATCACGGTGCCGCCGCGGCGGACCTCGTGGGCGTCGTCGTCGAGCTGGAGGTCATCGACCCGGATCACGGCGTCGTCGTCGACCTGGGGCTGCGTGCGCCGGAGCACCGCACGGATGCGGGCCACCACCTCGTCGAGGCTGAAGGGTTTGGTGACGTAATCGTCCCCGCCCACGGTCAGGCCCGTGACCTTGTCCTCGGTGTCGTCCTTGGCCGTCAGGAACAGGACCGGGAAGTGTTTGCCGGCGGCGCGCAGGCGCCGGGTGACGGTGAAGCCGTCCATGTCCGGCAGCATGACGTCCAGCACTGCCAGATCGGGGGCGTGCTCCTCTGCAGCGGCCAGTGCCTCGCGCCCGCTGCCCGCCGAGACAACTTCAAACCCGGCGAAGCGCAGGGACGTCGATAGCAGCTCGCGGATGTTCGGTTCATCATCGACGACGAGCAGCTTGGCTTCGGGTCCGTTCTTTTTCATGTTCCCATGATGCTCTCAGACTCTGGGAGTTTTCTGAACGGTGGATGTGTGTTGCATGGGCCGTGCCTGTTGCGGGGCGCCGGGGCGCGGCACCTTCCGCCTAGCCGGCGGTGCCGACGTCCTTGGCGTCCATGATCCGGTAGGCGTAGCCCTGCTCGGCGAGGAAACGCTGCCGCTTCGCGGCGAAGTCCTGATCCAGGGTGTCCCGGGCCACCAGCGAGTAGAACCGGGCGGAGCGGCCGTCCTTCTTCGGACGCAGCAGCCGGCCCAGGCGCTGGGCCTCCTCCTGGCGGGAACCGAACGAACCGGAGACCTGGATCGCGACCGACGCCTCGGGCAGGTCGATGGAGAAGTTGGCCACCTTGGACACCACCAGGGTCTGCACCTCGCCCGCGCGGAAGGCGTCGAAGAGCCGCTGCCGTTCCTTGACCGACGTGTCGCCCTTGATGACCGGCGCGTTGAGGCGCTCGCCGATCTCGTCGAGCTGGTCGATGTACTGCCCGATCACCAGGAGTTGCTCGCCGACATGTTCGGCGACGAGTTCTTCCACCACCCGGGTCTTCGTCTCGGAGGTGGCGCACAGGCGGTATTTGTCGGCGTCCTCGGCCATGGCATAGGCCACCCGTTCGTCGCGGGGCAGGTCCACCCGGACTTCCACGCAATCGGCGGGGGCGATGTAGCCCTGCGTCTCGATGTCCTTCCACGGCGCGTCGTAGCGCTTCGGGCCGATCAGGCTGAAGACCTCGCCCTCGCGACCGTCCTCCCGCACCAGCGTGGCGGTGAGACCCAGCCGGCGCCGGGCCTGCAGGTCCGCCGTCATGCGGAAGATCGGCGCCGGCAGCAGGTGGACCTCGTCGTAGATGATCAGGCCCCAGTCGTTGCCGTCCACGAGCTCCAGGTGCGGGTACAGGCCGCCGCGCTTCGTGGTCAAAACCTGGTAGGTGGCGATCGTGACCGGACGGACTTCCTTGACGGAGCCGGAGTACTCGCCGATCTCCTCCTCGGTCAGCGACGTGCGCTTGATGAGCTCGTCCTTCCACTGCCGGGCGGCGACGGTGTTGGTCACCAGGATCAGCGTGGTGGTGGAGCTTGTGGCCATGGCGGCCGCCCCGACCAGCGTCTTGCCGGCGCCGCAGGGAAGGACGACGACGCCGCTGCCGCCGGCCCAGAAGTTCTCCGCGGCCAGTTGCTGGTAGGGCCGCAGCTTCCAGCCGGATTCGTTGAGCATGATGGGGTGCGGCGTGCCGTCCACATAGCCGGCCAGGTCCTCGGCCGGCCAGCCGAGCTTGAGCAGCAGCTGCTTGAGCTGGCCGCGCTGGGAGGAATGCACCACCACCGTCTCGCCGTCGATCCGCGGCCCGAGCAGCGGGGCGATCTTCTTGGCGCGGCTGACTTCCTCCAGCACCGGGTAGTCCGACGTGCGCATGACCAGGCCGTGCTGCGGGTCCTTTTCCAGCCGGAGCCGGCCGTACCGGGACATCGTTTCTTCGACGTCGATCAGCAGGGAGTGCGGCACCGGGAACCGGGAGTACGTGAGCAGGGTGTCCAGCACCTTTTCGGCGTCCAGCCCCGCCGCGCGGGCATTCCACAGCCCCAGCGGCGTCAACCGGTAGCTGTGCACGTGCTCCGGGGCACGTTCCAGCTCGGCGAAGGCCGCAATGGCGTGCCGGGCCTCGGTCGCGAGTTCGTGGTCGACCTCCAGCAGGATGGTCTTGTCACTCTGGACGATCAGGGGCCCGTCATTCACTGAACAATTCCTCTGTAGCTTCTACATCGATGATCCGGTGGATGGACAGGACCCGCTCGATCTCCTTGTCCGGATCGAACACCCGCACCCGCCCGCCATTCACAGCTACCGGAACAACCGTCTCGCGGCTGGCATTCCCCATGCTGTCCACGACGTTCATGACCACCCGCTGCCTGAGGCGGATCGCCTTCAGGAGGGTTTCCAGCCCCAACTGGGTCGCTTCCTCGCTGCCCGGGGCGGCCGCCGGCGAGTGAGCCCCGGAGCCGGGCGGCCGGGACCCGTCGCCGCGCAGCACGGCCAGTTGGGCGTCGATGTCGGCCTCCGGCGGAGCGGTCCGTGGGGCGGTGTAGACGGGCCGGCCGCTTCCGGCACCCGGGGTGCTGCGGCGCAGCCGGACGACGGCGGATGCTGCTTCCTCCAGGACGGGGGCCAGGCCCAGTCCCCGCAGGATCTGGGTGGTTTCCCGGGGTGCGGCGTGTGAGACGACGACGGTGGGCGCGATGCGCACCAGCCCGAGGCCGGCGGCCGCCGGGGCGTTGAGCAGTTCCAGCAGGGCAGCCTCGTCCTCGCATTGGATAAAGCTGGCCGCCGCCCCCACGCGGAGCCGGGAGTGGCGCGCGGCGGTGTCCTCGATGAGGTACTGGAGTGGCTGCGGGATGGCCGTGGCCGAATGCTGGCGCAGGAAGTCCAGGATCGCCGCCGCGTCCTGGCCGCCGTCGAGGGCCCGGCGGACGGAGGCGACGGAGAAACGGTAGATGGTTGCCGGTCCCTGCCCTTCGGCCGCGGCCATAGTCAGGAGCCGTTCGCTCAGTTCGGGATCGAGGTAGCCCGGCGCCACCGCCGTCAAATCCGCCTGCAGTAAGACATGCTGCAGGGCCGCCGGCAGGTGCTCGCCCAGGATCCCCAACGCCTCATCGGGCTGTTCGGCCGCTATCGCGGCGCCCAGTTGGCTGAGCGCCCCGGAACCGATCAGGCCGAGCATCTCGGCCTCTGTGAGGATGCCGCGGATCAGCGAGCTGAACCGCCGGGCCATCCGGGGCTGCGCCCACTCGGCTCGCTCCAGCACAGCAGCGGCATTGAGAACGGGTGCCTGCCCGTCGGGTGCCGCGGCTTCGAGGGTGAGTTCATGCAGGATTTCCAGGATCCGCTTACGGACCACCGGCGCGTCAGGCCGCTGCGCCTCGGCAGAGAGCGCATTGATGGTGGTCCCGGACGGGCCCCGGTGGCCCGCCAAGCCCGGGACAGCAGCATTCACGGGCTGGCCCACGAGGGACGGCGCGCGCTCGCTGGCCAGCCAGGCATTGACCAGCCACAGCCATTGTTCCTGCCGCGGCAACGCCAGCCATTCCAGCTGCGGCGGCTGCACCCAGGCAGAACTGTCGACGTCCAGCCGCAGCAGGCCTGCCATGGCGCAGAACTCGGCCAGAACCCCGGCCTGGTGCACGTCGATCCGGAGGGAGTCCGCCAGCCGTTTCATCTCCCGGACGCCGACGCCCCCGCTGCGCAGCGTCGCCAGGGGCTGTTCGCGCACGCTATAGAGCACCTCGCCGACGAGCCGCAGCGTCTCGGCGATAGCGCCCAACGCGGCGTTCCGGCGCAGCCCTGCGCTCGTGTGGCCAAGGTGGGGGAGGGGCGGGACCAGCGAAAAACTCTCGATGACGAACCCGCCGCGCAGCGACACCCCGACGCTATGGGGAAGTTCGACGTGTGCGGCGTCCAGCGGCACCAGCAGCCCCCGGGCCAGCAGCCAGTCCACCGGGCCGACGTCGGAGCTTTCGTGGAGCACGGAAGCCCGGCGCTGCGCCTGCGGAACGGCGCCCATGGCCCAGTTTCCGAACCGGGCCAGCAGCGCGGCCGTCCGATCCGGCGCGGTGGTCAGGATTTGCTGGAGCGATTCCGGTGTTGCCGTCCAGTGCTGCAGCGACAGGGCCGCTTCCATCGGCGTCGTGGCGGGGGAGATGGACGCCCCGGCGCGGTGCAGTTCCCCCACCAGCTGGACCACGCGCTGCGCAAACGCTGGCTGGAGCCGCACGAGTTCGGTGTAGCTGCGCCCCAGCCCCGCAGGGTAGATGCCGATCACGTCCTTGAGGCTGCCCACCGGAAGGTAGTGGCGCTGCTTGGCGGCGGCGGGAGCGGCACCGTGCGGCGGATCGGCGCGGTGGACCAGGGCCAGTTCCTGCAGGGAAAGGAGCAGCCGGTCGATGGCGGCAGCCGAGGCGCCGTTGATCAGTTTCTTCAGCATCGCCGCCGAAGCGCTGTGTCCGGTATCGGCGTTGGTGCACAGGTGCAAGGTTTCCAGGACCTGCATCTGCGGACGGTTGAGCCGCTCGAGCGCCCGCTGGACGCTGACTCGTCCGCTGGCACGGGCGGCGAGTGCGGCGAAGTCCGGGACGCCGGGAGAAATCAGGTCCGGCCGCGCGGAGAACAAGGCCCGCAACGATTCGTCGCTTCGTGCCTGAAGTTCCTTGCTCAGCGCGCGGATGAGGGACATCGCTCCAAGGTTACCTTTCGCCGGGTCTGCGTGGGCGCCGTGCTGCCACCGCGTCCACAACGAGCGCCAGCATAAGCAGGAATGCCACCGGGAGCCCGTAGAGGGCCGCTGAGGTAATCCAGGCGGGCGCCACGACATTGTTGAGCGCCATGGCCATGACAGCGCCGACGGCAACGAGGGACAGCACAGCAAGGGTGGCCGCGATGATCATCAGGGGCCGCCGGTATCGCGTGTGTGTCATGTGGGCAACGCTAACAGTCCAGCAACGCCCGCGCCTCAAGCCGCTAAAGTGAACCAGGCAGGATAACCTTGGAGATACAGACCAACACGGTCCGGGCAGTCATACCCTGAACCCGCGTATCCATGCGGATGCGGTGACCGCCGGCCGTGTCCCCGCAGAACGAAGAAGGTTGATTACGTGCCTACCGGCAAGGTCAA
>JBKPBZ010000024.1:0-7498 GCA_046727115.1 Actinomycetota bacterium | reverse complement strand
CGACGTGCCGTGGGAATCGTCCTTCCGCGCCCTGGCCGCGATCGGCTACGACGGGCCCATTTCCATCGAGTGGGAGGACGCCGGCATGGACCGGCTCCACGGCGCCCCCGAGGCCCTCGCAGCCCTGAAGAAGTTCGACTTCCCGGCCTCGAACACGTCCTTCGACGCCGCGTTCCAGCAGTAAGGGACCGGCCGAAAGGCGGCAATAGTGACCACTCGCTTATTCCTTGACGGATCAGAACCGGCCCTGTAACAGTTAGCTCGTGGAGGCTGCATCGATGGAGAACCACAACGAAACTGATGCCATGAACGCTTCCGAGGCGCTCCAGTCCGGATCACCGCCACCCCCGCCAATTCTGGAAGTCCGCGGACTGACCAAGAGTTTTTTCGGCATACCCGTACTGGAAGATGCCCATCTCAGCCTGCACCGGGGCGAGGTGCACGGGCTCATGGGGGAAAACGGTGCAGGAAAGTCCACCTTGATGAAGGTGCTGGCCGGCGTGTACCAGCCCGACGCCGGAACCGTGCTCCTGGACGGCCAGGAAGTCCATTTCAGCCACCCCACGAAGGCGCACGAGGCCGGGCTGTCTTCCGTGTTCCAGGAGTTCAACCTCCTGCCGGACCGGACGGTGGCCGAGAACATCTACCTTGGCCGGGAGCCGCGCCGCGGACTGCTCGTGAACAAGGCCCTCATGAATTCGAAAACGGCGGAGTTGCTTGATTCCCTGGGGATCAGCGCCATCCGGCCCACCATGCAGGTGCGGAGCCTGACGGTGGCTGAGCAGCAGGTAGTGGAGATCGCGAAGGCAGTCAGCTACGACGCGCGGATCATCTCCATGGACGAGCCAACTGCGGCCCTAGCCGGGGCCGAAGTTGAACTTCTCTACGAGATCGTGGCACGCCTCCGTGAACGTGGAACGGCCATTCTCTACGTCTCCCACCGCCTCCGCGAAGTGTTTGACCTGTGCGACGTCATCACCGTCCTGAAAGACGGCAAGGTGGTCAGCACCCTGCCCGCCTCCGAACTCGACGACGCGCAGCTGGTCCGGCTGATGGTGGGCCGGCCCATCTCGGCGTTCTTCCCGGACAAGCTGCCCCGGGAAGCCCGGAAGGACGTGGACCCCGACGGTCCTGAGGAGAAGCCGATCCTCGAGTTGCATGGCGCCGGAAATGGCCAGCTGGACGGGATAAGCCTCAGCATTCGCCCCGGCGAGATTGTCGGTCTGGCCGGGCTTCAGGGGTCCGGCCGCACGGAATTGCTTCATGGCATCTTTGGCGCGGCACCCTTTACCCGCGGAACCATGAAAATGACCGGCGGGGAGCTGCTGCCCAAATCGCCGCGCCAAGGCGTGCGGGCACGGATGGCCCTGATCACAGAGGACCGCAAGGCTGAGGGCCTGAGCCTGAACCAGTCCATCCTGGATAACGCACTGAGCGTGATCAGGTCGGTTTTTCCGCGCCGCACGGGGCCCGTCAGGACGGAAATCCCGGGCGTGTTCTCTTCCCTCGAGGTTATCGCCCGTGACCTGGACCAGGAGGTGCAGTACCTGTCGGGCGGCAACCAGCAGAAGGTGGTCCTCGCCAAGTGGCTGGCTATCCGCCCCCGGCTCGTCCTGCTGGATGAACCCACCCGGGGCATTGACGTGGGGGCCAAGGTGGCGGTTTACCGGCTGATGCGCCAGCTCGCGGCGGAGGGCAAGGCCATCCTGATGGTGTCCAGCGAACTCCCGGAAGTTATCGGCATGTCGGACCGGATCCTAGTCATGCGTGATGGCCGGCTCGTCGGCGAACTGCCTGGCGGAACCTCCGAAGAAGCCATCCTCCAACTGGGAACCGGCGCCAGGACAGCACCCGAAGGAGAGGCATGAAACAGCGAGCGGGCTTCTTCCAGAGACTGTCCTCCACCCAGATCGTGTACCTCGTGGCGCTGGTGACACTCATCCTGGGGGTGTTGCTGGTGAATTCCATCGGGCGGAGTTTCTTCAGCCCAGGAAATATCTCGAGCATCCTGACCGGCACCAGTGTTCTGGGCTTCATTGCGATCGGCCAGACACTGGTCATCCTGGCAGGCAGCCTGGATCTCTCTGTCCCCTACGTCACCAGTCTGGCCAGTCTCATCGCCGCCGGGGTGATGGCCAACAACTCCACCAACGTCCTGTCCGGAGTCCTGCTGACGCTGGGGACGGCAGCAGTCATTGGGCTCGCGAACGGGTTGATCGTCGCCCGCCTGAACGTGCACGGATTTATCGCCACGCTTGGCGTGGGCCTGATCATCAGCGGCTATCTCGCCACGAATTTCAAGGGCAGCTTCGGCGAGACACCGCTAGCGTTCCGCCTGGTCGGAGCCACGGGGATCGGCCCGGTTCCGATCTCCACGATCATCATGCTGGCCTGTGCGGGCCTGGCCGGGCTGCTCCTGCACCGCACCCGCACCGGGCACCACCTGTACGCTGTCGGCGGCGACATTGCCGTCGCCCGTACGTCCGGAATCCGCGTTGACGTGCCGGTCATTACGGCGCACGTCATCTGTTCAGTACTGGCAGGGATGGCAGGGCTGCTCCTAGCCAGCAGGCTGGGCGTGGGTAGTCCCACTGTGGGTTCCCAGGGCGGCTACGATCTGCTCTCCATCGCAGCAGTTGTGCTCGGCGGCACGTTGCTCTCCGGCGGCAAGGGGACTATCACCGGCACCCTGGGTGGCGTGCTGATCTTTGCCATGTTGGACAACATCATGTCCGTCATGCAGGTCAACCCGTTCCTGAAGGACGTGGTCAGGGGCGTGGTCATCGTTGTCGCCGTCGCCGTCTATGCCCGGCGCCGGATCGTCAGCAGACCGGAACGGTTCGACGCGAAAGGTGCCGCGGGAACGCCCGCTGCCCAGCCCGTGCCCGTGGAGGGGCCATGAGTACGGCTCTGAACTCCCAGCGCAGCGCGGTTCTTAAGCAGAACCGTGCCAGCCGATCCGAGCGGCTCCTGCGCGCCGTTCGCACCCCCGGCGGCGCCGTCTTCATCCTGCTGATCGGCCTCCTGGCGGCCATCATCGTCTTGAATCCAGCCTTCGGGGAGCCGAGCTCCTTCATCCGGTTCGTCGGCAGGACTGCCCCAATTGCCATCGCCGCCATCGGCCAGTACTTCGTCATTGTCGGCGGGGAATTCGACCTGTCGATGGGATCGGTCGTGACGATGCAGGTCATCGTTGCCGGGAACCTGATCCGGCAGGACGATTCCAAGGTGATCCCCGTGCTGGTCCTGATGTTTGTGCTGGGTGCATTCATCGGGCTGGTGAACGGGCTGATCACCACCCTGCTGCAAGTCCCGAGTTTCATTGTCACGCTGGGCATGATGCTGGCGCTGCTCGGGCTGGTCCTCTACTGGACCGGCGGCGCGGCCCAGGGGAACCCTGCGGACAGCTTCCGGCAGATCGGGCGCGGCGGCATCCAGGACGTTCCGGTCCTGGACATCATTCCCTACCCGGTAATTATCCTGACAGTCGTGGCGGTCGGGGCGTTCGTCCTGATGCGCCGCCCGTACGGCCGCATGCTTATCGCCATCGGCGACAATCCTGCGGCGGCCGCCCTGGCCGGCTCCCGTGTCTGGTGGGTGCGAACGCGCGCCTTCATGATGTCGTCCCTGTCGGCAACCGTGGCCGGCATCCTGCTCGTGGGTTATGCGGGCGTGCACCCGTCGGTGGGACGCGGGTACGAGTTCACGGCGATCACCGCCGTCGTTCTCGGGGGCGTTGTGCTGGGCGGCGGCCGCGGCTGGGTCCTGTCCGCCGCGGCCGGGGCGTTCGCCCTGGAGTCGTTGTTCACCCTCCTGAACTTCATGGGTGTCCAGGCGACGTGGCGGGACACGGTCCAGGGAGCAATCATCATCATCGCCGTGGCCGCAGCATCGAGGTCGTGGCAGCGCAAGCGCAAGGGAGCCAGTTCCGCTGCCCATGACGAACAGCACAAGTTGGCCGCAGCACCCACGCCCGCCGAGGGCATCGAACAAGGAGGAGAAAGAGTCTGATGCGCAATTACCCTGTCCGCGCGATCGCCCTTGCCGCAACGTTGCCGCTCGTGGCCCTGACCGCATGCACCACCACCGACCCATCCGTCACTCAAACGTCAGGGGCCGGCACAGGCTCTGCGGCGGCGTCCAGTCCGGCAAGCAAAGACTGGTTTGACCAGACGCTCTACGACACACAGAACCAGCAGCGCTCGGCAACCTTTGAAGGGAGCCCGGAGAAGCCCTACCTGCAGTACATCGCTGGCCCGATGACGGACACGTCCAAGTTCAAGGCCACGGGAGCGCACAAGGTCTGCTTCGCCAACGCCTCCATCTCCAACCCGTGGCGGCAAACCGGCTGGATCACCATGAATCAGCAACTCAAGGCACTTCAGAGCTCCGGGGTCATTTCCGAAATGGAAACACGGGATGCCAAGGACAACGACAACACCCAAATTGCGGACATCGACTATTTCATCGCCGAGGGCAAGTGCGATGCGTTCGTCATTTCTCCTAATTCCACGGCCGCCCTCACCCAAGCCGTCGAACGTGCCTGCCAGACAGGCAAGCCCGTGGTGGTGTTTGACCGCGGCGTGGAGACCGACTGCGCCACCACATTCATCCATCCGATCGGCGGATTCGCGTGGGGCATCGACACCGCCACTTTCCTGAGCGACAAGCTTCAGTCCGGGGACAAGGTGGTTGCCCTTCGCATCCTCCCGGGTGTGGATGTCCTGGAGCACCGCTGGGCGGCGGCCAAGAAGATCTTCGAGGAAAAGGGAATCCAGGCCAAGGACTACTTCACCAACGCAGACCCCACCGAGATCAAAAAGATCATCTCCGATGAACTGGCCACAGGCGACGTCAAGGGCGTTTGGATGGACGCCGGAGACGGCGCGGTGGCTGCCCTCGAGGCCTTCGAGGATGCAGGCAAGAAGCTGCCCGTGATGACGGGCGAGGATGAGATGAGCTTCCTGACCAAGTGGAAGCAATCCGGGATCGACGCCATGGCCCCGGTCTACTCGAACTTCCAATGGCGAACCCCGCTGCTGGCATTGGAAAAGATCTTCAAGGGCGAGCAGATCCCGACCGAATGGGTCCTGCCGCAGAAGCCTATCCTCGCGAACGAATTGGACGACTGGCTGCAGCGAAACCAGGGCATGCCCAGCGGGCACTACGCCAAGTTCGGCGGTGAGGACCTGCCCGGCTACCCGGAGGTCTGGCAGAAACGGCAGATGCCCTGACGCGGCCCGGCGGTCCCGCGGAAACTCCCTGCGGGACCGCCGGCTCTGGAACCGGCAACAGGACAAGACAGATGGACGGTGGCAGCGTGAAGCGCCTGACCGGTATCAGTACCTGGGTGTGGGAATCGCCCTTGACGGACAACAACCTTCCCGGGCTGCTGGCGAAAATCGCCGCGATGGGGTTTGACGCCGTCGAACTCCCGCTGGAAAACGACGGCGACTTCACGTCCGGGACGGTGCTGGATTCTCTCGCGGGAAGCGGGCTTAAACCGTTTGTGGTGGGGGCCATGGCACCGGGCAGGGACCTGGTAGCAACGGATCCGGGTTCTGTGGAAAGAACGCAAGCCTACCTGGCAGCCTGCATCGCCATGGCGAGCAGCATCGGCTCGCCCACGGTCTGCGGACCCTTCTACGCCCAAACCGGGCGGGTCTGGCGTATGTCTCCGGAGCAGCGACGGGACGCCTACGCGGAGCTGCGCCGAAACCTCCGGCCGGTCGCGGCCCGGGCCCAGGAGGCGGGTGTGGTGCTGGGCATCGAACCCCTCAACAGGTACGAAACGTCGCTGATTAACACGGTAGACCAGGCGCTTGCGGCGCTCGGGCCGCTGCTCGGGAAAGGCGTCGGCCTCGCGCTGGACAGTTACCACCTTCACATCGAGGAGCGTTCGGTGGCCGCGGCAGTCCGGGCCGCCGGGGAACATCTGGTGCACGTGCAAGTCTGCGGCAACGACCGCGGCGCCCCCGGCGGGGACCAGACCGATTGGCAAGGTTTCCTGCAGGTGCTGAATGAAGTGGGCTACACGGGGCCTCTCAACATTGAAAGTTTCACGGTCGACAATGCCGCCATTGCCGTCGCCGCGTCGATCTGGCGCCCGCTGGCTCCAAGCCAGGACGAGTTGGCTAAAAGTGGCCTGGCCTTCCTGCGGAGCCTGTGACGTGCTTTAAGATTCCCACATGACGCACCAGATTCGGACAGCCAGCGCGGACGACGCCGGGAGGCTGGCCGCACTCGCGGCGATCACCTTTCCGCTGGCGTGCCCGCCGGAATCCCGGCCGGAGGACATCGCGGCACACGTGGCCAATACCCTGAGCGAGGCCAATTTCCGGGCCTATCTGGCCGATCCCGCGGTGACGGTGCTGGTGATCGACGCCGGCGGCGACCTCCGCGGCTACAGCCTGCTGGTGGCCCGCCCCACCCGGGACCCGGATGTGGCCGCGGTCCTGAGCGAACTGCCGTGCACCGAGCTCAGCAAGTGCTACGTCCACCCGGAGCACCACGGGCTCGGCGCGTCGGCCGAACTGATGCACGCCAGCATCGGGGCGGCCGCGGCGGCCGGCGCCCGCGGGCTCTGGCTCGGCGTGAACAGCCAGAATGCCCGGGCCATCCGGTTTTACGAGAAGTCCGGCTTCCGCAAGGTCGGCACCAAGTCCTTTCGGCTGGGCAGCACCGTGGAGCACGACTTCGTGATGGAGCGTCCGGTAGCGCTGTGAGCGCGAGGCCGTGAAGCCGCCACGCCGTGACGCCGTGACGAAGCCGACAGGCCGCCGGGGAATGGACCCGGCGCCGCCGAGGTTGTTGCCGGCATGAAGATTGAGATCTGGTCCGACGTCGCCTGCCCCTGGTGCTACATCGGCAAACGCCGATTCGAAACCGCCCTCGCGGCCTTCCCGCACCGCGATTCCGTGGAGGTGCAGTGGCGCAGCTACCAGCTGGACCCCACGCTCCCCGAGCACTATGACGGCACCGAACTGGACTACCTGAGCACGCGCAAGGGCCTGGCCCCGGCGCAGGTATCGCAGATGTTCGAGCACGTCGCGGCGCAGGCCAAGGGCGAGGGGCTGAACTACCGGTTCGACGCCGTCGTGGTGGCCAACAGCTTCACGGCCCACCGGCTGATCCACCTCGCCGCCGCCCACGGCCAGCAGGACGCCGCGAAGGAACGCCTGCTCAGCGACCACTTCGAACACGGTAAGGACATCGGCAGCCAGGAGTACCTGACCGCCCTGGGCCTGGATCTCGGGCTCGACGCCGGCGAACTGGCGGAACTGTTTAGCACGGACACCTACGCGGACGCCGTCCGCAGCGACATCGCCGAGGCCCGCGCGCTGGGCATCAGCGGCGTCCCGTTCTTCGTGATTGACCGGAAGTTCGGGCTCTCGGGCGCCCAGCCCGCGGAGACCTTCAGCGCGGCCCTCGAGCAGGCGTGGCAGGAAAGCCATCCGCTGGTCATGGTGGCCGCCGCCGGGGCTGGAACCGCCCCGGA
>JBKPBZ010000023.1:0-8254 GCA_046727115.1 Actinomycetota bacterium | reverse complement strand
GGGATCCGCAGCTGGCCGACGACGTCGTCCAGGAGACCGTGCTGCGGGTCTGGCAGCAGGCCCCGCAGATCACCGGCAGCCTGCGCAGCTATCTGTTCCGGACGGCCCGCAACATCATGATCGACAACTACCGCAAGGCCCAGCGGCGCCCGCAGGAAGCCGACGAACGCGATGTCCCGGACCCTGCGGGCGGCGCCGGACGCATCGATGACCTGCTCAACAAAGTCCTGATGGAGGAGGCGCTGCTGCGGCTCAGTGCCGAGCACCGCGAAGTCCTTGTTGCGCTCCATTACCGCCGCTACACAGTCCAGGAGGCGTCCGCCCAATTGAAGATTCCCAGCGGCACGGTGAAGTCCCGGGCGTTCTACGCCGTGCGGGCCCTTCGGTCGATCCTTGACGAAATGGGGGTGCAGCGGTGAACGGGACCGACCTGCATCAACTCCTCGGCGCGTATTTGCTGGGCGGGCTGGAGCCGGCCGAGGCCGCAGCGTTCGACCAGCACCTTGCCGTATGTGCAGACTGCCGCCGGGAGTTGGACGATCTCGCCAGCCTCCCTGCGCTGCTCGACGCGATCCCGGTGTCCGACGCCGTGGCGCTCACCGCTGCCGCTGCTGCCGCCCGCGAACGGACGCTTGTTCCGCCCGAACCCGTGCCCGTCCCGCACCGGCTCCTCGACGAGCTTGCCGCCCGCCGCCGGAAAGTGCGGCGCCGGTGGGCGGCGGCGGTGGCCGCAGCAGCTGCCGCCTCCCTGGCGCTGGGGATCATGGCGGGACCGCTGCTGAACCAACCCGCCAAACCGGATGCGAGCTATTCCGTTGCGGCCAGCAGCGGGCTGGAAGTCACGGTGGGGCTCGTCAAGAAAACCTGGGGCACCGAGCTGGCGGTGGACGGACGCAGCCTGCCCGCCGCCGGCACCCTCTCACTCTGGGTGAAGGACCGCGACGGCGGCGAGGACCGCGCCTGCTCGTGGACGGCCACGCCCACCGGCCGGGTCCGGATTACCGGGGCGACGCCGGTGCAGCTGACCAAGATCGCCAGTGTCGCGCTGCGCGACGAGCGGCAGAAGACCGTGGCTGTAATCGCCGTGCCGCAGGGTTAGCGCCGCCATGGTGACGCAGTCCAGGCGGGGGCACGCCCAGCAGTCTGCGCGAGCCTACATCTTCGCGAGCCTGGCCCGCACCACCATGTAGATGCCATAGCAGATCAGTCCGAGACCCACTGCGGCCAACAGATACACACCGAACGGCTGCTCCCGCAGGGCCTTCAGGCTGCCGTCGAGCCCGGTTGACTCTTCGGGGTGTGCCGTCACCGTGGCGATGATGATGAGCAGGCCCACCAGCAGCAGGGCGAAGCCTTTGGCCACGTAGCCCACCATGCCGATGACCGTCACTGCGGTGCGCGCCTGCGGCTGGGACGGCATGCGCAGGTACTTGAGGAAGGACTTCTTGAAGCCGCGGATCGCGTAGACGATTCCCGTGACGGCTACCGCGACGC
Source organism: Actinomycetota bacterium (assembly GCA_046727115.1). Classification (GTDB taxonomy): domain Bacteria; phylum Actinomycetota; class Actinomycetes; order Actinomycetales; family Micrococcaceae; genus Arthrobacter. The sequence goes on along the minus strand of JBKPBZ010000023.1, from coordinate 6,760 downwards.
CGATGAGCACCAGGAGTGCGACGCCGCCCGGCGCCTTCATGAGGCTTACGGTCATGTCGGAAGTTGACTCGCGGTTGTTGGAGCCGGCCCCGGTGGCCACCGACGCGAGGGTCAGGGCGAACGCGGCGTACACCACGGCCTGCAGGGCTGCCTTGAGCTTCTTGCCCACCTTTTTCTTGGTCGGCAGGTGCTGGAAGTCGAAGATGGCGTCGGACGTCTGCCAGATGGCCAGTGCAACGCAGGCGGCAAAGGCGGTCCAGAGCAGCAGCGGCCCGGCTGGCTGCTTGGCGAGCTCTTCCACCGCGCCGCTGACATCGGCCTGGCCCCGGCCGCCCATCGCGATCCGGATCGCGACCAGCCCGATGAGGAAGTGCAGCAGCCCAGACACGGCGAAACCGGCCCGTGCCGCGATTTCGAGGGGCTTCGAATTGGTGACGTCCTCGGCGACGTCAGCGGCGTCCTTCATTTCTCGTTTGATGATCGTTTCCTTCGTCCTGCCCAGCGCGGTTCGTTCCGTAATCGTGTCACGCCAAGCCGCTCAGGAACAGATGCCCGCCGGCACGGCGTGCCTAGATCCTGCGGTAGCTGAGGTCGAAGATCAGGCGCCCGGCTTCGTGGGCCTTGTTCTCGAAGCTGGTCAGAATCCGTCCCTCAAACCGCGGCGCCCAGCCGCCGGTCCCGTCGACGCCCTCGTTGGGCCCGGTGTGTTCGGTGCTGACCGGCGCCCGGCCTTCCTTGACGGGCGCGCCGCCCACACGGGACTCGACGCCGGATTCCCACACCTGGGTCAGGGGGCTGTCCGCACCGGCGCGTTCGCCCTGGTGCAGATTCTCGAACTCGGCGGAGCCCGCCATGACCTCACGGACGTGGACGGCGTAGTTGGACCAGTCGGTCGCGATCCGGAAGATGCCGCCGGGCTTGATGGCCCGGGCGGCGAGATCCACGAAGGCCGGCTGGATGAGGCGGCGCTTGTGGTGCCGGGACTTGTGCCACGGATCCGGGAAGAACACCCACAGTTCCGTGACGGAGCCGGCCGGGAGCATGGTCGCGAGCACCTCGGGGGCGTTCGCCTCCACGACCCGCACGTTGCTCAGTTTGCGGCTGTTGATTTTGATCAAAGTGTTGGCCAGGCCGGGGGTGTAAACCTCCACAGCCAGGAAGTCCTTGTCCGGGTTTTCCTCCGCGGCGTGGCACACGGCGTCGCCCAGGCCGGAGCCGATCTCCACAATCAGCGGAGCCGTCCGGCCGAATTCGGCTTCCGCGTCGAACACGTAGTCCGGGTGGACGGAGGTGTTGGCGATATGGCGAGGGACCTCAACCGCCCAGCGGTCCGCGTGCTCCTCCCAGGCGGCCTGGCGGCGGCCCTGCAGGCGCGTGCCGCGGCGCACGAAGCTGACCGGACGGCCTCCGTAGGTTCCGAACGAGGCCTGGCTGCCGGGGGTCACGGGGCGCGGCAGCCGGGTCTCTTCGGGGGCGCCGGAGTCCGGGTCTGCCGGCGTGCCGGGGGATTCTGGGGATTCGCTCATCCCTTCCAGAATAGTTGAGTTTGCAGGGCAGGGGCGCCCCCGGCGGATCCCGCGGGCCCCCGAAGAAGGGACTGCGGGGCGGGCGGCTGCAAGAATGGGGCGGGTGACCTCAGCTGGGAAAACTGACGAGCGGGACCTGCCGGCCAGCGTTGCCGTCCGGGATGACTCCGCCGGACCGCCGCGCGCCGCGGGCCGCCGCATGCTCGCGTACATGGGCATCTGTCTGGTCCTGATCGGGCTGAATCTCCGCACCGTGTTTTCGAGCTTCGCGGCGGTACTGCCCGAGGTGACGGCCGACGCCGGGCTTCCGGCCTGGGCGGTCATGGTGCTCACCACCGTGCCGGTAACGCTGCTGGGTGTGTTTGCCCCGCTGGCGCCGGCGCTGGCACGCCGGTTCGGCGCCGAGCGGGTGCTGCTCGGTGCCATGGCGGTGCTCACGGCAGGGCTGCTGCTGCGGCCGGTGGAGTTGCCCGCCGCCGGCCATCTGCCGGCCCTGCTCGCCGGAACCGCCGCGTGCGGCGCCGCGATTTCACTGTGCAACGTGCTGCTGCCCGGCGTCGTCAAGCGTGACTTCCCGCACCGTCTGGGCCTCATGGGCGGCCTGTACACCACCGCGATCTGCGCCTCGGCAGCCCTTGGCGCCGGGTTCACGTTCCCGGTCTTCCGGGCGACCGGGCAGTGGACAGCGGCGCTGTGGTTCTGGGCGCTGCCGGCCGGCGTCGTCCTTATCTTGTTCCTGCCGCTGGCGCTCCGGGCGGGTCCCGGCGGTCCGACGCGGCCGGCCGGGGGCGTCAGCGTCTGGCGCTCCGCCGTGGCCTGGCAGGTGACGGCGTTCATGGTCCTGCAGGCCATGATGTCCTTCAGCGTCTTTGCCTGGCTGGCGCCGATCCTGCGCGAACGCGGCGTCGACGGCGGCACGGCCGGCCTGATCGTCTCGGCCTCGATTGTGCTGCAGATGCTGGGCTCGCTGTTCGCCCCGGCGCTGGCCACCCGGTTCCGGGACCAGCGCGGCATCAACACGGTGGTGGCACTCATGACCGGCGGAGGCTTCGCGCTCAGCATCTTCGGGTCCCTGGACTTCATCTGGCTGTGGACCGGGCTGCTGGGCCTGGGCCAGGGGAGCCTGACCGCCGCGGCGCTGACCCTGATCATGGTCCGCACCCGCGACGGGCACACAGCGGCCCACCTCTCCGGGATGATGCAGGGCGTGGGCTACGGACTTGGCTCCAGCGGCACCCTCCTGGTCGGCCAGCTCCACCAGTCCACCGGGTCCTTTGCCGCGGCGGGCGTGCTGTTCCTGCTGGTGGGGTTGCTCGCGGCCGTGTTCGGGTACCGGGCCGGACGCGACCGCTTCGTTTAAACACGTTGAGCTATCAGTTGTGGCTGTTCTGAGCCTCCAGAACAGCAACAACTGACAGCTCAACCGTGCGGCACGGGATCAGAGGGTGAGGTCCTTGCCCTTCGTTTCCGGGATGGTGAAGACGAAGACCGCGGAGACGGCGAGCAGCAGCACGGCGTACACGTTGAACAGCTGCGGCATCTGCACGGTGGTGCCGAGCCACTGCTGCAGGTAGGGCGCGGTTCCGCCGAAGAGTGCCACACAGATTGAGTAAGGCACTCCGACGCCGACCGTCCGGATGCTCGTCGGGAACAGTTCCGCGTACACGGCCGGGACGATCGCGGCGCTGGCGGCGATGAAGATCAGCATGACCGACATGCTGACGGCCAGCTGCCAGGCGGAATCCTTGAGCAGTGCGGTCATCGGAAAGTGCAGGAGGCCTGCGCCGATCGCACCGGACCACAGCACCTTCTTGCGGCCGATGCGGTCCGCCAGCTTGCCCCAGAAGGGCAGCGCCGCGATGAATACGATGTTGCCGATCACGCCGGCCCACAGGGCCTCGCCGCGGTCGATCTTCAGGGCGGTGGTGGCGTAGCTGGGGGCAACGACACCCCAGATGTAGTAGATGACGGTGAGGCCGACGGTCAGGCCGATCACCTGGAGGGCCTGCTTGCGGTGGCGGACGATCTGCGGCCAGATCGGAGCGCGCTTCTCCGCCGCGGCCTCGCCCTCGAAGACGTCCGTTTCGTGCAGCCGGGACCGCATGATCAGCGCGTACAGGCCCATGGCCGCGCCGATCAGGAACGGGATGCGCCAGCCCCACGCGTTCATCACTTCGGTGCTCAGGGCCATGTTCAGCACGGCGCCCAGGAGGGTACCGAACAGGATGCCCACAGTGCCGGAGGTATAGATCAGGGTGGCCCAGAAGCCGCGGTGTTCCTTGGGCGCCATTTCGGACAGGTACGTCTGCGACGACGGCAGCTCACCGCCATGCGCCAGGCCCTGGATCAGGCGCGCCACCAGGAGCATGAACGACGCCCAGGTGCCCACCGCCGCGAAGGTCGGCGCGATGCCGATCATCAGGCTGCCCACCGACGCGAGCCCCACCGCCAGGGTCATGGAAGCCTTCCGGCCGATCCGGTCACCGATCCAACCGAACAGGAAGCCGCCGAAGGGGCGGGCGACGAAGCCGACGGCGAAGATCGCCAGCGTGGACAGCACCGCGGATGCAGGGTCCGACTTGCTGAAAAGCTGGCTGGCGATGAACGGCGTGAACGTGGCGTAGATGGCCCAGTCGTACCATTCCACGGCGTTGCCGATGCCGGTGCCGATGAGCGTCTTGCGGGTGGATGTTCGGGTTGCCGCCGGCGTAATCGCGGTTGCAGTCATGGTCTTCTCCCTCGGGGGTGGCAGCTAGGAAAGGGTGGCGGTGGCGGCAAGGTTGGCCGCGGCGGGAGCCTCGGCCGCCGCAAGCGCGGCCAGCCTCGAAATGGCGAGTTCCGCGTAGAGCGCGGCGCCGTCAGCCAGCACGCCGTCGTCGAACGTGGCGTACGGGGAGTGATTGAACGCGGAGGTGGCGTGGTCGGCGTCCCGGGGGACGGCGCTCAGCCCGATGAACGTGCCGGGGACCTCGGCGAGAACCCTCGAGAAGTCCTCGGAGCCGCTGAGCGGGGTGGCCCAGCGGGCCAGCCGGGAATCGCCGAAGAGGCCCTCAATGACATTTTCCGCGGTGTGCGTCTCGTCCTCGTCCGTGATGGTGAGCGGGTACTCCTGCTGGTAGTCGACGTCGACGTCGAGGCCGTGCGCCGCCGCGATGCCCTTCAGCAGGCGCGGCACGGCATCCATCATCTTCTGCCGGGCCTCCGCGGAGAAGGTCCTGATGGTGGCCTCGATGCGTGCGGTTTCCGGGATGATGTTGCGCTTGGTGCCGGCCTGGAGGACCCCCACGGAGAGGACCACGGGATCGAACATGTTGAACTGGCGGGTGATCATCACCTGGAGGGCGGTGACCATTTCGGCGGCCGCCGTCACGGGGTCCTTGGCAGAGTGCGGGGCCGATCCGTGGCCGCCGGCGCCGAGCACGGTGACCATCAGGCCGTCGGAGGAGCTGAGCATGACGCCGGGCTTGGTGCAGAACGTGCCGTGCGGTTCCAGGGCGGAGAACACGTGCATGCCGTACGCCGCGTCCACACGCCGGCCGGCGGCATCCAGCACGCCTTCGCGGATCATGTGGCTGGCACCGTCGAAGCCTTCCTCGCCGGGCTGGAACATCAGGACGACGTCGCCGGCCAGTTGGTGCCGACGCTCGGCCAGGAGCGTGGCGGCTCCGGCCAGCATGGAGGTGTGCAGGTCATGACCGCAGGCGTGCATGGCGCCGTCGATCCGGGACGTGTAGTCCACGCCCGTTTTCTCCTGCACCGGCAGCCCGTCCATGTCCGCGCGCAGCAGCACTGCCGGGCGGGAGCCCCCGCCGGTTCCGGACGCCTGCCCGCGCAGTACCGCGGTGACCGACGTCGTGTCCTTGCCCAGGGTGATCTCATAGGGAAGCCCGTCCAGGGCTTTGAGCACCTTTTCCTGGGTCCGGGGAAGCGTCAGGCCGATCTCGGGTTCCCGGTGCAGTTCATGGCGGAGCCGGGCGAGGTCCGCCTGCATTTCCCGGGCGTCTGCGGTGATCGGCACGTGTTCTCCTTGGTTGTCGAAGTCGCTGGCTTGCTGCTATCGCTGGCGAATTGGATTGCGATTTGGCTTGGTTGGCGCCCGCTGGGGACGTCCTGCGTCTATTCTCAAGTGACATGGTTCACATGCGGTCGAAGGCCAGAAAAAATGCAAAAATGTGCTGTCGTCGCAGGTTTCGTGCACGAATGAAGGGAAGAATGATGGAACTCAGCGAGGACGATCTCGCCCTGATCAACGTCCTGCAGATTGCCCCGCGCCTGAGCTGGGCGGATGCAGCCCAGGTGCTGGGCGTTCATGCCACCACGCTCGCCGCCCGTTGGGAGCGGCTGCTTTCCTCCGGCGTTTCCTGGATCACCGCCCACCTGATCGGCGACCCGCAGCAGATGTGCCTGGCGTTCGTCGCCGTGGACTGCGAAATGAACCGGCGTGAGGAAGTCACCGCCAGGCTCGCCGAGATGCCGGAAATTGTCACGGTGGAGGAGGCGGCCAGCAACCGGGACCTCATGCTGACCGTCATTACGCCTTCCCTGGACGACTTCAGCCTGAAGGTCATCTCGCGGCTGAAAGAGATCGACGGCCTCCTCAAATATCAGACCGCCCTGTGCACCAGGTTGCACGCGAGCGGCGGCTCCTGGCGGCTCAATGTGTTGAGCCGCGCACAGCAGGCCGCCGTGCGGGCATTGGCCGGCCCGGAGGCAACCGGGGTTGCCCAGGCTGCGGCCCGGGAAGCGTTGCCGGAAAGCCACCTGGCGCTCCTGCCGTTCCTGGCCAGGGACGGACGGGCCTCGGCGGCGGACATTGCCCGCGGGCTGGGCAGGCACCCCGCCACCGTCCAGCGCCAGCTTAACCGCGTGCTCGCCAGCGGCATCCTGTCATTCAGGTGCGAGGTGGCCCAGAAGCTCTCAGCCTTCCCCGTGACCTGCCAATGGTTCGTCAACGTGCCCGCCGGGCGGCACGAGGCAGCTGCCGCTGAGCTGAGGACCATGCGGAACGTGCGGCTCAGCGCCTCCACCACGGGGCCCACGAACTTCGTGATCATCATGTGGCTGCAGTCCCTGGCAGACGTCATGAACATCGAGGTGGCGCTGCAGCAGAAGGTGCCGGGGATCGTGCTCGTGGAAAGCGTCGTCATGCTGAGCACAGTCAAGCGCGTGGGCTGGATGCTGAACCCGGACTCAAGGGCCAGCGGCGCCGTCGTGGTTCCGGCCCAGGGGTTCGA
>JBKPBZ010000022.1:0-5635 GCA_046727115.1 Actinomycetota bacterium | reverse complement strand
AGATCTATCTGGCGGGTCAGGTTCGAGACGTAGGTGGTCCGTTTGTGCAGGATGTGGAGCGCGGCCACGTTGGCGGCTTCGCGCAGGATCCGGGTGGCGTCCTCGTTGGGGTGGTCGGCCTGTTCCAGGAGCCAGAGCGAGCCCAGAACGGAGTCGCCGGCCCGGATCGCGATGGCCGTGCGCCGGAGCAGGGGATCCTGGGTCGCCACATCCAGCGCATCGGTGGCGGCGTGGACCCGGCGGTAGTCGTTATCCGTCTCCACCGAATGCGGCACGTGCAGGCTCAGGATGGAACTCCTGCGCGTCTCGTCAATGGGCTGGTCCGGGAGGGTGGAATACGCCAGGATGGTCTGCTCGGGATCGGCGATCGCGATGGCACCGCCGGCCTGGGCCGCCACCGTGTTGGCGAGGTCAAACAGGTCGCCGGGGCGGATGTCCACCAGGGTCCGTCCCGATTGCCGGTGCGGGATGACGGCGGCATCCATGATCTCCGCGAGCTGGTTCCACGGCACCGAGTCGGAGGCCCGGAACAGCGCCATCCCGTTGTCCCGGGCGGCTGCCCGCAACACTTCGTCCGAGGTGCCGTTGGATTTGTAAACGATCGCCACATAGCCGGCGTCGCTGAGCTCCCGCACTTTGGCGCCCAGACGTTTCCCGGAGAGGGACAGACCGATGGCCAGGGCCACGGCGCCCGGGAACCTGGTGGGCCGGGCGGTCGAGTCGTAGAGCACGGAGCCGGCGACAAGCTGCCGGTCATCGGCCGGCATCTCCACGAGGCTGAGAATTTCCGAACCCGCCGAGCGGGCGACGTCGGCCAGCGTGGGCAGGGCGTGCCGCTCCGCCGCCGGAACCGCCGTCATGGTTTCACCCAAAAGGCAGTTTGGCATTCGCTACTAATGATGTGCCCCTCAATTTGTCGCAATCTCCATAGTGGTGCGGCGTTTCACTTTCTACGCTGAACCATAACGCAGGACGCAAACGGAAGGCCGTCATTGAAACTCAGCGAAGCCACACAGCTCATCCAGGTCAAGGCTCCAGTGATATCCCGCCGACGCCGGGTGCTGGCCAACGCTTTCAATGTGGAGGAATACCGGAAATCGGCGCGCAGGGTCCTGCCGGCCGGGATTTTCGACTATTTGGACGGCGGATCTGAAGACGAAGTGACGCTCCGCCGCAATCGAGCCGTCTTCGACTCGTGGGCCCTCATGCCCAGCTGGGGCCCGGTATCCGGCCCGGACACCACCACAACGCTGCTCGGAAAAGAAAGCGCGCTGCCGCTGACCTTAACCCCGACCGGGGCCACCCGGCTTTTCCACCCCGACGGCGAGCTCGCCGTCGCGGCCGCCGCCAACCGGGCCGGGATCCCCTACGGCCTGGCCGGGCTGAGCACCGTTCCCATGGAGACCATCGCCAAACGCCACCCTGGCCTGGACCGCTGGTTCAACTTCGGCCTCACCTCCGACGCCCAGGCGATGAAGACCAAACTGGCCCGCTGCGAGGCTGCCGGATTCAACACCCTGATTGTCGGCGTCGACACGCGGGCACTGGGCTCCCGGGAACGGGACCTCCACAACGGATTCACCGCCCCGCCCGCGCTCACGCTTTCGACCATCGCGGACATCGCGCGCCGCCCTTCCTGGTGGGTCAACTTCCTTCGCGCGGACGGCATCAGTTTCCCGAACCTGGATCCGCAGAGCCCCGCGGCCTCCTCCGTGGTCACCCCGACCATGTGGCAGCACATCCTGGGCCACTCGGACGCGAGCAGCGGATGGAAGGAACTTGAAGCGTTGCGGCAGGCCTGGCACGGCAAGATCGTGCTCAAGGGCTGCGTCAACCCGGCCGACGTCGCGAAGGCTGCGGGGATTGGCCTGGACGCCGTGCAGCTGAGCAACCACGGCGGCCGCCAGCTGGACCACATGCTGAGCCCCATGGATGTGCTGCGGGAATCCCGGCAACGGGTGGGCGACTCGCTCGAGATCTACGTGGACTCCGGCGTCCGCCGGGGGAGCGACATCCTCAAGGCCCTGGCACTCGGAGCCGACGCCTGTTCGATCGGCCGGGCCTACCTGTACGGATTGGTGGCGGCCGGATCGCCGGGTGTCGAACGCATCATTGAGATCTTTGGGGATGAACTCCGGCGTACGATGACGCTGGTGGGCGTTTCCAGCATTCCCGAATTGAAGGCGCGGGGCGGGGAAATTCTTCGCGACATCCGTCATTCCCCCGAAGTCCTCGAACCAGCAGCCTCAGGCTCCCTACAGTAACCAGCCCCGACAATTAGCCCTGAAAAGTTAGCCCCGAACAATTCGGCACACTGTGCCTTCCCGCAACGTCGCGGGAGCTTCGAAGAATCCCTGAACAGCTAAGGAAACCATGCGCACTCGATACCTGCTTCCCGTCCTCACCGTAGTCACGGCAATGTCGCTTTCTGGCTGCGTCAACAACAGCGAACCGGCCGCCACGGCCGGCGCACCCGGCGCTTCCGGCACGGCAGACGCCGTCACGGTGCAGAAGAACGAGGCCCTCGCGGCATCGCTGCCCGAGAAGATCAAGTCCGCCGGTGTCCTCAACGTCGGCATGGCCAACAACTACCCGCCCAACGAGTTCAAGGACGACAACGGTGCGCCGGCCGGCTGGGCCGTGGACCTGACCAACGCCCTCGGCGGCGTCCTGGGCCTGAAGGTCAACTTCGACATCGGCACCTTCGACAACATCCTTCCGGCCGTGAAGGCCGGAAAGGACGATGTGGGCGTGTCCTCCTTCACCGATACCCTGGAACGCGAAAAGCAGGTGGACTTCGTGAACTACTACTCCGCCGGCATCCAGTGGGCCTCGCCGAAGGGCAAGACCGTGGACCCGAACAACGCCTGCGGGCTCAAGGTCGCCGTCCAGGCCACCACCTACCAGGACACCCACGAGGTACCCGCGAAGTCCAAGGCCTGCACCGACGCCGGCAAGCCCGCCATCACCGTCTTCAAGTACGACGCCCAGGACCAGGCCACCAACGCCCTGGTGGTTGGGCAGGTCGACGCGATGAGCGCCGATTCACCGGTGACCCTCTACGCGATCTCCAAGACCAAGGACAAGCTGCAGACCGCCGGGGACGCCTTTGAAGTGGCGCCGTACGGGATGCCCGTGGCCAAGGACAGCGCGTTCACCCCGGTGCTGCAGAAGGCGCTCCAGACGCTGATCGATGACGGCACGTACAACAAGATCCTGGCCAAGTGGGGCGTGGAATCCGGTGGCGTCAAGACGGCAACGCTGAACGTGGCAGCTAAAGGGTGACCAGCGATAACCGAGCCGGAACCGCCGTCGGCGTCGAACCGGGAATGACGGACGAGCCGACGCCGATTGTCGCGGTCCCGCTGCGCCATCCCTGGCGGATCCTGGTGGCGGTGGTCCTGGTCCTCATGCTGGCTGTGTTCGTGCTGGACGCCGCGCAGCGTCCGGACTTCGGCTGGCCCGACGTCGGCAAGTACATCTTTGACCGCCGAATCAGCCAGGCCGCCTGGGTGACGCTGACGCTGACCATCTACTCGATGATCGGCGCGATTGTCCTGGGCCTGCTGCTGGCGATCATGCGGCTCTCGCCCAACCCGGTGCTGAAAAGCGTGGCGTGGCTGTACATCTGGATCTTCCGGGGCACTCCCGTCTATGTGCAGCTCGTCTTCTGGGGCATCGTGGCCTTGATCTACCCGGTGTTCACGCTGGGTATTCCGTTCACGACCCCATGGGTCAGCTTCCCGAACGAGATCTTCACCAACCTCTTCATCACGGCGGTGATCGGACTGGCCCTGAACGAGGCCGCCTACATGTCCGAGATCGTCCGCGCCGGGCTGCTGTCCGTGGACCAAGGCCAGGAGGAAGCCTCGACGGCGCTGGCCATGTCCTGGGGGCAGACCATGCGGTACGTGGTGGTTCCCCAGGCGATGAAGATCATCATTCCGCCCACCGGCAATGAGGTGATCTCAATGCTCAAGACCACCTCGCTGGTGGCCGCGATTCCGTTGAGCATCGACCTCTACGGGGTGTCCCGCGGCATTTCCGCCGTGACGTTCACCCCGGTGCCGCTGCTGATTGTGGCGTCCCTCTGGTACCTGCTCTTCACCTCGGCCCTCATGGTGGGCCAGCACTTCATTGAAAAGCGGTTTTCGCGTGGAACCGGACGGCTCAAGACGGGTAAGGGACCGGCGTCGCCGGATCCGACGGCGGCCTCCGCCGCCGCCGTTCCGGGCGCGGCTCCGGGGACGGTCCCGGGCTCGGCTCCGGGCTCGCCGCTCGGCACAGATTTTGGAGGTAAGGGATGACCGGCATGCCAATGGTGCTCGCGGACCGCGTTTCGAAGAATTTCGGCTCCAACAAGGTGCTGCGCGGCATCAGCCTGGAGGTCAATCCGGGCGAGGTGCTGTGCATCGTGGGTCCCAGCGGTTCGGGCAAGTCCACGTTCCTGCGCTGCATCAACCACCTGGAACGGGTGGATGCGGGCCGGCTCTCGGTCGACGGGCAGCTGGTTGGCTACCGTCAAAAGGGGGACAAGCTCTACGAGCTGAAGCTCAAGGAGGCGGCCCTCCAGCGCCAGGACATCGGCATGGTTTTCCAGCGGTTCAACCTGTTTCCGCACCTGACGGCGGTGGAGAACATCATCCTGGCCCCCATGCGGGTGAAACGGCTGTCCAAGGCCGCCGCCACCGCGCGGGCCAAGGAATTGCTGGAGCGGGTGGGCCTGGGGGACAAGGGCGACCACTACCCGGCGCACCTGTCCGGCGGCCAGCAGCAGCGGGTTGCCATTGCCCGTGCCCTGGCGATGGATCCTAAGCTGATGCTCTTCGATGAGCCCACCAGCGCCTTGGACCCGGAGCTCGTGGGCGAGGTGCTCGACGTCATGAAGGAACTGGCCAAAAGCGGCATGACCATGATCGTGGTGACCCACGAGATGGGATTCGCCCGCGAGGTGGCCGACACGCTGGTCTTCATGGATGAGGGAGTGGTGGTGGAAGCAGGAGCGCCGCGGCAGATCCTGAGCGATCCGCAGCACGACCGGACCAGGGCGTTCCTTTCCAAGGTCCTCTGACCCCGGGGTTCGCGGAGGTCCGCGGTCGGGGGATCCCAGGTCGCGGAGGTCTCGTCCGTCGGCGCTGGTGTGAACTTGCCCTGGCCTGCGTCACGGACGGCAAACTTTCCGGTCTCGGCCGCGGGGTCTTCCGCGGCATTCCGGGAGTTCCTGGCCGCCGTCGGGCCCAAAGCCTGCTGTGCGTGACGTGAAGCGCCAAGCGGACCGTCGGCGCGGCGTGTGTCGTCTGGCTCGATTTCGGCTGGCGACGTAGGACAGACTGTTGCCGTGAGCAACTCTCCCCGGACGGGCCTGGCCGTCGCCGGACTCAGTCTTGGCACCTCGCTGAACCCGTTGAATTCCTCGATGATCGCCGTCGCCCTCGTGGTGCTGCGCGAGGACTTCGGGCTCGACGTCGCCACGGTCACCTGGGTGATCACTGCCTTCTACCTCACCTCCGCGGCCGGCCAGCCGCTCATGGGCCGGCTCGCGGACCGCTTCGGCCCGCGGCGGCTGTTCCTGCTGGGCATGGCCCTGGTGGCCGTGACCTGTGCGCTCGCGCCCTTCGCGCCGAACTTCGCGCTG
>JBKPBZ010000021.1:0-20333 GCA_046727115.1 Actinomycetota bacterium | reverse complement strand
GGCCTGGTCCGCGGCTGTGGCGCGGGCGGCGCCGGCGCGGGCGGGCGGGCCACCCGACCCGGTTGCGCCGTGCCGGTCTTCGCGCCGAACACGGCAGCGAAGACGGCATCAAACAGGGGCACCTGTTCGCGCGCGGACACGAGCACCACCCGGCAGGTCCAGTAGAGCTGTTCAAGCTGGGTCGGGGGGATGAGGTGGAGCGCCTCGGCCAGCCGTGCGGCCCGGTCCGGCGACGTCGCAACACCTGCCCTCCGGATTGCCGTGACGAACGCCGCGGACAGGGCTGCTGCCTCGACCCGTGGCGGCAGCTCGGGTGCGCTGTTGTTTTGGGCGGCGCTGTGGTCTTCAGCCATCGGTGCCCTCCACGAGCCAGGCCGCGCCGCGGGAGCCGACGAGTTCGAGGTCATCGCGGTTCTTGACGATGGAGCCCCACGTTTGCTCCGTGATGCCGGGGTCGATCCGTGCCACCCCCAACACAGCCAGGGCCGAGACCCAGTCGATTGCCTCGGATATGCCCGGGGGCTTGGCGAGGTCCAGCGTCCGCAGCCGGGTTATGACGGCCGCGGCCTGGAGCGCCAACGGCCCGCTGCTGGCGGGAACCCGGCGGCGCACGATCTCCGCGATCCGGGCCGGTCCGGGGTAGTCGATCCAGTGGTACAGGCAGCGGCGGGTCAGGGCGTCATGGAGGTCCCGCGTCCGGTTAGAGGTCAGGATCACGATAGGTGGGTGGGTGGCGCGGATTGTGCCCAGCTCCGGGATGGTGACGGCGGATTCCGCCAGCAGTTCAAAGGTGAAGGCCTCGAATTCGGCGTCGGCGCGGTCGATCTCGTCCAGGAGCAGCACGGCAGGCCGCGGGCCGGGATGCTCCAGTGCCTGCAGGAGCGGCCGCCGCAAAAGGTACTGGGAGGCGAAGAGGTCAGTTTCCGTGACCTCGGTGTCGCGGACTTCGGCCAGCCGGATGCCGAGCAGCTGGCGTTGGTGGTTCCATTCGTAGAGGGCCTCACCGGCGTCGATTCCCTCATAGCACTGCAACCGATACAGCGGGGTGTCGAGGAGTTCGGCCAGCGCCTTCGCGGCCTCGGTTTTCCCGACTCCTGCCTCGCCTTCGAGCAGGATGGGCTGCGGCAGGCGGACGGCCAGGAACAGGGCGGTGGCCAGCCCGGTGTCGGCCAGATAGTTGGTGCGGTCCAGCGCGGCCATCAGCGACGCCACATCCGGGACCCGGCGCCGCACGTCCGCCTCCGCGCCGGCCCGCGCCGCGGTGGTCATACGGCCCCCTGCAGCCCGTCAAGGATGCGCCTGTAGTCTTCCTCGGTGTCCACGTCCAGGGGGACCGGACCGGGGGTGCGGACCTCGACGACGTCGTCCGCCCGCTGCTCGAGGAGCTTCCAGACTGCCTTGTCCCCGTGCAGGGCGGCCAAGGCCGGAAGCAGGCGCCGGGCAAACGCCAGGGGGTGGCCCACGCCGTCGTCGTAGCGGCACACCGCGATGCCGCCTGAGCCAGCAGGAGCGGCGCCGGCACCGGTCCCGGCCAAAGGGGCGCCGGAACCCGTCAGCTGGAGGGCGCCGAGCACGGCCCGGACACTCGCGGCCCGGACACCGGGCTGATCTCCGAGCAGCAGGACCACGGCGTCGGTATCCGGACGCAGGGCCGCGAGCGCCGTGGCGATCGAGGACGCGCACCCTTCGCCGAAGTCCGGGTTCAGCACCACCTCGCAGCCGCTGGTATCGACTGCGCGCTCCACCTCGGCCGCCGCGCCGCCCAGGGCCAGCACCGTCTGGGCGAAGGCGCAGTCCCGGGCGGTCGCCAGGACGGCATCGAGCAGAACCCCCGTGCCGTAGGGCAGGAGCTGTTTGGGCCGGCCCAGGCGCCGCGACGCCCCCGCGGCCAGGATGATTCCCGCAGTCCGGGGCCCAGGCCAACCGGGCGCCCGCAGCGGTTCAGGTCGTGAGGGCATAGCGCTCCGGATCTTTGCGGAAGGCGGCCCGGCAGCCGGGCGAGCAGAAGTAGACCGTGACCCCATCGTGTTCCAGGTGCAGGGACGACTCGAGGGCCGGGACGGACATGCCGCACACCGGGTCGACCGCGCTCGCCGGCCCTGGCTCCGTGGGCTCCGACGCCGTGGGCGACTCGGCCGCGGCAGGGGGCGGGGCAGTGCGCCGTGCCTTGGCCCGTTCCCCGACCAGCTGGGCCAGGATTGAAAGCGCGATCTCCCCGGGGGTCCGGGCACCGAGCGGCAGCCCGGCCGGCGTGAAAACCCGCGCCCGCTGGGCGTCGTCGACGTCGAGGGATTCCAGGACGGCGGCGCCCCGGGTTTCGCTGGCCACGAGGGCAACGTAGGGGACACCGGCGCGCAAGGCCGCCTCCAGCGCGCCCTCTTCCGCTTTTCCGTGCGAGGCGACAATCAGCGCCGCGTCATCGCCGCGGGGATCGGCTGATTCGCCGTCCGTCAGTTCGACTTCCAGGCCGACGCCGGAACCGAGCGTCGCCAGGGCCTGCGCCACCGGCGTCGTACCCACCACGAGGACCCGGGGCGCCGGAATCCGTGGCTGGAGGAAGATCTCGATCGCCCCGCCGCTGAGGCAGGGATTGGAGACCTCGACGGCGCCTTCCTCCGCGCTGCGGGACGCTTCTCCGGGCAGCACCCGCAACAGGAGAGGTTCCTGGGAGGCCAGGACCTGGAGGCTGTACTCGCGCACCGACGCCTCCACACAGTTCCCGCCCACAAAGCCCTGGATCTCCCCGGTGGGCAGCACCAGGGCCGTGTCCCCGGCGTGGGCGCTCGTGGGGCGCTGGGCGCGGACCACCGTGGCGTGGACAAACGGCTCGCGGCGGCTGGCGAGCTCATCGGCCCTGGCGGCGAGGGATCCTGCGGTGCCGGCCATCAGATCGGTGGCCTGGCCCGGCCCTGCATGGCCGCCCAGACGCGGGCCGGGGTGCAGGGCATGTCCATATGGGTGACGCCGAACGGCGCCAAGGCGTCGACGACGGCGTTGACGATCGCCGGCGGGGAGCCGACGGTGGCGGACTCGCCGATGCCCTTCGCCCCGATCGGGTGGTGCGGGGACGGGGTGACTGTGAATCCGGTTTCCCAGTCCGGCACCTCCATGGCCGTGGGGATCAGGTAGTCCATGAAGGACCCGGCCAGGCAGTTGCCGGCCTCGTCGAACTCGATGATCTCCATCAGCGCCATGCCCACGCCGTCCGTCAGGCCGCCGTGCACCTGGCCCTCGATGATCATCGGGTTGATCCTGGTGCCACAGTCATCCACCGCGACGAAGCGCCGCACCTTGACCTGACCCGTGCCGGGGTCGACGTCGACGACGCAGATGTAGGCGCCGAAGGGGAAGGTGAGGTTCGGCGGGTCGTAGGTGACCTCGGCGTCGAGGTTGCCGTCCACGCCCTCGGGCAAGGCAATGGTGCCGTGGGCGCCCATGGCGATCTCGGCGATGGTCTTGCCGGCGCTGGGGTCGCCCTTGACGAACCAGCGGCCCTTTTCCCACTCGAGGTCCTCGGGACGGGTCTCAAGCATGGCCCCGGCGATCAGCTTCGCTTTCTCGCGCACCTTCCGGGCAACGAGGGCCACGGCGCCGCCGCTGACCGGCGTCGAACGGCTGCCGTACGTGCCCAACCCGAACGGGGTCTGGTCCGTGTCCCCGTGCACCACCTCGATGTCCTCCGGCGGGATGCCGAGTTCCTCGGCCACGATCTGGGCGAAGGTGGTCTCGTGGCCCTGGCCCTGGCTCTGCACCGAGATGCGAACCACGGCCTTGCCGGTGGGATGCACCCGCAGCTCGGCGCCGTCAGCCATGCCGAGGCCCACAATGTCGAAGTGCTTCCGCGGACCTGCCCCCACCACTTCCGTGAAGAAGGACACCCCGATGCCCATGAGCTCCCCGCGCTCGCGCTTTGCGGCCTGCTCGCGACGGAGGTCCTCGTACCCGGCGAGCTGCATCGAGAGCCGCATGGCGGCCTCGTAGTTGCCCGAGTCGTAGACCCAGCCGGTCTTGTTGGCATAGGGGAACTGCTCCGGCTTGATGAAGTTCTTGAGCCGCAGCTCTGCCGGGTCCATGTTCAGTTTGCGGGCCAGGACGTCCACCATCCGCTCCACCAGGTAGACGGCCTCGGTGACGCGGAACGAACACGCGTAGGCGACCCCGCCGGGCGCCTTGTTGGTATAGACGCCGGTGACGGAGCAGTGGGCGGCCACCAGGTCGTAGCTGCCGGTGAAGATGGAGAAGAATCCGGCCGGATTCTTGGTGGGCTGGGCGGTGGCGTTGAACGCGCCGTGGTCGGCCAGCACGTGGGTGCGCAGGGCGAGTATCTTGCCGTCCTTGGTCGCCGCGATGTCGCCCTGCATGATGTAGTCACGGGCGAACGAGGTCGACATCAGGTTCTCGGAGCGGTCCTCCACCCATTTGACCGGGCGGCCGGAGACGATCGAGCCGACGACGGCGAGGATATAGCCGGGGTAGATCCCAACCTTGTTGCCAAAGCCGCCGCCGATGTCGGGGGAGACAATCCTGATCTTGTGCTCGGGGATGCCGGCGACGATCGCGAACAGGGTCCGGTGCGCATGCGGGGCCTGGGTGGTCTCGTAGAGCGTCAGCTTGCCGTTGACGGCGTCGTAATCGGCGACGGCGCCGCATGTCTCCATCGGTGCGGGGTGGACCCGCGGGTACACCACCTCCTGGCTGACCACCACATCTGCGGAGGCGAACACCGCATCGGTTTCGGCTTTGTCGCCCACCTCCCACTCGAAGATCCGGTTGTCCGTCCGGCCCTCGATCTCATCGCGGATCACCGGCGCCTCCGGGTCAAGTGCCTTGCGGGCGTCCACCAGCGGGGGAAGCACATCGTATTCGACGTCGATCAGCTCCAGCGCGTCCCGGGCGGCGTAACGGTCCTCGGCCACGACAAACGCGACTTCCTGCCCCTGGAACCGGACCTTGTCGGTGACCAGCACGGCCTGGACGTCCGCCGAGAGCGTCGGTGCCCACGCCAGCTTCAGGCCCAGGAGGTCCTTGCCGGTGATGACGGCCACGACTTTCGGATGCGCCAGGGCGTTGGTGGTATCGATGGACACGAGCCGGGCGTGCGCCACAGGAGCGCGCAGGATGGCGCCGTGCAGCATCCCCGGCAGCACGATGTCATCCAGGTAGTGGCCCTGGCCGCGCACGAAGCGCGGGTCCTCCTTCCGCTGGATGCGGCCGTAGCCGATCGGGCGGTCCTCGTCGCCGGCCGCCGGATTTGACGGCCGGTCATGGATGACAGTCATGCCTTCACCTCCGTGCCTGTTTCCGCTGTTTCCGGAGCGACCTCCGGGACGGCGGTGCCGGTGCCGTCGCGCACTTCGGCGGTGGGTGCATCCTCAGGGGCGGGGCCGGCAGGATGGGCTGCGGCCCACTGCACCGAACGGACAATCGTGGCGTAGCCCGTGCACCGGCAGATCTGCCCGGAAATGGCTTGCCGGATCTCGGTGTCGTCCGGGTGCGGATTCTTATCCAGGAGCGCGCGTGCCGTCAGCATCATCCCCGGGGTGCAGAAACCGCACTGCAACCCGTGCTCTTCCATGAAGCCCTGCTGGACGGGGTCGAGGGTGCCGCCGGTGGCCAGTCCCTCGACGGTGCGGATGTCATGCCCCGCGGCCATGGCGGCCAGGACGGTGCAGGACTTCACGGGCTGTCCGTCCATCAGGACCACACACGTCCCGCAGTTGCTCGTGTCGCAACCCCAGTGCGTGCCCGTGAGGCCGAGGACCTCACGGATGTAATGGACCAGGAGCACGCGGGGCTCAATCTCGCTTGTGACATCGGTGCCGTTGACGGTCATGCTGATCTGCATCGGCTTCAGCCTTCCTGCATCTGGGCGGCGCGGGCACAGGCCCGCCGCAGCACCCTTTGGGTGAGCTCATCGGCGAGATGCCGCTTGTAGTCGACCGGGCCGCGCTGGTCCGCCACCGGATCGCAGGCCGCCGCCGCCAGCCTGCCGGCCTGCGCGTACAGCTCTTCGTCCGGGCGCCTGCCGCGGAGCACGGCGGCGGCATCGGCCACCAGGTGGTCAAGGCCCAGTGCCGTGAGTCCGACGGCGGCGTCGTCGACGGTCCCGTCCGCGGCGAGGGTGACTGCGGCGCCGGCGGCACCGACTGCCCAGTCCCCGACACGGCGTTCAACCTTTTCATAGGCGCTGCCCGTGCGGGGCCGGATGCCGAACCTGAGTTCGCAGAGCAGCTCGTCCTGCCCGACCGCGGTTTCATAAGGTCCGCGGTGGAACTCGGACATGGGCAGGACACGCTCGCCGCGTGGCCCGCGGATCACTGCCTCGGCGGCAAGGACATCACAAACGGTGGAGAGGTCCTCGGCGGGGTCGGCCTGGCAGAGCGAGCCGCCGATGGTGCCGCGGTTGCGCACCACGGGGTCGGCGATCACCAATTCGGCGTCCCGCACCATGGGGAACAGCGCGGCGACCTCGTCCGACTCGAGCAAGGTGGTGTGGCGCGTCAGGGCGCCGACCCGTAGCGTGTTGCCGTCACGGAGGATGAAATCGAGCTCATAGAGGTCATTGATGTCGATCAGCCATTCGGGCCGGGAGAGGCGAAGCTTCATCATCGGCAGGAGGCTGTGGCCGCCGGCTACCACGCGGGATTCGGGGCCGTACCGGGCGAGAAGTTCCAGCGCGTTATCCACCGTAGTGGCGCGCACGTAGTCAAATGGAGCCGGAATCTGCATAGTCCCTACCTCACTCCGAACGGCCGGCGGCGTGGCGCAGCGGCTGCGTGGCGCCGGATTGAGGTCAGTCTTGCCCCGGCCTGAGCGGGCTGTCAATATCGTCATAAGCGAAAGGTTATGAAGCCGTGGCGATGACATTGGGACAGTTGCGGACGTTCGCCCTGGTGGCCAAGCTGGGCTCTCTGCACGCGGCCGCCGTCCACCTCGGAGTCAGCGAACCGGCCGTTTCGACAGCGCTTGCCGCCCTCAGGCAGGATCTGGGGGATCCGCTCTTCGTGCGCGCCCACGGCGGGATCGCGCTGACCCCCGGGGGCCGGGCCCTCGCCGAACACGCCCAGGACATCGTGGGACTGGCGGACCGGGCCCGGTGGGAAGTCGCCCACGCCCAGACAGAGACCGGCCGGCTGAAAATCGTCGCCACGGCGCCGTTTGCCGAGCACGCGGCAGGGCGTCTGCTGGACGTCTTCACCCGCCGGGTTCCCGGCGCCTCCGTCGATGTGGTGGTGGAGGAGGCCGAGGACATTGCATCGTTGTTGCTGGAGCGCGTCTATGACATCGCCTTGGGAGCCCGGCCCCGTGTCCGCAACGGTTCCCTTCCGAACGCCAGTGGCGACGTCGGCATCGACTCCGTCCCGTTCCTGCGGTACCAGCGGATTGTCGTGGCGGCCGCCGGACATCCGCTCGCCGCCCTCCACGGACCGGTGGCGCTCGCCGAACTCCTGCGCAGGCCGTGGTTTGCCGGTCCCGCCGGCATCCAGGCGGCCAGCGAGGAGGGCCGCTGGCTGGCGTCCCAGGCAGTGGCGCCGGAGATCGTCCGGTTGAGCAGCGAAACGGAGGCCCTCGCCGCCGTTAGGGCGGGGGAAGGAACCATGCTGGCGCTGGGCCATATTGTCCGGACTGAAATCCGCAGCGGCTCCCTGGCCCGTGTCCCGGTAGCCGGAACGCCGATCTCCGGACTCTGGTGGGCCAGTACCCTGGATCGCCGCCGGGCCACCACCATGGCGCTGACCCTGCAGAGGTTTGCCGGCACCGCCGACGCCACCGCGGCCATGGTGGCTCCGGGCGGCTCGCGGGGGCTGGAACGGCGGGGGTCCAAGTTCCACGTGGCGCTCTGGAGCTGAGGCGCCTGCCGCTGTGTCCCGTTGCGCAACGCAGGGGCGGGTGCTACCCCTTGAGGGTTAGACGATCCATTCACCCGCGAGAAGGAGTAGCAATGACGTTGTCCCGAGATGAAGACAGCTCGCTGCGGCATTGGAGCAGCCGGCTGATTCAGGCGCTGCAGATCCTCGACCTGGAGGTCGACCACGAAAAGATCATCCAGGTCGCGGACGAATCCGTCAAAGCCGTCGGGCCGCACGCGGACGCCATCAGCGCGTTCATTGTGGGTTACGCGGCCGGTACCGCGTCCACCAACGGCCGCAAGGGCACGCAGGAGGCGGTGCACGCGGCGTCGAACAAAGTCATTGAGCTCTGCGAGCACGGCGAATCAGGCGGCCCGGACGAGGAAGGCTGGGCCAAGAGGGCCCAATAAAGCTGTAACGCAGGGCCGCCCGCGCCACCTGCGGCACGGGGCATGTCCCGTGGTCCGATGCACGCGGCACGCGGCACGGGGACATGCTCCGCGGTGGGCTCCAGGGATGGACACGTTGGTGTTATGTCCAGTCGCCGGGGCCGGGATTGGGCATGTCCCGTGGCCCCGGCCCGCGCGGGCGCGGGTCGGAACCACGGGACATGTGTCCCGCGTACTGTGCCTTGGGGCGGGCGCCTACGGTGAGGCCACCCCGGCGGGGACGGTTGCCGCGCCCTCGGGCGTCCGGTCAAGGCTCGGCTCAAGCCGGACGATGACCGCCTTTGAGACCGGCGTGTTGCTGCCCTCGGCCGTGTGGTTCAGCGGGACCAGCACGTTGGCCTCGGGGTAGTAGGCAGCCGCGCAGCCGCGTGCCGTGGGATACGACACCACGCGGAACTTGCGCGCCACACGTTCCTCGCCGTCGTCGTACACGCCGTGGACATCCACAAACTGCCCGTCCGCAAGCCCGAGTTCGGCGATGTCGTCCGGGTTCACGAAGACCACGTGGCGGCCCTTCTTGATGCCCCGGTAACGGTCGTTGTGCGAGTAGATGGTGGTGTTGAACTGGTCATGGGAGCGCATGCTCTGCAGGATCAGGGTTCCCGCCGGCCGCTCCACAAGTTCGAGATCATTGACAGTCAGCACCGCCTTGCCGGTGGGCGTGGGGAAAGTGCGGGAGTCGC
Organism: Actinomycetota bacterium; assembly: GCA_046727115.1. Classification (GTDB taxonomy): domain Bacteria; phylum Actinomycetota; class Actinomycetes; order Actinomycetales; family Micrococcaceae; genus Arthrobacter. The sequence goes on along the minus strand of JBKPBZ010000021.1, from coordinate 11,351 downwards.
GGGGGCCGTGGGCGAGGACAAACCCGCCTTCCTGCCGGATCCGCTGGTTGTAGTCCTCGCAGCCGCCCACGACCCGCGAAATGTGGTCGCGGATGAGGTCGTAGTTCTTCTCGTAGCCGTCCCAGTCGGCCTTGATCTTGTCGCCCACCAGGAGTTTGCCCATCCGGCTCACGATGGCGGGCTCCGAGAGCAGATGGTGGGACACGGGCTCGACGCTGCCCCAGGACGGGTGAACGGCGCAGACGGTGTCCTCCACGGACACGAACTGGGGTCCGGATTCCTGGATGTCGATCTCGGTCCGGCCCATCGTCGGGAGGATCAGCGCCTCACGGCCCGTCACAGTATGCGAGCGGTTCAGCTTGGTCGAGATCTGGACCGACATCTCCGTGTTCTCCATGGCAGCCACGGCGGCATTCGTGTCCGAGATGGCCCCCACGAGGTTCCCGCCCAGGGCGACGAAAACCTTGATCTCGCCCGCGCGCATCTTATTGATGGTCTCAACGGAGTCCGTGCCGTGCTCGCGGGGCGGCTCGAAGTCGAACTCCTTGCCGAGGGCATCCATGAAGGACTGCGGCATCTGCTCCCAGATGCCCATGGTGCGGTCGCCCTGCACGTTGCTGTGCCCGCGGATGGGGGAGGCGCCGGCGCCCGGCTTGCCCATGTTGCCGCGCAGCAGCAGGAGGTTGATGATCTCCTTGATGGTGGCGACGGCCTTCTTCTGCTGGGTGATACCCATGGCCCAGGTGATGATGACTTTCTCGGCCTTCAGGTAGCGGGCCGCGAGCTCATCGATGTCCTCACTGCGCAGGCCCGTGGCTTCGAGCACCGTGCGCTCATCCAGCCGGGCCAGGTGCTCCTTAAGCTCCTCGAGTCCCTCGCAGTGTTCGGCCAGGAAGGCGTGGTCCAGGACCGTCCCGGGGTTCTTGGCTTCGGCCTCGAGGACCCGCTTGGACACGGCCTGCAGCAGGGCCATGTCGCCGCCGATCCGGATCTGGAGGAACTGGTCCGCGATCTGGGTGCCGTGGCCGATCACACCCTTGACTTCCTGCGGGTTCTTATAGCGGCGCAGGCCGGCCTCGGGCAGGGGATTGATGGCCACGATCTCGCCGCCGCGGTTCTTGCACGCCTCGAGTTCTGTCATCATCCGGGGGTGGTTGGTTCCCGGATTCTGGCCCATGACGATGATCAGGTCAGCCTGGGCATAGTCGTCGAAGCTGACTGTCGCCTTGCCGATGCCGATGGTCTGGCCCATTGCCCAGCCCGAAGACTCGTGACACATATTGGAGCAGTCCGGCAGGTTATTCGTGCCGTAGCCGCGGACCATCAGCTGGTAGAGGAAGGCGGCCTCGTTCGAGGTCCGGCCGCTCGTGTAGAACGCCGCCTCGTCGGGGGAGTCCAGCCCCTTGAGCTTGTCGGTCACAAGCCGGAGCGCTTCGTCCCAGCTGACCGCCCTGTAGTGGTCCTCGCCCGCGGGCTTGTAGACCGGTTCGGTAATCCGGCCCTGCATGCCTAGCCAGTATTCGGACCGGCCGCGAAGGTCGCTGACGGAATTCTCGGCCCAGAAATCAGCGGAGACCACCACGGGAGTCGCCTCCCAGGTCACAGCCTTGGCGCCGTTCTCGCAGAACTCGAACGCCTTGCGGTGGTGCGGGTCCGGCCACGCGCAGCTGGGACAGTCGAAGCCGTCCTTCTGGTTCATGGCCATGACGGTCTTGCGGGTCCGGTTGAGGCCCATTTGCTCGATGGCCGGCTTCATGGAGTGGTACACGCCTGGGACGCCGGCGGCCCAGCTCTTTGGCCCGTCCGCTACAACGAGGTCTTTCTCGGACGGTTCCTCGATGTGAGGAGGCTTGCGAGTCACGTGAACTTCCCTTCTGCAACCACCGTCCGGAGGGGACGGCGCGCTGTTCTGCTGCCACTATGCACCATACCGTCAGGCCTGTCAGCTAGATCGGAGCGCCGCAAGCAATTGGCTGGGTTCGGGCAATCGTCCGGGCATCCGTCCGGGAGTTGACCGCACCCGTGGCCGGCCGGAGCAGGGGGAACGCTACCGGCCGGCCGCGAGTGTGTCCCGGATCTCGCGGCGCAGGACCTTGCCGATCAGCGAGCGCGGCAGCTCGTCCATCACGGCAACGCGGCGGGGCACCTTGTAGGCGGCCAGGTTCCGCCGCGCGAACGCCAGCAGCGCCTCCGGGTCGATGCCGGCACCCGCGGACGCCACGACGGCGGCGATCACGTCTTCACCGCCGCCGGGGCGGGGCAGACCCACCACGCACACGTCCTTGATGCCGGGGTATTCGGAGAGGACGTCCTCGACTTCCGTGGGGGAGACGTTGAAGCCTCCCGTGATGATGAGTTCCTTGAGCCGGTCCCGGACCGTCACGAAATGATCCTTGTCCACCGAGACAATGTCCCCGGTGCGGAACCAGCCGCCTTCCAGCAGCGCTTCCTCTGTCTCCTGCGGCCGGTTCCAGTAGCCGGCAAAAACCTGCGGACCCCGGATCAGGAGCTCGCCCTCCGCGCCGGGGGCGCGGTCCAGGAGAACGTTCCGCGGGTCCACCACGCGAATGTCGGTCAGGGGAAACGGGACCCCCACAGTTCCCGGTTTCCGGCTGGGCCCGAAGGGGTTGCCGAGGGCGATGGGCGAAGTTTCCGTCAGTCCGTAGCCCTCGATCAGGAAGCCCCCGGTCGCCTTCTCCCACCTCTCCACTGTCGCCGTCGGAAGGTTCATCGCCCCCGAGATGGAAAACCGGATGCTGTCCAGCGCGATACCTCGCTCGGCTGCGGCTGCGGCGATCCGGTCGTAGATCGGCGGCACCGCCGGGAGGAACGTGGCAGGTGACTTCTTGTGCGCCTTCAGCACAAGGTCGACGTCGAACTTGGGGAACAGCACCAGCCTGGCGCCGATGCTCAGGGCAAACGTCATGCACAGCGTCAGCCCGTACGCGTGGAACATGGGCAGCACCGCATACACGGTTTCCCGGCCGTCCTTGAGCCCGGGCACCCAGGCGCGGCCCTGCGCGGCATTGGCCTGCAGGTTGGCATGGGTCAGCATGGCGCCCTTGGGCTGGCCCGTGGTGCCGCTGGTGTATTGGATGACGGCCAGGTCGCCGGCGGCCGGGCGCGGATGCCGTTTGTTCAGCCCGCCGGCGGCAAGGAGCTCCTTCCAGGCCAGCACGGTCCGGCGCGCCGGCTGCGCCAGGGGCTTTGGCGGGTGCTTGCCGGATGCCAAGGCGGCCCGGGCCGCGCGGGCTGCCGGCACGGGAAGCCGCAGCGCCATCCGTTGCAGCAACGGCATCGCCGGGATCAGCTCAACGGAGACGATGCTGTGCAGCCCGACGTCGGCCGGCAGTTGACGGACCTTGTCAACGGCCTTGTCCCAGACTATGGCGACGGTGGCGCCGTGGTCCTCGAATTGATGCCGAAGTTCGCGGTCCGTATATAAGGGATTGTGCTCGACGACGACGGCCCCCAGGCGCAGCGCCGCGTGGAACGCGATGATGTGCTGCGGGCAGTTCGGCAGGACCAGCGCCACCCGGTCACCGGCCCGGACGCCGAGCGCCTTCAGGCCGGCGGCCGCCCTGCTGATGGCGGCGCCAAGCTCGCGGTAGCTGGTGCGGGCGCCGAAGAATTCCAGGGCGGTCTTTTTTCCGTAGTGCCGGACGGACGAGTCCATGAGGTCGACAAGGGACCCCTCGGGGAGCTTGAGGCTGGCGGGAACTCCGGGGCTGTAGTGGCGGCTCCACGGGCGGTCGGGACGCTGGGGCCCCGCGGATCTGCTGCTCATGGTGTGTCCTTGCAACTGGGCTGGGCTGTCTGGGCCGGGCTCCCGGCTCCGGGCTCCGGGCCCGGCAGGGCCCGTCCGGAAAGCCTACCGGGGCGGCCCCGCACCGATGCGCGCGCGTCGATCGGGAGCGCGGCGGCTGCGGGCAGGTGCCCGGAGGTGACTTTTGGCCCTTGGCACCCGGCGGGCCCGGGCGGAGGCTGGGGGCGTACACCGCGAGCCGCAGGTCTGCGCACTTCACTGGGCCGCGCTGTTCCACATGTTTGCGCAATGCATAGGTTCACGGGAGCGCCATGAAGTACCAGCAGCCGACCCTGAAGTTCCTGGGTGCCTCCGACACCGGGACGATCGACGCCGAGGACCTGCGGTGAACTCCGACGGTGTCACCCGGACCACCGTGCTGAAGGAGATCCACGATCTCGCCCGGCCGCTGAAAACCGATCGCGACCTCAACGGCCTCGTTCGGCGCGCGGCCGACTGCCGTTTCGTCGCCATCGGCGAAGCGTCCCATGGTACCCACGAGTTCTACACGTGGCGCGACACCCTCAGCAGGCGGCTCATCGCGGAGGAAGGCTACAACTGGATTGGGGTGGAAGGGGACTGGCCCGACTGCTGGCGCATCAACCGCTGGGTCCGCGGCCAGGACGGGAAGGACCAGGGCGTCCACGCGCTGCTGGCCGGCTTCGAACGCTGGCCGACCTGGATGTGGGCCAACGAGGAGGTCGCGGCGTTCCTGGACTGGCTGCGCGGCTGGAACGCGGGCCGGGCAATGGATAAGCGTGTCGGCTTCTACGGACTGGATGTCTACTCGCTCTGGGATTCGCTACGTGAAATCATCGGCTGGCTGCAGGAGAACGATCCCGAGGCCGTGCCCGCGGCCGAGCGGGCCTGGCAGTGCTTCCTGCCCCATCACGAGGACCCGCACCAGTACGCCTGGAGCACGCGGCTGGTGCCGCAGTCCTGCGAGCCCGACGTCGTGGCCCTCCTGACCGAGGTCAGGAACCGGGTCTTCAGCCCCGGCCCTCATGAGGAGGACGCCTTCGACGCCGTCCAGAACGCCGAAGTCGCGGCCAACGCGGAGCATTACTACCGCATCATGGTCCGCGGCGACCGGCAGTCCTGGAACGTCCGGGACCACCACATGGCAGACACCATCGACCGGGTCAGCAGGCACCTCGGTCCGGCGTCGAAGGGGCTGATCTGGGAACACAACACGCACATCGGGGATGCCCGGGCCACCGACATGGCGCAGGACGGCCTGATCAACGTCGGGCAGCTGCTGCGCGAACGCCACGCGGGCGAAGGGGTGCTGCTGGTTGGCTTCGCCGCCCACCGCGGCTCCGTGCTCGCCTCCGACGGGTGGGGGCGCCCCGAGCGGATCCTTACGGTGCCCGAGGCCCGTCCGGGCAGCCACGAAGACTTCCTGCATCAGGCCCTCGGCGTGCCGTCCGTACTGGAGTTCGGCGACGACCGGACCGGGCCATGGCTTTCGACCCGGCTCGGGCACCGGGCGATCGGCGTCGTCTATCACCCCGAGAGGGAAGCAGGAAACTACGTTCCGACCCGGATGGGGGAGCGCTACGATGCCCTCATCTGGCTTGAACATACCGCTGCACTGCGTCCGGTGCACCACGAAGGGCCGCCCCGGGAACCGGAGTTCGAGACCGAGCCCACCGGATTCTAGGCCGGTGTGGATTCCAAGAAAGCAGCATCCAAGATGAGCAAGTCAATAGTCGTCGGTTTCAACGGGTCGGCGGGCAGCGACGCCGCACTGACCTGGGCACTTAGGCGGGCCGCCCGGGACAAGCTTCCGGTCATCGTCGTCCACGCGGTCGACGACCGCTGGATGTCGCCGGATTTCCAGTACCACGAGATCATCCGGCAATCGGGAATGGAACTGCTTCAGCAAGCCCAGTCGAGCGCCAGCGTGCAGGCCCCGGACGTCGAGGTGGACGTCCAGCTTCGTCATGGCAGCGGAGGCTCGGTGCTGCGGGACGTCTCCAAGGAGGCCGCCATGATCGTGGTTGGCGGACACGATAAGAGTTGGCTGGACGGCGGTCCCATGACGGACCGTGCCCTGCAGGTTGTCTCAGCCTCGGAATGCCCGGTAGCTGTCATACCTGCGAAACAGGGGACGGGGGACCGGGGCGTGGTGGTCGGCGTGGACGGTTCCGAGGAGGCGCTGCAGGCGGTCGCATTCGCTGCGGCGGAAGCCGATTTGGGCGGAGACGAGCTCACCGTGGTACTGGCGTTCAAGAGCCCTGCACGGTGGGTCGAGAAACAGCTGCCCTCCAGCGGCCTCGCCGAGAGCATGGTCGAAGAGGGCCGGATCGTGCTTGCCGAGTCGGTGGCCGGACTCGGCGACAAATACCCCGACCTGGTGGTTATGCAGCGCCTTGAAACGAACACCGAACCGGCGAAGGCCCTCGTGGATATCGCGGCCGAAGCCAAGCTCCTGGTCATCGGCAGCCGGGGGCGCGGCGCGTTCTCCCGGACGGTACTCGGCTCCACGGCGCACGCCGTCCTGGTGAACCTGCCCTGCCCCACCATCGTCACGCGGGTGCACAAGGTCAAGCACGGGGACTGACGCCGGGCAGATGCCCCTTGCCTCGGACCGGCCCGGAACGGGCAGGAAGCCCCTGCCCACGGAGGGGTCTTTTCGCCGCCGCCAACGGATGGGAGGATGATGCCGTGGACCCCTTCTTCAATTTCGTCACTCACTTTTGGTGGCTCGTCTTCCCCCTGAGCGGACTGGCCGGCGGGTGGGCGCGCTCCTGGTCCAAAGCAGCTGAACGCCGGCACCGCCGCCGCGTGGAGATCTACACGCTCAAGAACCAGGCGGCGCAGGCCGAGCAGGCCAGCAAGGCCGATGTGCTGGCCCTCATGAAGGCGCACGACGCCGTCAACCGGCGTTGGCTGGACTACGAACTCGACGTGGGAAAGCTGATCGACTTTCCGGTCATGACGGATGTCCGGGAGCCCCTCACCGTGGCTTTCCTGCGGGCCAAGCGTGAGGCCGATGGGCTGCGCCCCGCCGGCGCCGGAGAAATCAGGACCGCCGCAAGGCTGGCCGAGTACCGGGCCGCCGTGACCAGCTTTGAACTCGCATTCGACGTCGCCGAACGGGAAGCCAAGCGGATCCGGGACAGCAAGTTCTCCGGGCCGGAACGCCAGCGGCTGGAGACTGCCCGCAAGCTCCTGCGGATCGCCTCAGACGCCGCCGCGACGCCCGCCGAGCGCCAGACGGCATACAGGCGCGCCCGCCGGGAACTCGACGGGCTCATCGTGCTCCCGGAGGCCACGCTCGCCGCGCTTGAGGACAGGATCGCTTCGATGCTCGACGCCGGCCCGGCGCCGGAGGTCCGCCGGACCGGCTAACGGCGCCGCGGGCCGGGGAAACCCGGCCAGCCCGCTGTGAGACGCATCGCACCGCCATCATGAATGCCCAGTCCCGCACCGCCGAACCGAATTTAGGGCCTTCTGGCATGTTTTGCCCTGCCGTCTTTCCCACGTACCATCGATAAGGTTTCAAGCTGCTTAAGTGACCACTGCGAGTTCTCCGGATAGTCATCGGGTGGACGCGGTTGTCATCCGGCATCGGGGATGTGGAACTGCTGACCATGGACACTGCAGATTGGGCAACAGGTGGAAATCACCGTAATGGTGGCGCTAGTGATATCGCTGGCGCTGTTCTTCGACTTCACGAACGGATTTCATGACACCGCGAACGCTATGGCTACGCCCATCGCGACCGGCGCCATCAAGCCGAAAACAGCAGTTGCCCTCGCGGCGGTGCTAAACCTCGTGGGAGCGTTCCTCTCCACGGAAGTCGCCAAGACCGTTTCCGGCGGCATCATCAAGGAGGGCGCGGACGGTGTCCAGATCACCCCGGACATCATCTTCGCCGGGCTGATGGGCGCCATCCTCTGGAACATGATCACCTGGCTCAAGGGCCTGCCGTCCAGTTCCTCGCACGCGCTCTTTGGCGGCCTGATTGGCGCGGCGATCGCCGGCATCGGCATCCACTCGATCAACTTCGAGTCGCTGATGCAGAAAGTCATTCTTCCCGCGATATTTGCGCCCATCATCGCCGGGGCCGTGGCGTACCTGTGCACGCGGCTGGCGTACGCGCTGACCTCCCGGCATGACCCGGAAACCGGGGACAAGCTCACGCAGAAGCGCGGCGGATTCCGGACCGGCCAGATCTTCACCTCCAGCCTCGTGGCGTTGGCCCACGGGACCAACGACGCCCAGAAGACGATGGGCATCATCACCCTGGTCCTGATCTCGGCCGGCACCCAGCCCGCCGGCTCGGGGCCGCAGCTCTGGGTCATCGCCTGCTGTGCCTTCGCCATCGCGATCGGCACCTACTCCGGCGGCTGGCGGATCATCCGCACCATGGGCTCCGGTCTCACCGAGGTCAAGCCTGCCCAGGGATTCGCCGCGGAGTCCAGCACTGCCAGCGCCATTCTGGCCTCGTCGCACTTGGGCTTCGCACTGTCCACCACGCAGGTGGCCTCCGGCTCCGTCATCGGCTCCGGGATGGGGCGCCGTGGGACCACGGTGCGGTGGGGGACTGCAGGCCGGATCGCGATCGGCTGGCTGTTCACGCTCCCCGCCGCCGGGATCGTGGGCGCACTGACTGCCATGCTCGTGCAGACCGGGGTCATTGGAGTCGTGATCGCCGCAGTCGTCGGCACCGCCGCCGTGGCTTACATGTTCGTGCACTCGCGCAAATCCCACGTCGGCCACCACAATGCCGTCCAGATCGAGGAAGTCGGCCAGGCCGTGCAGTTCCGTAAGAAGAAGTCCCTCGCCAAGGCCATCAAGAACGGGAGCGCCAAGCGATGAAATGGTTGGAACTGCTCACCGTGGCCGGTGCCACGCTTCTGTCCGCAGCGACCGTCGTCGTCCTCTACGCCCTGGGCGTCCGGCTCACGGCCATCGCGGGCGACATCCGGAACTCGCCGGCGTCGTGGACCCGGCCGCTCGCTTACGCCTGCTTCGCCGTATGCGGCGTCGCCGTCCTCTTCGGGCTCTACCTCATCATTCCGTACTTCCACAAGTAAGCCGCCTGCACGAAGGTCGGTGGCCCGCGCTGTTCGGCTGTCCCTTGCGGACGTGAGGTGGGGCGTCGGGGGATGGGAAGCGGGCACGGCATTGGCTAGGCTGGGGCCATGGTGAGCTTCCAGTACTTCGTGGCCTCCTCGCTGGACGGGTATATCGCCACTGACAAGGACGATCTGGCCTGGCTGCTCCAGTTCGATGGATTTGACGGCGGGCAGGACAGCTATGACGCGTTCATTGCCGACGTCGGCTGCATCGTCATGGGTGGCGAGACCTACGCGTGGCTGCGGGAACACGAACCCGCTACCTGGCCCTATCCGGGTACGCCCTGCTGGGTCTTCACCCACCACGAACACTCAGCCCCCAAGGACGCCAACGTCACGTTCGTTCGCGGGGCCGTCGGCGAGTTCGTGGACGACCTCAAGGACGATGCCGGCGGCCGGAACATCTGGGTTGTGGGCGGGGGCGTGCTGGCAGCGCAGTTCGCGGACGCCGGGCTGCTCGACGAACTGATCGTCTCGGTCATTCCCGTGGTTTTGGGCAGCGGCAAGCCATTGCTGCCCCTGACAGGACCGACGCCGCCGCTGGAGTTGACGTCTTCGCGCACCCTGGGCCGCGGCATCGTGGAGCTGCGGTACCGGATCCCGGCCCGGACATAGCCGGGCCCGGTATCCCCGGCTGTGCGGACGCCTACCGCGCGATATCGCGGATCAGGTTTGTGATCCGGGCGGTGGAGAGCCGGCGGCCGTGCTCGTCGGTCATCACGATCTCGTGAGTGGCGAGGGTCCGGCCGAGATGGATGGCCGTGCAGGTGCCCGTGACGGTGCCCTCGGAGATCGCCCGGTGGTGCGTCGCCCCGACCTCAATTCCCAGCGCCTGCCGGTTGGGACCTGCGTGCATGCCCGCCGCGAAGGAGCCCAGGGTTTCGGCCAGGACCACGTGGGCCCCGCCGTGCAGGATGCCGGCCACCTGGGTGTTTCCTTCCACCGGCATGGTGGCCACGGTGCGTTCCGGACTCAGTTCAAGGAAGCGGATCCCCATCTTCACCACGAGGGCTCCGACGCCGTATTGGCCCAGCCAATCGTGCATTTCCTCGGGAACCCCGGCCGCCGCGAGCTCGGCTGCGTAAGGGCCGGGCGTGAAATTGTCCATCATGGGAACTAGGCTGGCACCTGTGAGCGAAACTACCAAACCGGCCCTTATCCCCTCTGCAGCAGACCTTCTCCCGGCAACTGGGCCGGAATCAGTGCGTGCGGTTAAGCCCGCCGGCAAATCAAGCCGGGCCGCGGGATCGGTTTCCGCCACCGAGGCCCCTGTGATTCCCATTACGGACCAGCCGCGGCTACTCGTGCTCGATGGTCACTCCATGGCCTTCCGGGCGTTCTTCGCCCTTCCCGCGGATAAGTTCTCGACCGCCACGGGGCAGCACACGAACGCTATCCACGGCTTCACGTCCATGTTGATCAACCTGATCAAGGAGCAAAAGCCCACGCACGTGGCCGTGGCCTTCGACGTCTCCGACGACACGACCCACCGCAAGGCCGAGTACAGCGAGTACAAGGGCGGACGCAATGAGACGCCCCGGGAAATGAGCGGCCAGATCGACCTCATCGACAAGGTCATGGGCGCGTGGGGCATCAAGACCATCAAGATGCCCGGCTGGGAAGCTGACGACATCCTGGCCACTCTCGCCGCCATGGGGGAAAAGGCAGGCTATGAGGTGTTGCTGGTCTCCGGCGACCGCGATGCCTTCCAGCTCATTACGGACAACGTTTTTGTGCTGTACCCCAGGAAGGGTGTCAGCGACATTCCCCGGATGGACGCGGAGGCCATCCAGGAGAAGTATTTCGTCAGCCCCGCCCAGTACTCGGACCTCGCCGCCCTGGTGGGGGAGTCCGCGGACAACCTCCCCGGCGTTCCCGGCGTCGGCCCCAAGACGGCAGCCAAATGGATCAACCTCTACGGCGGTCTCGAGGGGGTCCTGGAGAACCTCGACGCGATCGGCGGAAAAGTGGGGGACTCCCTCCGCGAATACGTCGAGGACGTCAAGCGCAACCGTCGGCTCAACAGGCTTCACACCGATCTCGACCTGCCCGTCACCCTGGACGATCTCGCCGACCCGAGGCCTGACCAGGCCGCCCTCGAGGAGCTGTTCGACGCCCTCGAATTCAAGACCATCCGCACCCGGCTCTTTGCCCTCTATGGCAGTGAAGTTACGGAGGCCGAGCGGGAAAGCCTCGACGTCCCGGACTTCGTGGTCCCGGCGGACGCCGCCGAGCTCGGTGCGTTCCTCGCGGCCGGTGCCGGCAAGCGCTCCGCTGTGGCGGTCGATGTTGTGCCCGGCCGGAACGGCGAGGACGCGGCCGCGGTGGCGATCGTCCGCGATCACGACGCCGTTTACATCGATCTGGCCAGCCAGGACGCCGAAGCCGAAAACGTCCTGGCCGCCTGGCTGCGTGACGCCCAATCGCCCAAGGTCGTGCACGGGTTCAAGGCTGCC
>JBKPBZ010000020.1:0-4886 GCA_046727115.1 Actinomycetota bacterium | reverse complement strand
CCGCGGCGCCGCCCCAAGGGCGCGCCAAGCGAACTCAAGGAGCTATAGTGGCGCCGCGGCGAAAGGCCCGAGGTCGGGCCTCAGCGTGTACAGGACGTCGTAAACTTCCCGACGCACGTTCACCGCCTCGTAAGCCTGTGGGATGCTGCGAGCCAGTTCGGACTCTTTGAACTGCGTGAGCGACTGGACGCTATCGAAGAAATAGATCCCGCACACGTCGCCCGTGTCCGGGTCTCGGCCATATACCTTCTGAACGAGCCCTGGCACTTCCTGGAAGCGCGGGCGTCTCTCCAAGAGCCGTCTGTCGAACTCGCTCTGCTCGAGGTCGGATTTGATGCGTACGTAAAGGATGGCAGCCACACTCGATCACCTCCGGGAACGGTATCTGTCAGTTTGTCAACGGGTTTTCATGCTCGGCAGAGCCTCAAGTGTCACGTCCCTATCCGGCTCCGTCCCGCCAAGCTCACCGCCCGGCACAGAAAGGCTAACCGCTGGTGAAACGAGCGAAACCGGCGTGAACGTCACGGACTATTACGGATCCCCCGCCGAGGAGCTGTGCCTTCGCTCGAAGTTGCGCCACCAGGTCCTCGGTTGGGCGGCCAAATATTTCGATTGTTCTTAGCTTGATGAGCGGTGCCACTGGTAGGAATTTGGGGCCCGCCACCTTCATATGCAGCTCCAACGAAGCTACGTCAGGATGAAAATGGAGGACGCTCATGACGGAGCCGTCCTCTGTGAAATACACGCAGTACGAGATGATCCGCGGCTCATTCTGCTCAACGAACGCGGCGAGCCCGGCCATGGCGGCCTTGAGCTCCTCAAGTTTTCCCGCACGAACATCGGAGGTATCCAGGTAAGCGATGGAATCACCCATGTCATCTCTCCGTTGACAGTCCTACTTGGCCCTCAGGACCTGACGATTAGGCACAATTGTCCTCTCAATCCTCGACGAAAGTGCGGCGTTTTCGAACCTTCTCCTGCTTCATTGGTAGGGAGCACCCTCGCTGAGCGAAGCAGTGATCATGCGGGTGCTGATGATTCCAACGACCTCGTGACTAACACCGCCCTGCCGCCTCAGCAAAGTCGTAGGCTACTTTGGAGACCGGACACTAGTGGCCTGGCCTCGGGCCCCGAAAGGAGGACTGCGTGGACAGTGATGCTGGCACGTGGTTTCTGAGTCGCGCCGAGCGGGGGAATCTGGCCACAGACGTGCACGCGGGCAGTGCCGGATCGCCACCCTGGTCGGAGGGCAATTTGGTGCGGCCCCTGATTCACGGAGCGACCTACTTCGCACGGCTGCACGAGGAGCTGACGGCTCTGCAGGCGGGAGACCGCGTGTGGTTCACCGACTGGCGTGGCGACGCCGACGAGCGGCTGCTGGCGGACGGACCGTCGATCGGCGACGTGCTCGCGGCGTTGGCCCGTGCGGGAGTGGAAGTGCGCGGCCTTGTCTGGAGATCCCACGGCGAGCGCGTTTCGGCCCCGATGAGCGGCCGATCCAACGAGCTCCTAGGTCGTGAAATAAACGAGGCCGGCGGAGAGGTCCTGTTGGATCAGCGTGTACGCCTGTTCGGTTCCCATCACCAAAAGATGTTCATCATCCGACGTCGTGACAATCCGTCGCAGGACATCGCGTTCGTTGGCGGAATCGACCTTTCCCACAGCCGTCGAGACGATGCCGACCACGCGGGAGACCCGCAGGCGGTCACCATGGATTCCCGGTACGGGAAACGACCCCCCTGGCACGACGCCGCCCTCGAACTGCGTGGACCCGTGGTGGCAGATCTGCTGGCAGTGTTCGCTGAACGGTGGAACGACCCCCATCCCCTGGACCGACGTACCCCCTACCGGATGCTGCTGCAACGTCTGGCCCGCATGCCCCGGCACCCCGAACCGCTCCCGGCCACTGCGCCACCGCCGCCACCGGCGGGCCCTCATGCCGTGCAGCTGCTGCGCACCTACGGTGTGAAACATCCCCCGTTCCCGTTCGCACGTGGAGGGGAACGCAGCGTTGCCCGCGCCTACGCGAAGGCCTTCGCCCGCGCCCGCTCGCTGATCTACGTCGAGGATCAGTACCTGTGGTCCACAGAGGTCGCCGGTGGAATCGCGGAGGCCCTCGAGCGGAATCCCACGTTGAAGGTGATTGCCGTTGTGCCCCGTTACCCCGACTCTGATGGGCCCATCGCAGGGCCGCCAAGCCGGCTCGGGCAACTGCGTGCCATCGGAATGCTACGCCGCGTCGCGCCCGACAGGGTCGGCGTGTTTGACCTGGAGAACCGCTCGGGAACTCCGATCTACGTCCACGCCAAAATCTGCATCATCGACGACACCTGGTTTACCTGCGGCTCAGACAACTTCAACCGCCGGTCCTGGACCACCGACAGCGAGCTCACCTGCGCCGTCTTCGACACGACTGCCGACAACCGGGACACGGCCGCCACAGACAACGGCCACGACACCTCCCGGCCGTTGGCCCACCGGCTCCGACTCCAACTCTGGGCCGAACACCTGGGCCTGGACCAGAAGGATCCGCGGCTCCACGACCCGGCGGCCGGGCTCGAACTTTGGAATACCGCCGCAGACGCTCTCGACCGCTGGCATGAGGCTGGCCGCCGCTCCCCCAGACCCGCCGGACACGTGCGCCACCACACCCCAGAGCCGGTGTCGCCCCGCCAACGTCTCTGGGCGGAACCAATCAGCCGCATGATTGTGGACCCCGACGGCCGCCCTCGCCGGCTGCGCCGCACCACCCGGTTCTAGGCAACGGTTTCATACCCGACACAGCCAGTGTGATGTCCCTATCCGGCGGCGCCTTCCCGCCAGGCCCACCGCCGTTAGAGAATGGCTAGCCGCTGGTAAAGCGGGCGAATCCAGCGTGAACGTCACGGACACTAACGGATCCACCACCGAGGAGCTGCGCCTTCGGAGTTGCGCCACCAAGTCCTCAGTTGGGCGACCCAATACTTCGATTGTTCTTAGCTCGATGAGAGGCGCCACTGGCAGGAACTTGGGGCCCGCCACCTTCATATGCAGCTCCAACGAAGCTACGTCAGGATGAAAATGAAGAACGCTCATGACGGAGTCGTCCTCTGAGAAACAGACGCAGTACGAGATGATCTGCGGCTCGTTCTGCTCGACGAACGCGGCGAATTCGGCCATGGCTGCCTTGAGCTCCTCAAGTTTGCCGGCACGGACGTCCGAGGTATCAAGGTAAGCGATGGAATCACCCATGTCATCTCTCCATTGACTGTCCCCGCTGCCCCTCTGGACCCGTGCCGGGACGCGCAGGTGTCGGCCCATGTCCTGCAACTTGGCCGCTGTCTCCCCTCCCTCGCCGGTTTGTCCATCACAGACACCAGTTCCACGGAAGCCCCGCGGATAGCCGCAGGTCGAGCGACGCCCGAGGGCAAGTCCGGTCTCGGCCGGGCTTCCGCCACGCGTCGTTACCCCGGAGCCACGTCCCTGGATCATCGATACTTCTCGACGTGCACGGAGGCCGCGTTGGCAGGGACCTTGCCCCTCTTCTTCGGTGTGATAAGCGTCTCAAATAAACACGGCCCCACTCAAGAACCAGCCCAAAGCAGGTAAAGTTATCTATTCGTAACATTCCCTGACTGAAATGCGTGTGACTATGCCTGCAGACTCCGCTAACGACGACAAGCCGAAACAACAGCTCCTCGGACTCAGTGGCACCCAGACTATTGGCTCGGCGTTGGCCGCGGTGACCTCGGCCTTGGTGGGGTCCTTTCTCGGCGTTGCCGGGACGCTTATCGGCGCCGCACTCGGCTCTATCGTCGCCACCGTCGGCGCCGCTCTCTACGCCCGCACACTCAGCTCGGCCGCCACAGTGGCGATGAAGAAGATCCCCCAGCGACGCATGATCGGACTGCCCGCTGACGACGACGACATGCCCGCCGCCAGCGCGCCGGCCGAGAGCGACGAACCTCGAGCCAAACGTGTGTGGAAGAAGTTCACCCCCAAGACCTGGATCAAGGTTGGAGCCGTCAGTGCTGCCGCATTCGTTATCGCGATGGTCGGTGTCACGGCGGTCGAATTCGGAACCAATCGGCCCATCTCCAGCCTTGTCTCGTCGACGTCGAGCATCGACGGCGGTGCGACCGGGCCCACGACGACGCTGGGCAAAGCATTGACCGGCAATGCGACTGTCCCTGACAAGACGGACGAATCGGCCGAGAACCCAGAGGAAACGCCTGGGAAAGTCGACGGAGGCGCCAACGACGAAGGCGCCCCGACAACAGACGGCAGCCCCAGTGGCGGGGACAGCGGCTCGGCCGGAACTGGGGCGCCGGGAGAGGCCGAGCCAGGCGCCACCACGCCGGCGGACATCGCCCCCGAAACCGAACAGAGCCCGGAGCCCGCCCCCGAGACCGCACAGCCCTCGGAGCCCGAGGTGCCCTCGGATTCGGGATCGGCCGAGCCGCTCGCACCGTGATGGCGAAGATGCGGACGCAGGCCGGATAGGTAGCCCCCTCTCATTACCGCTATGTGTTCGGGGGCGCCGGGTTAACCCCTAATTTTCTTCTCAAGGTAGCGCGTGACCCACTCATGGAGGCGGGAAGCCTCCCAAGTGGCTGTGGCGACGAGGAGCACTTCACGGTCTTCGCGGATGACGCCGGTGATCCCGTCCTCCTTTGCGAGGCGTTTGACCATGCGGTCGACCACCCGCGTCTGCCCGTGGGCGATGTCCTCCCGCAGCGACAGTTCAAGCTCACGCCCGCGCCGCCGATCGTAGCCTAGGTCTTCGACCTCAGCGGGCGGTTCGTCCACATCTGTGCCCCTGACAACCTGGTTCAGGTGGTCAATGACCGCCTGGATACGAAGGGCAAGGTCGGCGTCCGGCGACAGGATCCGCCCGCCGATCGGTT
>JBKPBZ010000019.1:0-8918 GCA_046727115.1 Actinomycetota bacterium | reverse complement strand
AGGCCTCCGGGTGCACGCTGGAGGCATCCAGCGGCTCTGCTCCCCCGGTGATCCGCAGGAAGCCGGCGCACTGCTCGAACGCCTTGGCGCCGAGGCGCGGGACCTTCTTCAGCTCGGTGCGCTTGTTGAAGGGGCCGTGCTCGTTCCGGTACGCCACGATGTTCTCACTCAGCAGCGGCCCGACGCCGGCCACCCGGCTCAGCAGTGCGGGTGAGGCGGTGTTGACGTCCACACCTACCGCGTTCACGCAGTCCTCGACGACGGCGTCCAGGCTGCGGTCCAGCTTCGCGGCCGTGACGTCGTGCTGGTACTGCCCGACGCCGATCGACTTCGGCTCGATCTTCACCAGCTCCGCGAGCGGGTCCTGCAGCCGCCGGGCGATCGAGACGGCGCCGCGCAAAGATACGTCCATGCCGGGCAGCTCGGCCGCAGCGAGCGCCGACGCTGAATACACCGACGCTCCGGCCTCGGACACCACGATTTTCTGCGGCTTGGCTTCTGCTCCGGCTGCGAGCTGCTTCAGCAGTTCTGCAGCGAGCTTGTCCGTCTCCCGTGACGCGGTGCCGTTGCCGATCGCGACGAGTTCCACGCCGTGCTTCTTCGCCAGGCCCACGAGCGTGCGCAGCGCCTCGTCCCATTTCCGGGCCGGGGCGTGCGGGTAGACGGTGTCCGTTGCGACCACCTTGCCGGTGCCATCCACCACCGCGACCTTCACGCCGGTGCGCAGTCCCGGGTCCAGGCCCAGGGTGGCGCGGTTTCCGGCCGGCGCGGCGAGCAGGACGTCGCGGAGGTTCGCCGCGAACACGCGCACGGCCTCGTCCTCGGCGGCGGCGAACATCCGGCTCCGCAGATCAGCTGTCAGCCGGGCCAGCACGCGTGAGCGCCACGCCACCTGCGCGGTCTGCAGCAGCCAGGCGTCGGCGGGCCGGCCGCGGTCGGCAACCCCGAGGAACCTGGCCACAGCGGCTTCGTACCGGCCGCGCGCGGCGGTGAGGGCGGCGTCGTCGTTCGGTTCAGCCTCGGCGAGATCCAGCTCCAGCGCGCCGTCCTTTTCTCCGCGCAGCAGCGCCAGGACGCGGTGTGAGGGCATTCCGGCGGGCTGCTGGGAGAAGTCGAAGTAGTCCTTGAACTTCTGGCCCTCGGCTTCCTTGCCCTTCTTTACGCGGGACACCATCCGGCCCTGGGTCCACAGCCGTTCCCGGAGGGTGGCGGCCAGGTCGGCATCCTGGGCGACGCGTTCCACCAGGATGGAGCGGGCGCCGGCGAGCGCCGCGGCCGGGTCTCCGATCGAGTGTTCGGCGTTGAGGTACTTGCCGGCTTCGCGGTCCGGGTCCAGTTCCGGGCGCTTGAGCAGGGCGTCGGCGAGCGGCTCCAGCCCGGCCTCGCGGGCGATCTGCGCCTTGGTGCGGCGCTTGGTTTTGAACGGGAGGTAGATGTCCTCGAGCCGGGATTTGGTGTCGGCGCCGACGACGGCGGCCTGCAGTTCCGGGGTCAGCGCACCCTGGGCGGCGATCGCCTCGAGGATGCTCCGGCGGCGGTCTTCGAGCTCGCGCAGGTAGCGCAGCCGCTCCTCCAGCTCGCGGAGCTGGGTGTCGTCCAGCGTTCCGGTCGCTTCTTTGCGGTACCGGGCGATGAACGGCACGGTGGACCCGGCGTCGAGCAGGTCCACGGCGGCCTTGACCTGCCAGGCCTGGACGCCGAGTTCGCCGGCGATCTGGTCGGCGATGCCGGACTCCTGCGTGTGCGGCGTGCCGGTCTGCGCGGAGCCGGTCTGCGGGGAGCCGGTCCTTGGGGACCGGGTCTTCGGCGACGGGCCGGTCTGCGGCGGCGGGCCGGGGGCGGGCGAGACGGGTGGGGCGGGGCGCTGCGGGTGTTGGATCACCCCAACCATTTTGCCTTACGGCGCGAATGACGGGAGCGGTCCGAGCTGCCGGGTTAGATTGTCGGTGGCCTTTGATAGCTTGGCAATGGAACCATCAACGGCAGCGGATCCAGTTTTCAGCGGATCCAGTAAAGCGGACCCAATCAACGGGGGCACAGTGTTTTTTCTTGAACCGGAAGTAGCCGGTACAGCGCAGGACCTGGTCTTCTCCGCGAGCGACCTCGTCACAGCCGCCAGCTGCGAGTACCAGCTGCTCCGGAAGCTTGACGAGAAGCTGGGCCGCTCCCCCAAGGCCGCCTTCGAAGACGATGAGATGCTCAAGCATGCGGCCAAGCTGGGCGACGTCCACGAGCATCGGGTGCTGGACTCCTTCGTCGACGAGTTTGGCGTGTGGGATCCGGCCACCGGCCGCGGCGTGTACGACGTCGTCCCGGCTGACGCCATGGACCGCGCCACCCTTGAGGCTAAGCATTCCGAGTCCATTGAAGCCCTGCGCTCGGGCGCCGACGTCGTGTTCCAGGCGGCTTTTTTCGACGGCCAGTTCCATGGCCGCTCCGACTTCCTGGTCCGGCAGGCCGACGGCGGCTATGCCGTGTTCGACACCAAGCTGGCGCGCCACGCGAAGGTGACGGCACTGCTTCAGCTTGCCGCCTACGGCGACCAGTTGCTGAAGGCCGGGATTACGCCGGACCCGGCCGTGACCCTGGTCCTCGGTGCCACCGTTCCGCTGCCCGGCGGAGGATTCGACTACGTCCGCAGCCACCACAAACTCGCAGAAATCCTGCCGGTCTTCCGCGAGCGGCGGGACCGCTTTCTGGCTTTGACCTCCTCGCATCTGGCGCAGCCCGGGCCCGTGCAGTGGGGTGCTGCAGGAATCACCGCCTGCGGCCGCTGCGACTACTGCCAGGAGCAGGTCACGGCCACCGACGACCTTCTGCTCGTCGCCCGAATGAATTCGGCACAGCGCAAGAAACTGCACGCAGACGGCATCTATACGGTCACGGACTTGGCGCGGGCCAGCCTTCCGCAGGCGAACGCAGCGCTCCAGCGCCTGCAGGCCCAGGCCCGCATGCAGAGCGGCATCGGCGGAGACGACGGCGGCGTCCGGTACGTCAAGGACGGCGAGGAACACTCCCTCCGCTACGCAGTCATTCCGGAAAACACGCTGGCCGAGCTTCCCCCGCCGAGCGACGGCGACATTTTCTTCGACTTCGAGGGCGATCCGTTGTGGCAGGAAAAGGCCACCGGGGTCTGGGGACTGGAGTACTTGTTCGGCGTCATCGAAGCACCGACGGGACCCGGCGTCCCCGGGGTTTTCAGGCCATTCTGGGCGCACAGCCGGGAAGCGGAGAAACAGGCCTTCCTCGATTTCCTCGACTATGTGGAGAAACGGCGGCGGGACTATCCGGACATGCACGTCTACCACTACGCCGCCTATGAGAAGACGGCGCTCCGGAAACTCTCCGTCATGCACGTTGCCGGCGAAGACACCGTGGACGGCTGGCTGCGCGACGGGCTCTTGGTGGACCTGTATCAGACCG
The DNA here is from genome assembly GCA_046727115.1 of Actinomycetota bacterium. GTDB lineage: Bacteria > Actinomycetota > Actinomycetes > Actinomycetales > Micrococcaceae > Arthrobacter. The sequence goes on along the minus strand of JBKPBZ010000019.1, from coordinate 5,495 downwards.
TCCGGAACAGCATCCGGATTTCCGAGAACTCCTACAGCATCAAGAAACTTGAGCCGCTTTACATGGGGACGAATCTGCGTTCCGGGGATGTGAAGGACGCCGGCGCCTCGGTGGTTGCCTACGCCCACTACTGCGACGCCCGTGACAATGAGCGGCCCGCCGAGGCGGCCACGATCCTCGCAGGGATCTCCGACTACAACGAATACGACTGCCTCTCCACGCTGGAGCTCCGGAACTGGCTCCTGGGCCTGGCACAGGAGCGCGGGATCAAGCCGGGAGGCGGCGTCGCGATCTCAAGCGACGGCGCGTCCTCGGCCGCGCTCAAGTCTGTGGACGTCGGCGAGGGCTCCGGGCCGACGTCCCCGGAACTGGACCCACTCGAACTGGACCCGCTGGAAGTGGGGCTGGCCGAACTGGCGGGCCCCGGCCTGTCCGAGGACGACCGGAAGGCGGTCTCGATGCTGGCGGCGGCGGTCAGCTACCACCGACGGGAGCGCAAGGCGTTCTGGTGGGCGCACTTCGACCGTTGCGAGAACGGCCCCGACACCCACCACCAGCAGGACCGCAACGTCTTTCTCGTCGAGGACGCCGAGGTCCTTGAGGACTGGTGGAAGGACGGCGCCAAGAATCCGGAGCGGAAGGTGAAACTGATTGGCACGGTAAGCCCCGGATCGGACCTGCGCGAGGGCAGCACGTGGTTCCGCATGTACGAGCCGCCGCTTCCGGCCGGGCTCGAGGGCACCGGCATCAACGGGACCGGGCGCAACGGATGGTTCGGCACCGAGGTTCTGGAGCTGGGCCACGAGGATGGCAAGGACACCGTCATCATCCGGGACAAGCTCCGCAAGAACATCGAACCCTATAACCAGGTCCCCGTCGCGCTGACCGAAGACCAACCCATCCAGACCAAGAGCCTCGAGGAGGCGCTGGCGGCCCTGGCCGCGGACGTTACCTCGGCGCTGCAGGCCAGGCCGTCCGCGTTCCCGCACCACCCGGCCTTGGATCTGGTCAGGCGGGTTCCGCCGCGGCTTGCCTCCGGGGCATCGCTGCCCGCCCCCGGCGGCGGGCCGGACCGCTACATCGACGCCATCACCGCGGCCGTCGCGGCCTTGGACCACTCCTACGTGGCGGTGCAGGGTCCTCCTGGGACCGGCAAGACACATGTGGGCTCACACGTGATCGCCCGGCTCGTGGCCAGCGGCTGGAAAATCGGCGTCGTCGGCCAGTCCCATGCGGTGGTGGAGAACCTGCTGAAGACGGCGGTAACCAAGGCCGGCGTCGATCCCTCCGTGGTCGCCAAAGATGTGAAACACGCTCAGCCGCTGCCCTGGCAGCAGCGTTCGGCGCAGGATGTGGCACGCCTGCTGGCCTCGCCCGGCGGGGCGCTCATCGGCGGCACGGCGTGGACCATGACGGGAGCGAATGTCCCGGCCGGATCGCTGGACCTGCTGGTGATCGACGAGGCCGGGCAGTTCTCCCTGGCTAACACCCTTGCCGTGGCCCAGGCCAGCAGCCGGTTGCTGTTGCTCGGCGATCCCCAGCAGTTGCCCCAGGTCAGCCAGGGCGCACACCCCGAACCCGTGGACGAGTCAGCTCTGGGCTGGGTCTCCGCCGGTCATGCCACGCTTCCGCCGGAGCTTGGGTATTTTCTGGCCGACTCGTGGCGGATGACCTCGGAGCTTTGCCGGGCCGTTTCCGAGCTCTCCTATGAGGGCAAGCTGCGATCCGCGCCGGCTGCTGACCTCCGGAGGCTCGATGGGGTTCCTGCCGGAATTGAGACCGTCATGGTGGCGCACAGCGGCAACATCACATCGTCTGCCGAGGAAGCCGCAGAAGTGGTCCGTCAAGTGAACCGGCATCTGGGGCTGAGCTGGCATTCCGAGGCGGGCATGCGCCCGCTCGGCGCCGCCGACATCCTGGTGGTGGCGGCCTACAACGCCCAGGTCAACGTGATCCGCGACGCTCTGGACACAGCAGATTTCTCACGCGTCCGGGTAGGGACGGTGGACAAGTTCCAGGGCCAGGAAGCGGCGGTCGTGATTGTGTCCATGGCGTGTTCCGCGGTGGCCGAGGCTCCGCGGGGCATGGAGTTCCTGCTCTCACGGAACCGGATCAATGTGGCGGTTTCCCGAGGGCAGTGGCGGGCAGTGATCGTCCGCGCACCGGAACTGACCAACTTCCTGCCGACGCATCCGGAGGGCATGGAACAGCTGGGCGGTTTCATCGGCCTGTGCCAGCGGTCGGTGGCTTCCTGAGCTATTTCCCGGTGGTTCAAAACCAGCCCGCGGGACATGCCCATTCTTAGAGTCCCCCAGTGGACACAGTGGCATCCTGCCCACTGTTCAGGACCAAGGCTGGACATGTCCCACGGTGGTTCAAACTGGCCCGCGGGACATGCCCATTCTTCAACTCCCGCGGCGGCCACAAAGGCATCCTGCCCAGTGTTCAGGCCCAAAGCTGGACATGTCCCACGGTGGCAGCCTGAGCTTTGCCCGCCAATCGAAGGGACATGCCCATGCTTAGACTCCCCCAGCGGACATAGTGGTTTCCTGCCCACTACTCGGGACCAAGGCTGGACATGTCCCACACGGGTTCAAGAGCAGGCCGCGGGACATGCCCATGCTTAGACTCCCCCGGTGGACATAATGGCCTCCTGCCCACCGTTTGGGACCAAGGCTGGACATGTCCCACAGTGGTTCAAAACCAGCCCGCGGGACATGCCCATTCTTCGACTCCCCCAGCGGGCACAGTGGCATCCTGCCCACAATTCGGGACCAAGGCTGGACATGTCCCACGGGGATTAGCTATCCGGCGCGGGGAAGCCTCAGGCCAGCAGGAGTGCCTCGTCCAGGACGGTGCCGAAGTTCGCCGGGTCGTGCGCAAAACGGCCCAGGAACAGGCCGGAGACACCCTCAAGCGTTGGGAGCAGTCCGGGCTTGGCCGAACCGCCGTAGATGACGGGCAAATCGGGAACGCCAGCGTCGATGAGTTGCGCCCGGAGCCGCTGGACGACGTCGGACACATACGCGGCGGCGGCAGGCTCGGCCGCACCGATGGCCCAGACGGGTTCGTACGCCACAACCAGGCGGCCGGCGAGATCCCAGTCGCCGTCGACGGCCGACTCGAGCTGGCGGTACACAAAGTTGGCGGCAGCAGCGGGCTCCCCGCGCTCGGTCTCACCCGCGCAGAGCAATGGAGTGAGACCGGCGCCGTCCGCGGCCCGGACCTTGAGGGCCACCATGGCATCGTCCTCGTGGAAATGCCGTCGGCGTTCGGCATGGCCGATCTCCACGAGCCGGACGCCGAGTTCCGCGAGCATGGACGGGGCAATCTCCCCGGTCCAGGGCCCGTCCGCCCAGCCGCAGTTCTGCGCCCCGAGCAGCAGTGGCGTACCGGCCAGGAGCCGGGCCGCCTCGGGCAGGACGGGGAAGGACGGAATGACAAACGGGACAACCCGCCCGGCCGCGAGGGCCGGACGGGTGTCCACTTCGTGCCGCAGCCGCTCCAGCCAGTCCAGGCTGTCCCGGTAGCCGAGGTACATCTTGGTGCTGACCCCCACCAGGATCTGATTGCGGGAGGTCTGGCTGCCGGGAATCTGCTGCATTGGTTGGTGCTTTCTGCTGGATCCAGTTGATGGCGCTGGAAGACCTTACTGCTCCAGCAGGTCGTCAGCCTTGTTCTTGAACCGGCGGGTCGCGAACATCATGGCCGCGGCCAGGAACGGGAGCACGCCGAGGGCAAAGATGCCTGCGGAGCCGGTGGGGTCAGCCGCGATCTGGTTGACGTTTGTCCGCAGGATCGGGGCTACGAAGCCGCCGAGGTTGCCGAGTGAGTTGATCAGGCCGATTCCCGCGGCCGCGGCCGTTCCGGTGAGGAATGCCGTCGGGTAGGACCAGGCGATGGGGCCGATGGACAGGAAGGAGCACACGGCGAGGGTGATGAAGATGATGCCGAGTGCCGGGAGGTGGTTGGTGCCGGCCCACGCGGACCCGAAGATGCAAAGTCCGGTGGAGATGAACAGCCCGGTGCCCCAGACCCGGCGGCGGACCACCGTGTTGGCGGCCTTGCCGATGAAGTAGCAGGCGAAGATGCCGAAGAACCACGGGATGGCTGCCATCAGGCCGACGGCGATGCCCACCTTCTGCCCGGTCAGCTGGGCCACCTGCTGCGGCAGGTAGAACGTGACGCCGTAGACGGCGATCTGCAGGCAGAAGTAGATGACGGTGAAGTACCAGACCTTGCCGTTCTTCATGGCGGCCAGGACGCCGCGCGGGCCGGACTCTTCCTTGACGGTGTCCTCGAGCGCCATGACTTCCAGGAGCGCGCTCTTCTCGTCCTTGTTCAGGAACTTGGCGTCTTGCGGGCTGTTGATCAGGAAGAAGTACGCGGCGATGCCGGCGATGACCGCCAGCATGCCTTCGACGAAGAACATGACCTGCCAGCCCTGGACGCCGGGGACCTGGTCGCCGATGTTGATCAGCCAGCCGGAGAGCGGGGCGCCCAGCATCTGGGAGAACGGCTGGGCCAGGTAGAAGATGGCGAACATCTTGACGCGGACCTTGTTGGGGAACCAGGCCGCCAGGAACATGATGACGCCGGGGAACAGCCCGGCCTCGGTGACGCCCAGCAGGAAGCGCAGGATGATGAAGGAGGTCTCGCCCTGGACGAACGCGAAGCAGGCGGAGACGATGCCCCACGTGATGGCGATGCGGGCCAGCCACACCTTCGCCCCGAACTTGGTCAGGAGCAGGTTGCTCGGGATCTCGAACAGGGCGTAGCCGATGAAGAAGATCCCGGCGCCCAGGGCGTAGGCGCCGGCGGTGATGCCCTTGTCCACGCCCAGTGCGGCTTCGGCGAAGCCCACGTTGGTGCGGTCCAGGAAGGCCACCACATACAGGATCACCAGCATGGGCATCAGCCGGCGTGAGGCCTTGGAGATGGCCGATTTAAGGACCGGCGTCTCCAGTAGGTCCCGGGTGGACGTTGTTGTTACGGACATCAAAAACTCCTCGTCGAGCAATCAGCGGTGTAACTCAGTGGGTGGATCAGTTGCGTGGAGAGCGGCCGGAAACCGGCCAAGTTAGGCCGGACGCGGCCAAGCCTGCCCGACCAAAGTGGCCAGGCAGGCGAGGGCCGGATCCGGCCGGGAACAACTTCTAGCGTGAAAAAACCATCATCAGAACGCCGGCCACGCAGGCCAGGATCCCGACGGCGAGGTAGATCTTCCGTCCTTTGCTCCAGGCTGCGAATCCGGAGGCGGCGGTGGTTTGGCTGTGTTGGGCCACGATGCTTCTTCCTTAGTGCATGTAGAGTCCGCCATCCACATTCAGCGTCTGGCCGGAGATGTAACCGGCGTCCTCGCTGATGAGGAAGGCGATGGCTGCTGCGATGTCCCGGGTGGAGCCAACGCGGTTGACCACGAGGTCTTTGGTGAGTTCGTCCTTGCGTTCCTCGCTGAGGGTGCCGCCCATGATGTCGGTGTCGATGGGGCCCGG
>JBKPBZ010000018.1:0-25167 GCA_046727115.1 Actinomycetota bacterium | reverse complement strand
ATAGTCGTGCCCTTCATTGTTTACCCCCAACGGCATTGTCCGGAAGCAGAGAATAGTCTGTCTAACGTGGCGACGGTCGTCTCGCAATCATGGACGTCCGGACCCGGAGCCGCCAGAGGCTTTGTTATCTATTTTCCCGAGTGCCGCGCGTGCTTTGCAGGCGGCCCGGCTGATACCCATGGGGCGACGGGCTATCTGCCGTCATCGCTGCGTCGCTGGGTGGGGCGATAGTCGGTGCCAGTCGGGCGGGCTTGGTCCAGAACAACTTCGTAGGCATTGCCTCTTCGGTCTGTGACGGTGGTGGGCGATTCGAGGTGCACGGCACCGGAGGGCAGTATTCCGGCGCCGCCGAATTTCTCCATGACTTGCCACTGCGCGAGAACGTCCTCGCCCGAGTGGTGGGGGCCCAGGAGGGGCCAGAAACGGAATCCTCCAGCATCATTGAGGGCGCCCCGCCGAAACATGGTGCACCCGCCCAGCCATGCCACCCGGTAGGGCCGCCATTCACCGGGTTTGAGCCGGAGTTCGGCGCTGAGGTGACTCAGGTTGGCAGCATTGTGCAACGGCCACCGGTCGAAGGCAGGAGTGCCCGGCCGGACCCTTTCCGGCTGGACGGGCCCGTCCCACGCCTCGAAGGCCGCAAGTTCCTCGGGCCTCTTGTCAGCGAGGTAGGACAACCCTTGGGGTGCCATCCCGACGAATCCGCACTTCAGAAGGTCCAACGCCTCGCGGAGCCTCTCCAGGGCGCCGGGTTCCAGCCAGACGTCATCGTCCAGGAACATACACCTGTCCGCCGTCGACTGCTCGAGGAGGAACTGGCGATGTTCGGCCAGCCCGCGCCGGGGAATGTGACGCAGGAGACTGACCTTCCGGCCCTGGGCCTGTAAGACCCGCACCATCGCCGCCGCCGCCGGATGGAGCCATGCTGCCTCGCCGCGGGACTGGTCGCTGACAAAGACACAGAAATCCGGATCCGACTGCGCCGCTAGCCCCGCCAGCGTGACGGCAAGTTCTGCCGGACGGTCGCAGGTCGGAACCAGCACGTCAACAGCCACCGGGTTTCCCATCTCCGGCGGCTGCCCCCACGCCATCGATGATCTGATGACCATAGCCAGCCTTCAGTCTCTAAGCCCGTCCGTCGTTGGATGCAATAGCCGGGCAACCTGTCGCGTCCTCGCTCCGGTGATGCCCCGGGCGACGTCCAGCCCTTTTGGAAGACTATCCGCCTCCCGCAATTGTTGTCGAGACCCATCCAACTGAGCAGCATCGAATCTCAGGAATGCCCGGAAGGCTCCAGGACCGGGGTCCGCACCACGAGCATGACAACAATAACGTGGTGGCGGCCACCCCGATGCCGTGAGCGGGCAGCTCAGGAGCTCAACGCAACACGGCATGGCACGTCGGCGCAGCCGGACACGTCCTGCGGACATCCACGGCCGGAACGGCGTGCGGTTATGCTGCCATCCGAGGATCCGGGCCGTGTCCCTTCGTTCGTGGGCGGACCGGAGCGCTATGGTGGGCAGTCCCGGGGTCGGGGATGTGGGTGCCCGCGGGCACGATGCTGTCCCCATGCAGCCGGACCCCATGGCCGATTCGGGCGCCGGCCCCGATGCGGGAGTGGCTGCCGATGTGGACCCTGCTGCCCACGGCCGCTCCTCGGCCCACGTAGACGTCATCACCGATGACGACATGGTCCCCGACCATGGCATGGCGGTCGATCCAGCCGCCACGGCCAATTCTGCAGCCGGAGCCGATCCGGGCGCCTGCCTCGACATAGGTAGTTGCACCGATATAGGAGTTCGCTTCCGCCAAGACGCGGGGCCCGAGCAGACCCCCGCCGTTGGGGTGCCGGTGGTAGGTGGTGGCCTTGCCGGCGTCGTCTTCGACGACCTCGATGTTTCTAGTCATTCCATTCCTTTCTGGCGCGCACGTGCACCAAAAAAAATTAACGCCGGGGCTCCGGAATAGATTCCGGACAACGGGCATCACCCCCGGGCGGGAACGGGGTTTTGGACGAACATGGCCGCAAGTCCCTGTCCAGCCGCACCGTGAGGTGGCATCATGCCTCTCATGAGCTGGAACCAGGAGCTCGGTGCTGGAAGCCATGAACCAGCCAGAACCGTGAATGCGGACCTCTACGCCGCAGGGCTGCGGGCGCGGAAGCTGCGAAGCATCGGCCAGCGCCGCCGCGATGCCGAGATGAACCTGGAGCAGCACCTGCAGGACGCACAGCGTAAGCATGCAGCAGGGAGCGGGCCGGACCGAGCCGCTTCCCACTGAATAGGCCCCAGAGGGCCCAATGTTCCGGCGAGCCTCTCCAAATCACGCCACGCCACCTAAGGAGAAATGCTATGACAACTGTTCGTGAGATCATGACCGGCAGTGCCGAGTGCGTCCGCGCGGACGAAACGCTAGAACAGGCCGCGCGCAAGATGAAGGACCTTGACGTGGGAGCCTTGCCGATCTGCGGGGAGGACAACAGGCTCAAGGGGATGCTGACGGACCGGGACATCGTCATCAAGTGCCTCGCCGAGGGCGGTGACCCCCGCACCGCCAAGGCCGGGGACTTCGGCCGGGGTAAACCCGTTACTATCGGGGCCGACGACTCCGTTGAAGAAGCGATTCACACTATGCAGAACGAGCAGGTCCGCAGGCTGCCCGTCATCGACGGCCACGACCTGGTCGGCATGCTCAGCCAGGCCGACATCGCCCGCAACTACCCCGAGGACCGCGTCGGGGAACTCGTCGAACTCATCTCTTATTGAAGGTCCGCACAGTGGGCATGACGGATATGCCGCCGTGCCAGTTTGCTCTTCACCGCAGCGAGACTCGGAGCCAGCTCGTGGACAGACTCCTTAAAACAGGCGAGGTGGACCGTTTCCCCCGCGAAACGGTCCGGGGCGGCTCCGGCCGGGGGCACCGAACAACCAATGTCTGCGCCAGGAACGGCTGCGGCGGAAATCGGGGCAGCTGCTACTGGCCGTTGTCGGCCTGGGTAGGCACCACTACGGGGCGAGTCCATGGCCGACATCATTGACTTTCTCGAAGCGCGCATTGCAGAGGACGAGGCCGCCGTCCGCGAGCAGTCGCCGGGGCCGCCGAACGAATGCGGCAGCGAGTCGGCTGCGCCGCTGTTTGGCCGTGCGCGGGTCCTGGCTGAGTGCGCGGCCAAGCGGAAGATTCTGGCCAACGTTCCGCTGGTCGCAGATATCCCGGCACAGGTGGGCGGCACCAGCACCTATGTCCTCATGTGCTTGGCATCTGTCTACAGCCAGCACCCCGACTATCAGGCAGGCTGGGCACTGGACGCGTCAATTGGGGAACCGGGAGTAGCCGGGGCCGAACCCGGCCAAAGTGTCCAGCATGCCTAAATCATTGCCACTGCAAACCTGACCGGTGCGCGTGCCCTGTCGTGGGTAGGACAGTTGTCAAAGGCTGGGGAAGCAGCTGTACATTGGGCGTTGTCCTCACTGGTCGTGGACGCTGTCGATAAGTTCCTTCAAAATCTCCCAATAACTTCTGGCCCTCTCTTCCAACGCCGGACTGTAGCTGTAGGCGCTTGGGCCTAGGCTCTAGGGCTGGGTGCCGTAGATGAATTCCTTTGCGTGGTTGACGGCCTTCCTGAAGGCGTCGTTGCGCAGGGTGACCTGTTCCTCCGTGCCGCTCGTGCCGGGTTCGACGTAGGCGGTGAGGCCCGGATGAAGCACCCAGATGTCTCCGGAGGGCGGGAGGTAGAAGACACCGAAGGACCGGTGCCGCGGGTCCTCGGCCCAGATGGGGACCACGGCGACTGCGGCACCGGTGTCAGGGTTGATCCATTGGGCCCGGGGCAAGGGTTGTTCGAGGACTTCGGGGTCCAGGAACTGGGCCGTCCCCTTGCCCCAGCGTTGTTCAAAGCGTTCATAAAACGCCGGCAGCAGACGGACATCGTACGGGCGCCAGGCACTCATGGCGGTTTCCTTTTCCGGGTCGGGTGTTCGGGGGAGGGAGTGGGCTCCGGGTCTTGGTCAGCACTGTGTCCACCACAGACCTGCCGTCCCGGGCCGTCCCACTCCGCGCCTTGGCGGGGCGCGGAGGTGGGGGTGTGCGGATGGTCCCCGGCCCGGAGGTCGGGGACCATTCTGCGGGAAGCACGGTTGGAGGCCGCTTTTCGCTGCGCAACTGGCGCGGTGGCATGGCTTTTCAGCATCGCCCTCTTACTGGCGGCCGATCCCAGTGTTCCCGGTCCCGCGGCGCGCCCGCGTGCGTCTAGGCGCTGATTTCCTGGCGCTCGTTCTTCTGGGAGGTGATCTCGATGCGGCGGGGCTTGGCCTTCTCGGCCACCGGGATCCGCAGCGTCAGGACTCCGGCGTCGTAGCTGGCCTTTACCGCGTCCGTATCGAGGGCGTCGCCAAGGATAAGCTGGCGGCTAAAGACACCCCGGGGGCGTTCGGCTGCGACCAGCTCGGTGTTTTCACCCGCCGGGTCCTTCCGCTCGGCCTTCACGGTCAGGACGTTGCGTTCGACGTCGATGTCCACGGAATCAACGGCGACGCCGGGCAGATCGAACGCGACAACGAATTCTTCCCCCTCCTGCCACGCGTCCATGGGCATGGCCGCCGGCCGGGCCGTGGTGCCGAGGACCTGCTGGGCGAGCCGGTCAAGCTCGCGGAACGGGTCAGTGCGCATCAGCATGGTCTTCTCACTCCTTGCAGTTGATCCAGTCATTCCGTCCCAGCCGCCGATCTATGGTGGCTGGTACAGATTTTTTATAGCACTGACGCCAAACTGGTGCAAGGGTTTTCGGAGGCTCTTCAGGAGGATCGGATGGAGCGGGGAACGCCGCTACAGAACGGGGCAGGCTACGTCACCGCATTCCTCGATCGTTCCGGAAGGGGCATCATTGAGCGTCATTTCCGGTGGCCGGCCGGCGGGGGATTCGTCATGGTTTTGGGCGGAGCGGGGAAGGCTGCGGCCGGGTAGAGTCCGGCGACCTGGACCATGTAGTTCGCCCATTGGGGTCCGGCGAGCATGTACCCGTCGATGGCCTTGTAGAACTTGCCTTTGACGGTGATGTTCTGGCCGGGCCGCTTCTGGCCTTCCAAGGTGTCGCCGAAGAAGGAGGCCGTGGCGAGGCCGGACGTGTAGCCGACCACCCAGGTGGCGCCGTTGGTGTTGGACGTGCCGGTCTTTGCTGCCACCGGGACCTTGTCTTGGACCTTGGGTGCGATGTAGACGCCGGAGCCCTTTTTCAGCACGTCCTGCAGGACGGAGTTCACGCCCCTGGCTACCTCGGGCTTGACGGCGACGCGGCAGTTGCGTGCCTCGACCGGAAGCTTTGCTCCCGCCGCGTCGGTTACTGCCGTAATGGCTATGGGGGTGCAGTATTTGCCGTCGTTGGCGAAGGTGGCAAACGCGTTGGCCAGATGGAGCGGGGCCACGCCGATGGCACCGAGCAGGTTGCCGAGTTGGTGCATGTTCACCCGGGCGTTATCCACCCCGCTGTGGATCCCCACGGCGTCAACCATTTTCTGGATACCGCAGAAATCCAGTTGGGCGGCCTCGGCGAAAGTGGCGGTGTTGATCGAGTTGTAGAGACCGTAGTTGACGGGCATCTTGCGGTAGTAGCCTTCATCGTTGTTCCGGAGGTCATCCGCGGCGCCGAGGGCTTTCTGCGCCGTGTTGTAGGCGCCGAGGACCTTTCCACAGCTGGACTTCCAGGGGAAGTCCAGCGGGTAGGTCCGCCGGGATGCATCTACCTCGGCGACGAGGGATTTTCCCTCATTGAGCCACTCGGCGAACGTGAACGGCTTCATGGTGGACCCCGGCTGGAACCCGCCGGCGCCGTTGAGGTCGTTGCCGTTCGCGTCCTTGGAATCGACGTTGAAGTTCAGCTGGGTATCGAATTTCCCCGCTTTGGGAAGAAACACAGTGTTCTGCGCCATGGCCAGGATTTTGCCCGTGCCGGGCTGGATGGAAACGAGCGCGGCACCCCACTTGTCCGGGTTGGCGCCGGCTGTGGCATCGACCTGGGCCTGCGCGGGGCCCTGCAGCCTGCTGTCCAGAGTCGTGGTGATGGTCAAGCCGCCGCGGTACAGCTTCCTCTCACGCTCGGCAACATTTGCTCCGTAGGCCCGATTGTTGAGGATGAGGTGGGAAACGTAGTCGCAAAAGTACGGCGCCATTTCCGCTGCGGCGCAGCCCTGCTTCGCGGGAGCGATTTTCAGCCCGACGGCGGCGGCGACCGCGGCGTCATGGGCAGACTGGGTGATTTTGCCCTGCTTGAGCATCGCCTCCAGGACCTGGTTGCGCCGCTTGATGGAGTTGTCCGGATGGACGGCCGGATCATAGAAGGTGGGGCTGTTGACCAGACCCGCAAGGAGTGCGGCCTGAGGCAGGGTGAGGTCTTTGGCCGTGGTGCTGAAGAAATGCCGCGCCGCGGCTTCGATGCCGTAGGCGTCCCGGTTGAAGAACACGATGTTGAGGTAGCCCTCGAGGATCTGGTCCTTGGTGTATTTCTTCTCCAGTTCGAGGGCGAGCTTCATCTCGCGCACCTTATAGCCGATACTCTTCTGCCCGCTGAGGATGACCTCGTCGCCCCTGCCCGCCGACATCAGAGATTCATTGACCACGTTGGTGACATACTGCTGGGTCAGTGTGGAGGCGCCCTGCCGGTCGCCGCTGGTCACGTTGGACGTCAGCGCCCGGAGGATCCCCTGGGGGTCGATGCCGACGTGCTCGTAGAAGCGGCTGTCCTCGATGGCGACGATGGCGTCCTTGATATACGGGGACATCCGGTCCAACCCGACCTTCACACGGTTCTCCGCGTAGAAGGTGGCAATCGATTTCCCGTCAGCGCTCAGCACTTTGGTTGACTGCGACGGCGGAACAACCGCCAGATCAGAAGGGAGGCCGTTGAAGAAGTTGACCGAAGTCCTGACCGCAAGGCCGGCGGCAGCGACACCCGGCACGATCAGGCTGGCGGCCAGCACACCGCAGACCGCGCTCACGAGTAGGAACCCCAGGGCCCTCCAGAGGGCCGCGGCCAGACGGGATCCTATTCGTTTCTTCCGCGCCATTTTCTGTCCAGCCATCGCGCTCGAAAGGTGCGTTCAGAATACGCTGGAAACCCCTCAGGGGCCAGTGTGCGCGTGATGCTGGACTCCTTGGCTGCTTTGGTGGAATAGCCGGGGCCGCGGAGGTCTTGTTAAGACTGGGGCGTCGATGACCGGCTGCCTCGTGAAAGGACCTCCTTGCCTACTCCCTTTATTCCGTTCACCATGCGCGCTACTGTCGGCGACGACCACCAGCGCTCGTTCCGCACGGACATAGAACGTCTTACCGGCGGCCATCGTGGGTGGGCGACGCTGGACGTCGTCCAGTCCACCAACACCCAGGCGGTGCTGCGCGGAGCGATCGCGCAAAGCGTTCACACCGCCACCGATGCGAGCCTTGCCCGCTACCTCCAGGACCGCCTCGTCGCGGATAACGACATCCATCTGGATCTCACCGTCTGCATCGGGCGCTAACGGCACCCAGGAAAGCCCCGGACCAGGCTGGTCCGGGGCTTTTCCATGTGTTCGAAAGGCTGCCGCCAGGCATCGACGCAACAACTCTCCGCATTCCGCCAGGCAGGAGTGCGCCAGCCTCGGTCCTGCGGCTGTTTTAGTTGCCGTTGTATTCGTCGTCGGTGATGTGCTCGCCCCAGGTCGTGGTTGTGGCGGGGTCCTCGCCGTTTTGAAGCATGGCGATGTGCTCCATGAAGCAGCCGGGGGCAGCAGCGTGCCAGTGCTCTTCACCGGGAGGGGTGTAGAGCGTCTGGCCGGGATGGACCTCAATAATCTTGCCGTCCCGTCCGCCGAAGCGGCCGACGCCTTGAGTAACGCGAAGGTACTGGCCGTGCTTGTGCGAGTGCCAGGCGGTGCGGGCTCCGGGAGCGAAGCGGACGGTCGCGACGACCATGGTCTGGTCGCTCTCATGGGGCAGCGCGATCGGGTCGAGCCAGACGTCGCCTGCGAACTGCGCCGGCGGGTTCTTCGTGGTCGCCACGGTCGGTTCGATGTTCATGATTTTCCTTTCGGTGTGACACTCACTACCCGTGTACTTGGGCCTCGATTCCGGTGCTGAGGCTAAGGTCCCGCCATTGCTCCAGTTCGGTGCGCTGTGCCTCGGCGACGGCGGCGAAAGCGTCGAAAGCGTCCTGCCCCAGCACCGCCAGCGACGGAGGGGTCGGGCTGCCGACGATCGCCAGGATGGCTTCAGCGGCCTTGGCCGGGTCACCTTGCTGGGTGCCGTGCACGGTGTCGTTCTCTTTGCGCCGTTTCCCCGCCGTCTCCGCGTAGTCCTCGATCGCCGTCGCCGATTGGGTGAGCGAGCGGCCGGCGAAGTCGGTGCGGAAAGCACCGGGTTCGATGACGGTGACGTTGATGCCCAGTGGCTGCAGTTCCTTGCGGAGCGATCCGGAGATGCCCTCCAGCGCCGCCTTGGTGGCGGAGTAGTAGCCGGATCCGGCTGGTGTGATGCGTGCTCCGATGGAGGAGATGTTCAGGATGGACCCTGACCGTTTCGCACGCATTCCCGGGAGGACTGCCTTGATCATGTCCACCGCGCCGAAAACGTTCGTGTCGAACAATTGCCGGATGTCGGCGTCGTCCGCTTCCTCCACCGCCGCCCGGTATCCGTAGCCGGCGTTGTTGACGAGCACGTCGACGCCTCCGAAACGCGTCTTAGCCTCTTTCGCCGACAAGGCGATTTGGGTGCGGTCTGTGACATCGAGGGGCAGGGCCAAGGCCGTGTCCGGGAATGCGTCAGCGATGTCCTGCACGGTGTCGACGTTTCGTGCAGTGACGACGGCGTTGTGGCCAAGAGCGAGCACTGCTTGAGCGAGTGCCCGGCCGAGTCCGGTCGAGCACCCTGTGATGAGCCATGTAGCCAAGGCGGGGTTCCTTTCGGGTACGCCCGTGCACAGGTGCCTGGCAGCGTGGCAGACCTGACCGAATCGTCAGGCCCGCCACGGTGCCGCAAGGCGGGCAGGGCGATGGGCGGATTGGTGTGCATTATGGGCGGACGAGGACCTTGAGGGATTCGCGGGCGTCCATGGCGCGGTACCCGTCGGGCACCTCGTCCAGGCCGATGGTCCGGTCGAAGACCTTGCCGGGGTTCACGGTGCCGTCGAGGACGCCGGGCAGCAGCGTCTCGATGTAGGCGCGGACGGGTGCCGGGCCGCCGGTGAGCGTGATGTTGGGTCCGAACATGGAGCCGAAGCCGATCGGGGCGTCCTCGTACTGCGGCACGCCGACGCGGCTGATGACGCCGCCGGGACGGACTGTGCCGAGTGCCTGGTCGTATGCCGGCCGGTGCCCGACGCACTCAAGCACGGTGTGCGTGCCGTCACCGCCGGTGAGTTCGCGGACCTTCTCGATGCCGGCCTCTCCGCGGTCGGCCACCACGTCGGTTGCGCCGTATTCGACACCCAGGTCTGTGCGCGCTTTGTGCCGTCCCATCAGGATGATCTGTTCGGCGCCCAGTTGTTTGGCGGACAGCACCGCCATCAGCCCCACGGCGCCGTCACCGATCACAGTGACACTGGTGCGGGGGTTCACGCCTGCCTTGATGGCGGCATGGTAGCCGGTGCCGTAGACGTCCGAGAGGGTCAGCAGCGACGGCAGCAGTTCACTGTCCTCACCCACCGGCGCCTTGACCAGGGTGCCGTCCGCGAACGGGACGCGGACGGCTTCGGCCTGGGCGCCGCCGATGCCGCCCGCGGCCCAGAACCCACCGTGCCGGCAGGAAGTCTGCAGGCCCTCGCGGCAGAAGTCGCATGTCCCGTCGGACCATGCGAAGGGGGCGATGACGAAGTCGCCCTTCTGCAGGGTGGCGACGTCTTTGCCGGTCTCCTCGATCACGCCGATGAACTCGTGGCCCATCGGGGACCCCTGATGGGACTTCGGCATGCCGTGATACGGGTGCAGGTCCGATCCGCAGACGCACGAACGGACAATGCGCACCAGCGCATCCGTCGGGTCCTGCAGGACGGGGTCTGGCACATTCTCCACCCGCACATCGCCAGCGCCGTACATAAAGGTTGCTCGCATTGGAAATCTCTCCCTTTTCTAGCGTTTCTTGAGGACCGGTTATTCGAAGGAGGACAACAGTCTCCGGGCCCTCCAAGGCCATATCTTTTCGTGGGGTTCAAACCAGGTCTGTCACCGTCGCCGCGCCTGGGGCGTGAGCTCGTGGGCGCCGTAGCTGTTGTCGTCGGGGTTGACGGTGACGCCGGGTGCGACGATCTTGTCGATGCGGTCCAGCACGTCGGCACCCAGGCTGATGTCAGCGGCGGGCAGGTACGACTCGAGTTGTTCCATGGTGCGCGGCCCGACGATGGCGGACGTGACGCCGGGGTGGTTGATCACGAACGCGATCGCCAGTTCGATGAGGCTCAGCCCGTTTTGTTCGGCCAGCTGGGCGAGTTCTTCGACGATGTCGAGTTTTCGCTGGTTGGCCGGGCTGCTCATATCGAACCGGGCGTTCGGACGTGCGGAGGAGGTGGGGGTGGAAGCTGCATCTTTGCGCCAGCGCCCTGAAAGCCACCCGCCACTGAGCGGGCTGTACGTGAGCGTACCCATCCCGTGGCGCTGAACCGTGGGGAGAATGTCTTCTTCGATGCCGCGGACCAGGATCGAGTAGGGCGGCTGTTCGGTGACGAACCGCTCCAGATGGCGTTCCCGTGACGCCCACTGGGCCTCCACGATTTGTGACGCGGAGTAGGACGAGGAGCCGATGTAGCGGACCTTCCCTTGGCGGACGAGGTCGCTGAGCGCGCCAAGGGTCTCCTCGACATCGGTATCGGGGCTGGGCCGGTGGACCTGGTAGAGGTCGATGTAGTCGGTGTCAAGCCGGCGCAGGGAGTTTTCGACTTCACGGATGATCCAGCGGCGGGACCCGCCGCGCTGGTTGGGGTCCTCACTCATGGGCATGAAGAACTTCGTGGCTAGGAAGACGTCATCACGCCGGCCGTCCAGTGCCTGCCCGATGATTTCCTCGGATGCCCCGCCGGAGTAGACGTCCGCGGTGTCGATGAAGTTGATGCCGGCGTCGAGTGCGCGGTGGATGATGCGGGTGGAGTCCGCGGCGTCGTTGTTGCCCCAGGGGCCGAACATCATCGCACCGAGACATAAGGGGCTGACCTGCACGCCGGTGCGGCCCAGGGGGCGGTATTCCATGGTGGTTCCTGCTCTCTGTCTTGGGCTTCAGGGGTCTTAGGCTTCAGGGGTCTAGGCTTCGGGGATGACCATGGCGAAGCGTTCCTCGCGGGCTTCGTCCGGATCCGGACCGTTGCGGTTGCCGGTGTTGAGCGAGTCGATGGCGGCGAGTTCGCCACTACCGAGTTCGAAGTTGAACACGTCGAAGTTTTCGGCGATGCGTGCCGGGTTGGTCGATTTGGGGATAGCTGAGCGGCCCTGCTGCAGGTGCCATCGGAGCATGACCTGTGCCGGGGTCTTGCCGTGCGTCCGGCCGATGGCGGCGATTGTCGGGTCTTCCATCACGTTGCGCCGCTCCTGGCCCCACCCCGGGTAGAAGGTGATCCCTCCGATCGGTGACCAGGCCTGGGTGAGGATCCGGTGCTGGGCATCAGCTGCCTGTACGTCAGGCTGGGTGAAATAGGGGTGCAGCTCGATTTGGTTCACGGCCGGGACGACGTCGGTCGCGTCGAACAGTTGCAACAGGTGGTGCGGCATGAAGTTGCTGACGCCGATCGCCCGGACCCGCCCATCAGCAAGCAGGGTCTCCAGCGCCTTGTACGCGGCGATGGTCTTTTCGAAGCGGTCGGGGGCGGGCTGGTGCAGGATGAACAAGTCCAGGTAGTCGACACCGAGCTTGCCCGTCGCTTTCTCCCAGGCATGCAGGGTCTGGTCATAGCCGTAGTCACTGACCCAGACCTTGGTTTCGATGAACACCTCCGAACGATCGACGCCGGAGGTGCGGATGCCCTGCCCGACTTCCCGTTCGTTGCCGTAGGCCGCGGCGGTGTCAATGTGCCGGTAGCCGGTTGCCAGCGCGGCTTCGACGGCGGCAGTGGTCTGCTCCGGGGCGCTTTGGAAGACGCCCAGGCCCAGGGCAGGCATTGTGACGGCGTTGTTGAGAGTCAGTTCCAAGTTCATGCCTTTCACGATATTGAGACGTACCGAATTGTGGGAGTGCACGTCATTACCCCCTTCATGGGATGGCGTTGTTGGTTCAACGGACCTCTTGGGGCTGCTGTGCAGGGACGGCCACCTGCCGTGTTGTGGTGCGGCGGGCGGCCAGGTCGGCGGGCAGGATGAGGGCGGCGGCGACGGCCAGGGCAAGGAGCAGGAGGACGCTGCCTGTCGTGAGTGCGGCGCTGACCTCGGCGGCCAGATGCGCCACTGCGGAACCCGTGGTCGGGACGGTGGCTGCCGCGGCGACCGCGACGCCAAGTCCCAGGCAGGTGCCGATCTGGTGGAAGGTGTTCACCAGGCCCGACGCCGCGCCGGCGTCTGCTGCGGGGGCGCCAATGATGCCGAACGAGGTCAGGGGCGCGAAAGCGAGACCCTGGCCCGCGCCTATGAGGACCATCGGCAGGGCCACCCCGGTCAGATAGCCGGAGGCGACACCGACTCGGCTGAGCCAGAACATCCCGGCAAGGGTGACCAGGATGCCTGCCACGAGTGGAATGGAGCCCGGCATCCGGCGTGCCAGCCGCGGGATGCTCATGGCGACGGCGAAGTTGACCGCCGTCATTGGGAGGAATCCGATGCCGGCCTGCAGGGGGTCGAAGCCGAGGACTTCCTGCAGGAACTGGGTGGTGAAAAAGAAGAATGCGATCATCGCGCCCAGGTACAGGAAGCGGGCAACGTAGGCGCCGCTGCGGCGGCGGCTCGCGAACAGCCGCAGCGGCATGATCGGCTGGGCGGCCTTACGTTCGATCAGCACGAACGCGATGAGGAGCACGACGCCGGCGCTGACGGCCGTGAGCGTGACCGGTGAGTCCCAGCCCGCAACGGCTTCGTTAATGATGCCGAACACCAGGGCGCCGGCGCCCAAGGTGGCGCTGAGTGCTCCGGCCACGTCGAACCGTCCGGTGGCCCGGCCGGTCTCTGGGAGGAATCGCGGTGCGAGTGCGATCATGGCGGCGCCGATGGGCACGTTGACGAAGAACCCGGCCCGCCAGGAGATCCAGTGCGCCAGGGCCCCGCCGATCACCAGGCCCAGGCTGGCGCCGATCCCTGCCGTGGCGCCGTACAAGGCGACGGCCCGGGTGCGCTCACGCCCTTCCGGGAAGCTGGCCGTGAGCAGGGACAGTGAGGCGGGCGCGACGATCGCAGCCCCGATACCCTGCACGGCGCGGCCGGCGATCGCCCACCAGCCGGTCGGTGCCAGGCCGATCAGCAGCGACGCGATCGAGAACACCACCAGCCCGAACACGAAGACCCGCCGGCGTCCGAGGAGGTCTCCTGCCCGGGCGCCGAGGAGCAGCAGGCCGCCGAAGACCAGGACGTAGGCGTCCTGAACCCAGGTGAGCTCGCCGGTGCTCAGCCGTAGATCGGCCTGCAGGCTCGGCAGGGCGGTGAAGATCACCGAGTTGTCCAGCAGGATCATGAAGTAGCTGGCGAGGATGATCGCCAGGATCGCAGCCGGGTGGGCAGCTGTTGTAGGTTCAGGTTTCATGCTTTCCATGCAACCGTGGTTCCCTACGGGCCGGGAGTCACGGTCGTTCCGGGTAACGCCAGTGCCTCCCTCGTTCTCGGGCGGCGGCGTAGCGTGGACGCCATGACACACAGTGACGACGTGCGGAAGTTCCTGACCTCCCGCCGCGCAAGGATCACTCCGGATGAGGCAGGGCTGCCCGTCTACGGCGGCAACCGCCGGGTTGCCGGGCTGCGCCGCGAGGAAGTCGCGATGCTCGCGGGGATGAGCATCGATTACTACATCCGCCTTGAACGGGGAAACCTCTCCGGCGCATCCGACAGCGTCCTTGAAGCCCTCGCCCGTGCGTTGAAGCTCGACGAGGCCGAAACGGCCCACCTTTTTGACCTGGCCCGCGCCGCCACCGCCGCTCCCCGGGTGCGGCGCAAGCGCAGCCCGCAGACGGTGCGTCCCAGCGTGCAACGCGTCATTGATGCGATCACGGCCGCACCGGCCTGGGTCCGCAACGATCGCGGGGACGTCCTCGCCGCCAACGAGCTGGGCCGTGCGCTTTATCTGGACCTGATGGCAGAGCAGAGCACCCCGCCGAACAGTGCACGGTTCACGTTCCTGAACCCGAAGGCGCGGGAGTTCTTTGCCGATTGGGAACGCGCGGCGGATGACATTGTCGCCGTCCTGCGGTCCGCGGCAGGGAAGAACCCGTACGACAAGGACCTCACGGACCTGATCGGTGAACTCTCAACCCGCAGCGAGGAGTTCCGCACCCGGTGGGCCCGGCACGATGTGAAGTACCACCGTGCCGGCCGGAAGCGGCTCCACCACCCGATCGTTGGGGATCTTGACTTGAGCTTTGAAGCGCTGGAACTCCCCGCAGACCCCGGACTGCGCATCAACGTGTACACAGCAGATCCCGGGACACCGTCCGGGGATGCCCTGAAAGTCCTGGCCAGTTGGGCCGCCACCCAGCGGACCGCCGCAGAGGCCACCGTCGAGGAGAAAAAATGAACGACCGTCCCTCTACGGTTCTGATCGTCGGTGCCACGGGCAGCATCGGCCGCTACGCCGTCGCCGAGGCGCTGCAGCAGGGTTACGCGGTCCGGGCACTTGTGCGTGACCGTGCCCGCGCAGGCCGCATTCTTCCCGAAGGGGTGGACTTGGTGGTCGGTGACCTGACCCGTCCTGAATCCCTCGGCCCGGCCGTCGAGGGAGTCGAGGCTATCGTCTTCACCCACGGGTCCACGACCAGCGAACGGGACGTACGGGACAACGACTACGCCGGCGTGGCCAACGTCCTCAAAGCCTTGGACGGCCGCCGCGCCCGGATTGCCCTCATGACCGCTATCGGCACTACCCGCCCCGGTGTCGCCTACGCCCAATGGAAGTTGCGGAGCGAGCGCCTCGTGCGCGCCAGCGGCAACCCCTATACGATCGTGCGTCCGGGCTGGTTCGACTGCAACCAACCCGACCAGCGGAAGATCGTTATGCTCCAGGGCGACCGGCGGCAGTCCGGTTCCCCCACCGACGGCGTTATTGCCCGGGACCAGATCGCGCGTGTACTCATTGAGAGCCTTCACGTCGATGCCGCCGACCACAAAACTCTCGAACTCATCGCCGACCACGGGCCCGACCAAGACGACCTCACCATCGTCTTCACCTCCCTGACCCCAGACTCAGGCGAGTCCCTCGATGGAGCCGAAGACATTGTCGACCTCCCCACGGAGAGTGAGCCCGAGATGTTCCGTCGCGACCTCGCCACAATCACCACGGGAAGCCTCCAAGCCGGGGAGTAAATCCTGGCCGTGTCCTCCGACCAGGAAACCTCGAGGCTGGGGTGCGGCGTTAGGCGTCGTCGTGCTGGAGGTTGGAGGAGAGTTCGCGGTGTGCGTTGACCTGTTCCTGGAGGGTGGCGATTTTTTGTTCAACTCCTGCGACGACGTCTGCGCCGGCCTGCCAGCGCAGCGGGGGCTGCTCGAGTCCGGCAATGGTGACCAGGGCAGCGGCGAGCTTCGCGGGGTCTCCGCCCTGCTTGCCGTTCATCGACTTCCAGGCCGCGGTTGTTGCGGCGGTGCGCTGGGCGTAGTCCTCGATGGAGAGTTCCGGCCAGATCGCGGAGGCACCTTCGACGAGGAGTTCGGTGCGGAAGAATCCGGGCTCCACGATGGTGGTCTTGATCCCGTAGGGCTCGAGATCGTAGCGCAGGGATTCCATCCATCCTTCGAGGGCGAACTTCGAGGCTGCGTAAGCAGCGCAGAACTCCTGGCCGATGATTCCGGCTGCGGAGGACATCGTGATGACGTGGCCGGAGCGCTGTTTGCGCATCACGGGCAGGATGGCGCGGGTGACGTTCAGGGGGCCAAAGAAGTTCGTTTCCATTTGCGCACGGAACTGCTTGTCGCTGATTTCCTCGAAATACCCGGCGTAGAAGTTCCCGGCGTTGTTGACCAGCACATCGATGGATCCGAAGCGCTCCACCGCGGCGTCGGCGGCCGCCCGCCCGGCGTCGGCGTCGGTGATGTCCAGGGACAGGGCCAACAGGTTGGCCTGCTCGCCCAAGGCTGCGGTGACGTTGGCCGCGTCGCGGGCGGTAGCGACCACCGAGTGTCCGGCCTGAAGGGCTGCTTCGGCGATGTCGATGCCCATGCCGCGGGCTGCTCCGGTAATGAACCAGACGGTGTTCTTACTCATCGGGTGTTTCCTTAGAAGAAGTCGGAGGCAGGGTTCCCTGCCGGTGTTCTTCAATTCAAGGCCCCTCCGGAAACCCTAAACAGGCTCTGTCTATCGGGTTAATACCCATGACCCTCTAACCGCGGTCCGGTGGCGTAGCGTCGAAGTCATGAACAACGAAAACCTCATCCGGGACTTCCTGACGACCCGACGGGCAAGGATTACTCCCCGGCAGGCCGGGCTGCCGGACTTCGGCGGCCGACGCCGCGTCCAGGGTCTGCGGCGTGAGGAAGTCGCGCTGCTGGCAGGGATGAGCACGGAGTACTACGTCCGTCTGGAACGCGGCAACGCCAAAGGCGTCTCCGAAGCTGTGCTGGCCGGCATCTGCAGGGCCCTGCAACTCGATGAGGCTGAACAAACCCATTTGCATGACCTCGTCAGGGCCGCCAATGCAGGCCCGCGATCGCCGCGCAAGCGCCTCCCGGCTAAGTCCCAACGGGTTCGCCCCGGCGTTCAGCAACTCCTGGACGCCATGACGGGCGTCCCGGCGATTGTGCAAAACGGTCGCCTGGACGTCATCGCGTCGAACGACCTGGGTAGGGCCCTGTTCAGCGAGCTCTTCGACCAGGAAGGGACGGCGGTGAACTTCGCCCGCTTCCTCTTCCTGGCTCGGCGCGCCCCGGAGATCTACCAGGACTGGGAGGACGCCGCGCAGCAAATAGTGGCGATGCTTCGCATCGAAGCCGGACGGGTTCCTTATGACCGCGGGCTCAGCGACCTCATCGGTGAGCTCTCCACAAGGAGCGACCACTTCCGGATCCTCTGGGCCTCTCACGATGTCCGCCTCCACAGCACCGGAACGAAGCGCATCCACCACCCCATCGTCGGAACCCTCGAACTCGACTTCGAAGCGATGCCCCTCTCAGCCGAGGGTGGACTCCTGTTCCTTGCCTACACCGCCAAAGCCGGCACTGTCTCCCACGACAACCTCCAGCTCCTCGCCGCCTGGGCGGCCACTCACGAACAAACACACCCCCGCACGTCCGCCCCGTCCGAGCTCAGCGAAGGTCACTAGCAACGAGGGGGAGGGCAGCATGTGTCGCATTAAACCGTCGCGGCAGTAGCTTGGCAGGACTATGGCCCCCACCTGGTCCGGCGCCGGGCGGGAATTTTCGGTCGGGGCCGGCGTTAGGTGTGAGTATGAAAGCAATCGTGTACCGTGCCACCGGCGATCCATCTGTTCTCGAGCTCGTCGAGCGCGAGATCCGGGACCCGGGGCGCGGGGAGGCGCGCGTGCGGATCATGGTCTCCGCGGTGAACCCCACCGACTGGAAGTCGCGCCGCGGCGCCAAACCGGGCGAGCCCCTGCCCTTCGCGGAGGTCGTGCCGAACCAAGACGGCGCCGGAGTGGTGGACGCCGTCGGACCCGGCGTCGAGCATCTCCACGTCGGGGACCGGGTCTGGCTGGCCTTGGCCGCCTACCAGCGCGCCGACGGCGGGACAGCGCAGGAGTTCGCCGTCCTGCCGGCTGAACGGGTGTTTGCGCTGCCGGAGAACGCCGGGTTCGACCTCGGCGCCAGCCTGGGCGTTCCCGCGATCACCGCCCACCGGGCCCTGACCATCGCCGAGGACGGCCCGCGGCGGCTGCACCCGGGAGCCTTGGCTGGCAAAGTTGTTCTCGTCGCTGGCGGGGCCGGCGCCGTGGGCCATGCGGCGATCCAGCTCGCCAAGTGGGCCGGCGCCATTGTGATCACGACCGTGAGCGGACCGGCGAAGGCTGCGCTGGTCACGGCCGCCGGCGCCGATCATGTCATCAATTACCGGGAAACCCACGCGGCTGCTGAGATCCGCCGGATCGCTCCCGACGGCGTCGACCAGATCGTGGAAGTGGCACCCGCGCAGAACGCGGAACTGGACCTGGCAGTGATCCGCAACCGAGGCTCCGTCGCGGTCTATGCCAACAACGGCGGCGATCAGGTGACCCTGGACGTGCGCAGGCATTTCAGCCTCAACGTCCGCTACCAGTTCGTGCTGCTCTACACCGTTGGCAGGGCGGCGGTGCACGCCGCCGCCGAGGACATCAATGCGGCCATCGCCGACGGCGCCCTTCCGGTGGGAGAGGCCGCAGGCCTGCCGTTGCATCGCTTTGACCTGGCTGACACCGCTGCGGCCCACGCGGCGGTGGAAGAGAGCATCGTCGGTAAGGTGCTGATCGATGTGTCAGCGGGCTAGACGATAACGCTTGGGAGCGGGGCGGAGAATGATGCAACAAGGCGGGCGAGCGGCGGAGGCGCATGTCCGGCCGGCAATGCGTCGACCAGCAGTGGCGCGTATCGGACCTTGTTCCCGCTGCGTCCCCCGAAGAACCGGCGCAACTGGGCCGTGATCGGCCGCTCTCGCAGTGACGGCTGGCGTTGGAGGAGCCGGAACGATGCGAGCTCACCTTGAGCTGCGACGACTTTGAGCACAGCATCGACCCCAAGGCAGCGGATGAGTTCGTCCTCCAGATCGGCGTGGCAGACGTGGAACCCACGCTCGGCCAGCGAACCGGACCCGATACCTGCCCGGCCGAGCGCGCGGGCGATGCCACGAGATTCGCCTGCATCACACAAGCCGAACAGGCGGTGGCCTGCCCCATTCGGGCCGTAGCGGTCGAGGAAGTGGACGATGCTGGTAGCGCCTCCCATCGGTACGACCGACACCCGCAAGGCTCTCAGATCATGGCCGAGGCGAAGGGCCAGCGTCTCGACCGCCAGCCGGTCACTCTCGCCCTCGACCAACACCGTCGTCGCCTGCATAGAACCAGTATGTCGGACGCCCAGCCGCGGCGGCTCGTTGAGGAACTGGACTAGCTGCTGCAGGAGTCGTATCGCTTGTCTGGCGGGGGACGTCTCGGAACGCTTTGGTTCACGCGATTCTTATCAGCGCTCGGATGCCTTCGCGGCTTTGATGGCGGCCTTGGCAGCCTGCTTGTTGGCGCGCACTTTTTTCAGCGACTCGGGGTCCACGATGTCGGCGACAGAAAGAAATGCACTCTCCTCGCCATAGGGGCCAGCAGCCTCACGCCAGCCTTGTGCCTGGAGTCCGCACTGCTTGCCGAGCAGTGCGAGGAAAATCTTTGCCTTTTGTTCTCCGAAGCCGGGCAATTCCTTCAGCCGGCGCAGCACCTCCTGGCCGTCCGGGTCGTCCTGGTTCCAGATGGCAGTTGCGTCCCCATTCCAATCCCGCTGCACGGTCGCGGCGAGGTCCTGGACGCGGCCGGCCATCGAGCTGGGGAAGCGGTGGATGGACGGACGCTCCCTGAAGACCTCAACGAAGCCTGCCGGGTCATATTCGGCGAGGGCGGCAGGAGCCATGGAGCCGATGCGCGTCCGGATCTTTTCGGGTCCGGCAAACGCAGACTCCATGGTCACCTGCTGGTCAAGCAGCATGCCGACTAGGAGTGCGAACGCGTCATTGCTGAGCAGTTGGTCGGCGGTGGGATCGCCAGTGATGTGCAGTTCCATGCGCCCATCCTCCCACCTGCGCCGAGCCGCGTCATGGCACCTACGACAGCACGGCTGCCGTCCGCGCCGGTCAGCCGCTGGCTGCCTGCCGGGTCCTGAACTCTGCGGCGGCGTAGACACCCAGAATCCGGACCTCGGCGGTGAAGAACTCCAGCTCCTCCAAGGCCAGCTGCAGCGGCAGGTCCGCGGGGTGGCCCTCGACGTCGGCCATGAACATGGTGGCAGCAAACTCGTTGCCCACCATGTAGCTCTCCAGCCGCGTCATGTTCACGCCGTTGGTGGCAAAACCGCCAAGGGCTTTGTAGAGCGCGGATGGGACGTTCCGGACGCGGAACACGAAACTGGTCACTGCCGGTCCGGGCAACTCATCCCGGGTCGGCAGTTCCGCTTCTCGCGCCAGAACCACAAAGCGGGTGGTGTTGGACGGATCGTCCTCGACCCGGGATGCCAGCACTTCCAGGCCGTAGATCTGGGCCGCGAGCGGGGGAGCGAGCGAGAGTTTCGCGGGATCGTTCCACTCCCGCACTTCGCGGGCAGAACCCGCAGTGTCGCCGGCGATGACGGGGCGTAACCGCGCCTCACGGATCAGGCGCCGACACTGGCCCAGGGCGTGAATGTGGCTGTGGACCTCGGTGGCAGCCTCGATGGTGCTGCCGGGGATGCCAAGCAAGTCGAAGTGGATGGGCAGGAAGAACTCGCCGACAATCTGCAGACGGGACTCGGGGAGCAGGATGTGGATATCCGCCACCCGGCCGGCAATCGAGTTCTCGATCGGAATCATGGCAAGATCGGCCGCACCGCTGGACACCAATTCAAAGACGTCCTCGAAGCTCGCGCACGGGACGCTTTCCAGCTCGGGGAACATCTGCTTGCACGCGATATGGGAGTTGGCGCCGGGCTCACCTTGGTACGCAATCTTCTGGGTCACGATCCGTATGGTGTCACGACCCAGCCCCGACCACCCAACCGGGTCGCACCGAAAGTCAGTACGACTGGAAGGAAGCGGGCGTCGCGACGGCCGCGGACGCCCGCCAGCATCGATTCTTCAGCCTCACCCGTGACCGCGGTTGGGGACGCCACCTCACCGACCAGGGTCACCACCGCCGCCGGCAGCTGCTATCTGCTACTGGCCTTCGGCGCTCCGATGCCTGGGTCGATTTTGTGGGGGCCTGCAGCTGAGGGGCGTACATCGAAGTCGAAGATGGCTGTCGGGATGTAGACCGTGGAACAGGAATTCGGGATGTCCACGACGCCGGAGAGGCGCCCTTCGATCGGTACGGCACCTAGGAGCAGGTATGCCTGCTCGCTGCTGTAACCGAATTTGGTCAGGTAGTCGATGGCGTGGAGGCATGCCCGCTGGTAGGAAAGGTGCGAGTCTAGGTAGCGTTGCTCCCCGTCCAGAGTCACCGAGGTGCCGGAGAACGCCAGCCATTGACTGAACTGCGGGTCGACGTTGCCGGGCATGAAGATGGCGTTTTCGCTCACCCCGTAAGTCTCCATGCCGCCCTTGATGAGCTCCACCCTGAGGTCCAGGAAGCCGCCCATCTCGATGGCGCCGCAGAACGTGATCTCCCCGTCGCCTTGCGAGAAGTGGAGATCGCCCATCGAGAGGTTGGCCCCGTCCACGAACACGGGGTAGAAAATACGGGTGCCCTTGGACATGTTCTTGATGTCCTGGTTTCCGCCGTTTTCCCGTGGCGGTGCGGTTCTGGCCGCTTCCGCGGCCACCCTGTCGAATTCCGACGGCGGCAGGTGCCCCAGAACCGCGTGCTCGGCCTCGGGCGGCAGCGCCAAGGGCGGGACCCTGTTCGGGTTCGTGGCGATCAGGTCGCCTTCGCGTTTGTTCCATTTGGCCAGCAGTTGGGCCGAGGGGGCCGTCCCCATCAGGCCGGGGTGGATCAGCCCGGTGAAGGAAACACCGGGCACGTGCCGGGATGTTGCGATTTGTCCGGTGAAGTCCCAGATGGCCTTGTAGGCGTCGGGAAACTGCTCGGTGAGGAAGCCGCCGCCGTTGCTGGTGGCGAAGATGCCGGTGTAGCCCCAGCCCTGTCCGGCGAGTGGGCCGGAATCCTCCTGCGGGATGGGACCGACGTCCAGGATGTCGACCACCAGCAGGTCGCCGGGTTTGGCGCCCTCGACGGCGAAGGGACCGCTGAGTTTGTGGACGGTCAGCAGCGGGGCGTTGAGGACGTCGTCGGCGGAGTCGTCGTTGACGATCGCGCCGTCAAACCATTCCCGGCAGTCCACCCGGAAGGAATCCCCCGGTTTGACCGTCGCGACGGGTGGAATGTCGGGGTGCCATCGGTTGTGCCCGATCTTGTCCTGGTCCTCGAACTTCTTGCTGGAGTCCAGGGAAAATATCTTTGCTGGCATTTCATCTCCTCTGACTGGGCGCCGCGTGGTGCCGGTCAGGGCCGCGGCAGTGTCCGATGTAGCGGGTTGGACGAATACTGCTGTACCCGCTTGGGGCTGCCCGGGATCCGAGAGTTCACGACCTCGGGTTCGGCTGCAGTGCGTTCGGTGGAGTCGATGAGTCGGAAGGCCTGCGAACCGGCCCTGGAAAGGTGCGGTGCACTGAATACCCGGCGGGACGGTTCACCGCAGGAGGGGCAAGGAAGAATGTCCGGGGCGTCCCCGATCGGGTGGATTGCTTCGAAAAGCGAACCATCGGAGCAGCGGTACTCATAAGTGGCCATGGATTGGGTCCTCTCCGTTCCGATCACCAGGGCGCAGGCGACGAAGATGGAAAACCATCGCAGAGTGTGTTGCCAGAGTAGGCTGAGCCCCGGAACGGGGTCAGGGGCTTTGGGCCCTTTCCCAGGCCGGCACTGGTGACCCGGCCGGATGCCCAAACCTCATGAGTCCGAAGCTTCCCGTCCACCATCAACGCAGACAAAATCCGCGAGGTCGAACTTGTCCTGGATCGGGTCGCCTTCGCCCCTGTCAATGCGGCCTTGAATGCGCGGGGGCCGCCAGCCCAATAGAGATCGCCAACACCGACGACGTCATCGAAGCAGCGGGCCGTTTCCCGGATGGCTGCGTCGGCCGCTCAGGACGAAGCGGCTTCGATGATCTTCTCGTCGCCCTCGTTCACGGCCTTGACCACGGCGTCGTAGTCACCACTTTCGACGGCCTTGCTGACCTTCTTGCTGGCCTTTTCGACCGCCTCGTCGACGCGGTCGAGGTAGAGGTCGTCGACGACGGCGATGATCGCCGAGGAGCCCGGCGGCAGCCACTCGTCCGCGTTGACGCCGATGGACTTCTCCTCGTGACGTTTCGCGATGGCGCCAACACCTGCGCCGATCCCAGCGCCGATCACGCCGGACAGCAGGAGCGGCGGAGCGAACAACCCGACCACGAGCCCGCCGATGGCGCCCGCCGTCGTGCCGCCTGCGACCAGTCCGCCTCCGTGCTCCTTGACCTCGGTCCGGCCCGAGGCGTCACGTGACAGGACGACCGCAGCCACCACGGCCGCGTCGTCCATGCTCTTGATCGCCTTGAAGTCGTCTGCCGCCGAGTCCGCGTCGGCGTATGACGACACGAACAAGGTGTAGTTGCGCTCTGACATGGTTTGCCCTCCACTCGGTTTCGGCCGGCGTTTCGGCCGCTCCGCTTCTTTGGTCGACGCTGGCGGTCCCAACGGTGCTGGAAATGACCGAACTCCCGACGGCGGGCGGCCCGTCCGCCCACACTGGGGCGGTACGCGCGTCGCGTAGGTCCAACTCTTGCCCCGACAAGCGCGCCCCGGCAGGGCCTTAAGGCCTCCCCCTATCGTGGGCCAATGCCGCGTCGGCTTCTTCATGGATGAGCATCACTGGGGCTGACCCCTGTCACGGCACCAGGCACCCTGCGCACAAACGTTCTGACATCAGGGGGGCACGTCGTCGCGTTAGCATGGGTCCAACACGTCTTACCAGGAGGGTGCATGCCGTACATCGTTGACTTCAAGAACGTTTCTACTGTGGGGTTGGAATCGTCTCCCGTCGCTGAGGCCCTCGCCGGGTTGCGCGCCAACGAGGCTCGCTATTACCGGAACAAGTACGACCACGTCTTCACTGTGAGCCCCGCGAGCGAGGTTCCAGAGGTGGTCGACCGGGTGAGCCGGATACTCCGGGACGAGCGTGAAATCGTCATCGGTTCCCGTCCGCTGGAAGCGACCTCCTTCGACGTCGACGGTTTGCGGATGGCCTACGTTTTCTACGAGTCGGGGCTGTCGATCAACGTCATGTACAGCATCGACGCCGGGAAGAGAGCGGTCGGGTTCAAACTCGCCGAGGGCATGGAGATTCCGGAGGAATTGGCGACCCGCTTCAAGTTCGCCCGCCAAAAATCGAAGCTGGCGGGCGTTATTCGCGGCTCGTACTTCGTGATCAAGGGAGAGTACTGACCGCGCTCACCTTCGCAGGGGCAATATCCCGTGGTGTCAGGCCCCAGGGTGCCCCGGCCACTCCTTGCCCGCCCACGGGTTGTAGTCAGCGATGAGCTCCTCCTGCGGCGGACGCTCCTCTTCGGGGACATGCTGCAGGTTCACCCGCACCCGGTACCAGAGGGAACTCGATCCGCGCATTCCGTCGACGAGGATGTCGGCGGGATGCAGGGCCGGGACCAGGTCCGCATGCCGGGCCTTCCATTCGTCGAGCGCCGCGAGCGCCTCGGGCTTGGTCCTGGTACGCGCCACCTCGATGAGCGGCATCACCGACTGCCGGCGGCCTTGGCCGTCGCCGCCCCGCGGCGGCTTTTCCGCGGGGCCCAGCTCGGCAGCCAGGGCCATGAGTCCGTCGAGTGACCCTGCCTCGTCGTCGATGCCGGCGTGGGGGTCGCCCATCACTGCGAAGCGCTCAAGCACCGTGGGCACCGTGAATTGTTCCGGCCGCGTGGAGGTAACCTCGGCCCAAGTGAGCGGAGTCGAGACGCGGGCGTCCGGCAGGGGCCGGATCGAGTACGCCGATGCCACGGTGCGGTCCTTGGCGTTCTGATTGAAGTCGACGAACACGCTCTCGCCGCGCTCCTCCTTCCACCACCGCGCGGTGGCGAGGCCCGGAGCGCGGTTTTCGACCTCGCGGGCGAGGGTCTCGGCGGCAAGCCGCACATCGCGGTACGACCACCGGGGCGCGATGCGCACCAGGATGTGGAGTCCCCGCGAACCGCTCGTCTTCGGCCACCCCACCAGTCCGACGTCGTTGAGCACTTCCCGCGCGACATAGGCGACGTCAACGATCTGCGACCAGTCGACCCCCGGCATCGGGTCGAGGTCGACCCGGAGCTCGTCGGGGTGCTCGAGGTCCTCGGCCCGCACGGGGTGCGGGTTGAGGTCCAGACATCCAAGATTCACCACCCATGCCAACCCCGC
>JBKPBZ010000017.1:0-4512 GCA_046727115.1 Actinomycetota bacterium | reverse complement strand
CAGCAGCCGGTGTCATCTGCACGAGTGGCTCGGCCGCGGCGGGCATCCGCGCCCGGCACGGCCTGGACGGCATCCGGGTGGCCCTGCCCGGTTCTGCGCCCGCCCCTCTGGCGGCGGGAAGCCTGTCAGGCGGTTCCGGCGTGCCGCACTTCGTCGCCGTGGCGGCGCTGCTGCCGAACAAGGACCAGTCGCTGCTGCTGGAGGCGCTCGCCCGGCTCAAGGATTTGCCCTGGACGGCGTCCCTGATCGGCTCGGACACCGCGGACCCTGTTTATGCCGCACAGCTCCGGAGCTCCGTGGAACGGCTCGGCCTGGCCGGGCGGGTCAGCATCCCGGGCGAACTCCGTGGGCCGGCGCTGGGAGCAGAATGGGATGCGGCCGATCTCAGTCTGCTGATTTCCCAGGCTGAAACCTACGGCCTGGTGGTCACCGAATCGCTGGCCCGCGGCATCCCGGTGGTGGTGCGCGAGGGGACCGGAGCCGTCGAGGCGCTCGCCGCCGGCAGCCTGCCCGGCTTGCCGGAGACGGACAGCCCGCGGGACGTGCACGTGCCTGACATGCTGCTGCCCGGCGCCGCCGTCGGACTCGGAACGGACCCCGCGCCGCTGGCGGACCTGCTTGGCCGCTGGCTGGGCGACGCCGGCCTCAGGAAACGCTGGCGGGACGCGGCCGCG
This sequence comes from Actinomycetota bacterium, assembly GCA_046727115.1. GTDB lineage: Bacteria > Actinomycetota > Actinomycetes > Actinomycetales > Micrococcaceae > Arthrobacter. The sequence continues at coordinate 3,838 of JBKPBZ010000017.1, read as the reverse complement.
GACGCCCGGAGCCGGTTGCCCGGCTGGGACGCCACCGCCCGGACCGTTCTGGAGTTCCTGGCGACGGCAGCCCCGGCAACTCCCGCGGCCCAAGGAACCCCGGATTCCGGAAAACCGGCGGCGCAGGTTGATACGGCTTCTTGATACCGCTGACGGAGAAGCTGTTGGAGAATGAGCCCATGAGCACCCACCCTGTCGCCACGCAATCGCCGTCGGTAGAAGAGCCCCTCAATCTGCCGGAACCGCAGAGCCTGACCCCGGAGCGGCTCCGGGCGTGGGCCTGGCACCGGCAGGGCCTGGACGGCTCGCTGGCTGGCTGCACGGCGGAGCAGGTCCTGGCCCGGGCGGGCTGGGCCAGGTCCGTGGGCGGCGCCAACCCGTACCTCACGCTCTTCGCCCGGGCCGGCATCCGCCGCGAACAGGTGGACGCCGACGTCCTCGCCCACCGGATCCTCGAACTGCCCGTCGCCCGCGGCTGCACCTATGTCCTGGGCCGGGAGGACTTCGCCTGGGCGCTGAAGCTGGGCAAGGACGCCGCCGAGGCCATCCGGGTGCTCGGCCGGCTGGGCGTGGAACGGGGCGAAATCACGCTCCTGGAGGAACAGGTGCTGCACGTGCTCGCCGAGGCGGAGGGGCCGATGGATCCGCGGCAGCTCAAGGAGGAACTGGGCGACTCGGTCCGGAACCTTGGCGAGGAAGGCAAGAAGAAGGGCGCCACCACCACGCTGCCCACCGCCCTGGGGATCCTGCAGGCCCAGGGCAAGATCCGCCGCGTCCCGGCCAACGGCCGCCTGGACCAGCAGCGCTATGCCTACGAGCCCTGGGGCCTGGCGCCCAGCGGCCTGGACGACGACGCCGCGCGCACCGAGCTGATCCGCCGCTACCTGGCCTGGACCGGCGGAGCGACCTTCAAGCAATCGCAGTGGTTCACCGGGTTCACGGTGGCGCAAAGCAAGGCGGCGCTCGCCGCCGTCGGAGCCGTCGAGGTGCCGACGGCACTGACTGCCGCGCTGGCCTCGTCACCGGCTGACCCCGGAGGCGACCCGCTGTGGATGCTGCCCGCGGACGTCGGCCGTCTGGCCGCGTTCGAGGAGCCGGCGGCGGAGCAGATCCAGCTGCTCGCCGGAACGGACTCCCTGTTCCTGCTGCGGCGCAACGCGGCGGACCTGCTCGCGGAGGAAGACCAGCACAAACAGGCGCTGGGATCACTCGCGCTGCAGGCGGACCTCCCGGACCACCCCATCCTGGACCGCGGCCGGATCATCGGGCTGTGGCAGTACGAACCGGCCAAGGAGAGGATCGTGCCCTGGCTGTTCCACGGCCCCACGCCCGCCGTAACACAGCGGATCGCCGAGGTGGAAGCCTGGATCCGCGAGGACCTCGGTGATTTCCGGGCCTTCAGCCTGGATTCCCCGGCCTCCCGGCAGAAGCGGATCGACGCGCTCGCGGCCTCTGCAGCCGCCTCCGCGGCGGCGGGCGCCGGTACGGCCGGCTAGCCGGAACGGATCAGGCGCGGTGCCCGGCGAAAAAATCCCGCAGCATTGCGGCGCACTCCTGCTCCCGGACGCCCGCAATGACTTCCACCCAATGGTTGAGCCGGCGCTCACGGAGGATGTCGAACACGGAACCCGCGGCGCCGGCCTTCTCATCCCAGGCGCCGAACACCACCCGCGGAATCCTGGCCAGGACGATCGCTCCCGCGCACATGGCGCACGGCTCCAGCGTCACCACCAGGGTGCAGTCCTCCAGCCGCCAGCCGTCGTCGCCCTTGCCCTCCAGCGCCCGGTGCGCCCGCAGCCGCGCGGCGGCCTCCCGGATGGCGACCATCTCGGCGTGGGCTGTCGGGTCCCCAAGGGCCTCGCGTTCGTTCCGCCCGGCGCCCAGCACGGAACCGTCCGGTCCAATCACGACGGCGCCGATCGGCACGTCCGCGGTGGCCAGTGCGTTCCGGGCCTCGGCCAGGGCAAGGCTCATCCACTCGGCATGGCGCGGCTCAGAGGCAGTCATGGGTCAATGATAGTTTCGATCCTAAGCATGCTGTGCAGCTCTTCTGTGCGGCCCATGTAGTTAATGAAGTCCGTAGTTAATGATGTCAAGTAGTCGGGAGACGGCCGTGACCACCGAAACAGAGAACTGGTTGGCACGGCGCTGGGGCAAATGGGTGGTGCCCTACGCGGCCCTGTGGATCACCATGCTGGTCGGCGGCGTGGTGGTGGTGATCCTGGCGCTGGTGAGCGCAGAGGTCTACGACAACGTGGTGGACGACGCCGGCCTTGCGAACCTGGACAAGCCGGCTCTGGCGTTCATGGAACAGATGCGCAGCCCAGGCCTGGACGCCTTTATCACCGGGTTCACCAACATCGGCGGCGGCATCGGGATGCCCATCCTGGGCAGCATCCTGACGGCGCTGCTGATCTACACCTCTCGGAGTTGGCGGCCGCTGATCCTGATCGGCGGCGCGGCAGCCGCGTCGGTGACGGCCACAACCCTGGGCAAGAAAATGATCGGCCGCGTCCGCCCGGACCATGCCGACGCCGTGCCGCCCTACGAGACCTCGCCGTCGTTCCCGAGCGGTCACACGCTGAACACCACGGTGGTGATCGCGCTCGTGGTGTACCTGGCCTGCCTGCAGATCAAACGGACCAGCGCCCGGATCGGCCTGATCGCCGCTGGTGTGATCTTCATCGTCGCGATGGGCCTCAGCCGGGTCTATCTGGGCCATCACTGGCTGACCGACGTGATCGTCGGATGGGTCATCGGGCTGGCCTGGGTGGGGATTGTGATCATGGCGCACCGGTTCTTCCATGCTCTGCGGCGGCGGGAACACGCCGGGGTCGCGCCGACCTTCGACCATCCCGCCCACCTCCATGACGGCGCCACGAGCGCCGCTGCCGGCGGCACTGCACAGGCCGACGCGGGCGACGCCGATACCCCCGGCCCTGCGGGACGGTCCTCCGCATCCGGGTGATAGTTTTGACGCATGCGCACTCTCGTTGTGGACCACCCGCTGGTCGCCCATAAGCTCACCGTTCTGCGGGACAGGAACACCCCGTCCCCGGTCTTCCGCCAGCTCACCGAGGAGCTTGTCACGCTCCTGGCCTACGAAGCCACGCGTGATGTCCGCACCGAACCGAAGACCATCGAGACGCCCGTCAGCACCACCATCGGAACCTACTTCACCAAGCCGACCCCTCTGGTGGTCCCGATTCTCCGGGCCGGGCTGGGCATGCTCGAGGGCATGACCAAGCTGGTCCCCACCGCCGAGGTCGGCTTCCTGGGCATGGCCCGCGACGAAGAGACCCTGGACATCATCACGTACGCCGAGCGCCTCCCGGAGGACCTCACGGACCGGCAGATCTTCGTCCTCGATCCCATGCTGGCCACCGGCGGGACCCTGCGCGAGGCCATCAAGTTCCTCTTCAAGCGCGGCGCCTCCGACATCACGTGCATCTGCCTCCTCGCCGCCCCGGAGGGCCTGGCCAAGCTGGAGGAGGAGCTCTCCGACTCCAACGTGACAGTCGTGCTGGCCTCGATCGACGAGAAGCTCAACGAGAAGTCGTACATCGTGCCCGGCCTAGGCGACGCCGGAGACCGCCTGTACGGCATCGCCGGCTAGGTCCGGTTCGCCGGGGGTCCCTTCCGCATTGCCGCGGTCCGCGCTAGCGTGTGCGCCATGGATTGGAAACTTGAACTCGTGTTTGTGCCGGTGTCCGACGTGGACCGGGCCAAGGATTTCTATGTCAACAAGGTGGGCTTCAACGCCGACTACGACGAGCGGCCCATGGACGGCATCCGGTTCGTCCAGCTGACGCCGCCGGGCTCGGGCTGCTCGATTGCC
>JBKPBZ010000016.1:0-6077 GCA_046727115.1 Actinomycetota bacterium | reverse complement strand
TATCGTGGTCCTGCCATAGCCCGAGGGAAAGGAACGACGATGTTCACCCTGCAGATTAGTTATTCGGTTCGGGAATTCGAGGCTTTCAAGAAAGTGTTCGACACGGATCCCGCAGGCCGCGCCGCCTCGGGCGCCCGGTTGGTCCGCTTGTTCCGGGATACCGAGGACCAGAACAGCGTAGGCGTGCTGCTTGACTTCGACACCAAGGACGCCGCGGCCGGCTTTCTGGAAAAGTTGCGCAGCAAAGTGTGGGACAACCCCGAAGTGATGGGGCAGCTGATGACGTCAGCGCCGACAGCCAGGATTCTGGAAGAGGTGGCCCGCGAGGGCCAGGGCGCGGGCTGACCGCTGAGGATCCGGTTGCCTCCGCCGGATGAGCTAGCCGCAACTTCATTCTGTCCGGGACGACGGCGGAACATGCCGCCGTCGTCCGATTCCATGTCCTCGTTCCGCGCCCCGTCCGCTCTCAGGGTCTTGAACTATATTCGGACAAGGGCAGGATCGGACGGCATTGCAGGGACAAGGGAGGCGGGGTTTTTGAATGGCGCGAATGCCGCCAGCCACGGTGGAAGTGAGTAACGCGGTGGTCCAGCGCCTCGTCCGGGACCAGCGGCCCGACCTCGGCGATTGTCCGATAGCGCGGGTTGCGAACGGCTGGGACAACGCGACCTTCCGGCTCGGTAACGGCCTGGCCGTCCGGGTGCCGCGCAGGGCGGAGGCCGTTCCGCTGATACTTCATGAGCAGCGCTACCTGCCCGACATAGCTCGCCGCTCCCCGGTTGCGGTTCCTGTCCCCGTCCATGCCGGCCGGTCGACGTCGGACTTTCCCTGGCCGTGGAGCATCGTGCGGTGGGTCCCCGGAACCGTTGCGGCCGACATCGCCCCGGCGGGCCGCGGGCCGGCGGCTGAAGGCCTGGCCGATTTCCTGCTGTCCCTTCACGTGCCCGCCGAAACCGGCGTCCCGGTGAACCCTTTCCGGGGCGTGCCGCTGGCAGACCGTGACGCTGTGCTGGTGGAACGGCTCGGGGACCACGAACGCTACCCGCAGGCGGCAGCGCTGAGAGCAGTGTGGGCGCAGGCCTGTGCCGCCAAAGCCTGGGATGGTCCGGCGATGATGCTCCACGGGGACCTCCACCCCGGCAACATCCTGCTGGCGGACCGCGGCTCCCTGGCCGGCGTCATCGATTTCGGCGACGTCGGGGCAGGGGACCCGGCTGTCGATCTTGCGGTGGGGTGGCTGATGTTCGACGCCGGCACTCGCCGCCGCTTCATGGGCGCCTTTGGCTCCGCGGTGGACGGGGACACCTGGCTGAGGGCGCGCGGCTGGGCTCTCATCCTGTCCACCGCCATGCTGAGTAACTCCGACGATAATCCGCGGATGTTCGCCGTAGGGAAGTTCGGGATCAGGCAGATCCTGGATGACGGACTTTGCCTGCAACTCTGAGGCCGGCGTTATTGTCAGTGGCTCCTCATATGCTGTGAGTGTGGAAGGCAGAGCAGCTTCGGAGACGTTGGAGGCCATGGAGGCTTCCTTTGCAAGGCTGGCTGCATTTGCCGGTCGCGGAGCCGGGAACGCGGCCTCGACTGGCGCTGACCTTCTTCGGGACGAAGCGGACGCGTGCCTGGACGGTTTGGCTGAGGTGGTCAGCATGGAAGCCAGGCTGGCCGCGCTGAAAGTGCATTTCGCCGCCGGATATGCCCGCACTTCCGTCGCGATGGCAGCCCCGGCCGTTTCCCCGCAGGAGCGCACCGCCCAGGCAATGGCGGTGACCGCAGAGGTGGCGTGTGTCCTGACCGTGAGTGAAAGGTCGGCGGCGGCGCTCCTGGCGGAGTCAGCCACCCTGACCACCGGGTTGCCCCTGACGCTGTCTGCGCTGCAGGCAGGGAGCATTTCATGGCAACACGCGCGGGTGATGTGTGATGAAACGTCCGGTCTGGACCCCGCCGGGGCGGCTGCTTTGGAGGCTCATTTCCTGGACCCCGAAGCTCCCTTTGCCGCGCGTGGCTGCCCGGCGGGGGAGCTGGTGCCGGGCAGGTTCCGGGCCAAGGCGCGCAAATGGCGTGAGCTGCACCATCCCGTTAGCATCGAAAGGCGCCACCGCAGGGGTGTGGAGGACCGCCGGCTGGAATATGTGCCGGACCGGGACGGCATGGCCTGGCTCTCGGCCTACGTGCCTGCGGACGTGGCGGTGGCTGGATGGTCCCGAGCCACGGAAGCGGCCCGTGCCCTGCAGGAGCCGAATGAATCCCGGACCCTGGCCCAGCTCCGTGCGGACGTCGCCGCTGGCTGGCTGCTGGCAGGGGTGGCGGAAGGGACTCCGTCACCCAAGGCGCAGGTCCTGGTGACCGTGCCGGTGCTGTCTCTTTTGGGCGCCGGGTCGGAACCGGCCACGCTGGATGGGTATGGTCCCGTTCCGCCGAGCATCGCCCGCCGGCTGGTGGGGGATGGCGCCGGATCGTTCCTGCGTGTGCTGACCGATCCGCGCAGCGGAGCGCCGCTGGAGATCGGACGGACCAGCTACCGGGTTCCAAAGGCGATGCGCCAATGGTTGCGGCTTCGGGACGGCCGGTGCCCATTTCCGGGCTGCAATAACCATTCCCTGGATAACGAAGCGGATCATCTGTTGGCTTGGGCCGAGGGAGGCGGCACCGGCGTCACCAACCTGGGCCAGCCATGCCGGCGGCACCACCGGCTCAGACACACCACAGCCTGGAGGCCGGTTGACGCGACCCGGGACCAGCCACCCGGCTGGATCTCACCTGCGGGACGCTCCTATCCCAGCGAACAACAAGACTGGGAACCACCACACTGGCCGCAGCACCTCGGCCACGCGGACGAAGACCGGGAGTTGGAACCGCCCGACTGGCTCGACCTAACTGCCGCCGCCGTCGGACCCGGAGAGACCGACCCGCCATTACCGGTGGATCCCTTTCCTGACTGGGCACTGTTTCTCGCGGCGTAGGATCGGCGCTCCATGTCCCCCTCCCCGTCCAATGAAAGGGTTCGAAGGATGCGCCGGCCCTTGGCCTGCGCCCCTGCCTCCGACGTGACCCTGAAAGGCCGGATCGGCCGGGACCAGCGCGATGCAGGCCACTGTCCCCACGCCCGTCACAGCCCCGATCAATCTCAACTCACCGGACCGGTTCGCCTGGGATGAGCCACAAGCGTGCGGAAGCTTCGGGCTTTGGTGGTGGCGCCGAGTTTGTCCGGATTTCGTACGAGGTAGATGCCCGTAACCTGTTCGTTGCTCGATTGAACAAGGGCCACAAGGTCAACCCTGTCTCCGCTGTAAATGATGAGGGCCGGCATTCCGTTCAAAGATGACGATTCAATCCGCTGATCAGGGACCGGGGTTTTTGCGATGCCGATGAGGAAGCGCACGATGTTGTCCGCGCCGATAACGGGTTTGCGGGCCGCGGTGACTTTTCCGCCGCCATCGGAGAGGAGGACGGCTCCGGGGGCGAGTACGTCCATGAGGGACTGCATATCGCCCCCAAGCAGAGCCGTGAGGAACCGGTCAGCGACCGCTCTTTGCCGTCGTGCATCCACCTCAAAGCGCGGTTGCCGCGCGCGCACGTGCGCCTTTGCCCGGCTTGCTATTTGACGGACGGCCGCGAGCGACTTGTTTGTGGCTTCGGCGATCTCCGAATAGGGGAAATCGAAAACCTCGCGGAGGACGAAAACTGCCCGCTCGTCGGGAGACAGGGTCTCGAGCACCACGAGCATCGCAAAAGACAGCGATTCACTCAGGACGGCATTCTCAGCGACATCCGGGGCCGTGACCACAGGCTCCGGGAGCCACGGACCAACGTAGTCTTCCCGGCGGCGTTGAGCTGCCCTGAGGGAGTTCAACGCTTGACGCGTCACGGTTTTGGCCAGATAGGCCCGCGGATTTTGGACAGCTTCCGCATCAACACCGGACCATCTCAGAAAGCTCTCCTGAACGACGTCCTCGGCATCAGTAACTGTTCCGGTGATTTCGTAGGCAATGGCGAAAAGCAGGGAACGGTGTTCCTCGAAAACGCCCGCGGTTCCCACAGTCTTACCTGGCTTGTGCCGGACGGGGGCCCTTGGGCCAGCTGTACGAACCGCTCCGGCGAAGCTCGCCTCTGATCCAGGAAAGCGTCATCCGGCAGATCTGCGCTTTCGCCGTTGCCGCGAGACGACCCCGCAGGACGAACCGGCGCGGCCCGTCGTCGGCACGCACGGTCTGAACGAGTCCTGACGTACGTCCCAGGCTGATGCACCTGAGCATGTATCCCACCGATAGCGGGGCCGGAACTCGTTTATCGAGGCGGGCCATGATGCTGTCGGCCGCATGAGCCCCAAGCGGTAGGGCCGCCGCGCAGCTCATGCGCAAGTGGCCGGCGACCGTTTGCGGGGCTCGTATGGCATCGCCGGCACCGAAGATTTCGGGGAACTGCGGGCACGACAGTGACTCGTCTACCATGAGCCGCCCGACGGCGTCGGTTGGCAGTCCGCTGTCACGTGCCAAAGCCGGTGCGCTGAATCCTGCGGTCCAGATGGTGCAGTCAGATCGCAAGGTGTCACCACCTGACGTTATGACCGAGGAATCGTCGCACCCTTGCACATCGGTATTCTCTATCATTTCGACGCCGAGCCCTGAAAGCCGTTTCGTTACCGCGTGTCGGCCGGAGCCGGAGAGGCTGTCGCCAATGGCTCCGCGGGAAATGAGATGTACCTGTAGCTGCGGATACTTTTCCGCGATTTCGGCAGTAACCTCGATGCCGGTCAGGCCAGCTCCGATGATGCTGACGGTTGAGCCTGAAGCCAGTTGCGAAAGCCTGGCCTGTAGACGGTTCGCGTCGTCGGGATCCCTCAACCCGTACGCACCGGCCGGAATCTGGCCCGATGCCTGGGTGCTGCCCACGGAGTACAGCAAGACATCGTAGTCGAGCGGTGCGCGGCCGCCTGATAGGTGCACGTTGCGGTTTTCAGGGTCAATACGCGACACAGTGCCTCCGACGAGGTCCGCACGCTCATGCAGCAGCGACCGCATCGGCACCCGGGCTGATTCCCGACTTCCTGCGGCGACCTCGTGAAGGCGAATCCTTTCCACGAAATCGGAAATTGGGTTGATGACGGTAACGCTGATGGAGTCAGAAAGTCGCGGACTGCCTGCGAGCCTGTTCGCGGCCATGACTCCGGCGTACCCGGCGCCGACAATAACCCCTCGAATACGGTCTGACACTGTCTCTCCTATCGTTAAACGAACGTTTGAACATAAGACACCGGAGAGGCCCGAAATGTGACACACCCAAGAAGGCCGCAAGACGTTTGTTGGGCACCTTGTGAGAATTGACGTCATGTCTGATTGCCTTCCCATAGTGTTTGTTCACGGCCTGTTCGGTCCTTTTTCAGAACGGGAGACTTTCGCCCAGCTTGAACCGGCCCTATGCACCGCCCCGGATCTCGACGGGTACGGTCCCGGCCCCGATCGACCAGTCACATTGGCCGGGCAGGTCGCGTCACTGCGGACGCACGTCGAGAAAGAACACGGGGGCGGACCCGTGCACCTCGTCGGGCACTCCATAGGAAGCGTGTACGCATTCACTTTGGCGAATCAATCGCCTTGGTTGGTCGCCTCCGTGACCTCCGTCGAGGGCAACTTTTCGCTCGCCGATGCGTTCTGGTCAAGGTCCATCGCCGCCATGTCCGAGGACGAAGCCCGGTTGTCGATCGAGTCGCGGCTCTCTGATCCAGTCGGATTCCTGACTGGCGACGATATCCCGGTTGCCGGTGAATACCTGGCACGGGCCCGCGAAGCCCTTGCTTATCAGCCGTGGCGAACGGTTTGGGAGTCGGCGAAGGCGATCGTCGGCGCCACTTCCGGACCGGACTATCAGGACCTGCTCCGAAGCGTCTTTGCATCCAGGCCAGTTCATCTCATCGCCGGGCAGAGGTCATCGGAAGTCTGGCACGTTCCTGGCTGGGCCCGCGAACAAGCTGCCACGTTCACGACACTGGCCGGTGCAGGGCACTCCATGATGCTTGAGCAACCGGCACCGTTTGGCAGAGCCCTGGCAGCGGCACTTGGAGCCGTAACCCACTGACC
>JBKPBZ010000015.1:0-17534 GCA_046727115.1 Actinomycetota bacterium | reverse complement strand
CGGCGGCTACCTCGGCGACAAGTACGGCCGCAAGCCCGTGCTGGTCGGAGCGCTGCTGACCATGGGCATCGCCACAGTCCTGATCGGCTGCCTCCCCACGTACGGCCAGGTCGGCATCCTCGCACCCATCCTGCTGGTCATCATCCGGATGATCCAGGGCCTGGCCTTCGGTGCTGAATGGGGCGGCGCCGTGATGATGACGTTCGAGCACGCACCCTGGAAGAAGCGCGGCCGTTTCGCCGCCATCCCGCAGGCGGGCAACCCACTGGGCATCACCCTGGCCAACGCGGCGTTCCTGCTCTCCGCCTCCCTGCAGACCGACTGGGCCTGGCGCCTGCCGTTCCTCGCCAGTTCCGTCCTGATCGTCGTCGGCCTGGTGGTCCGGATGAAGCTCGAGGAATCCCCCGAGTTCGAACACACCAAGGCCATGGGCGCGATCGTCAAGAACCCGCTTGCCACCGTGGTCAAGAACGACTGGCGGAACATCCTGCGGGTGATCTCCCTGCGGATCGTGGAGAGCTGCGCGTACTACGTCACGGCCACCTATCTGCTTTCCTACATCACGAAGAACAACCCCGATGACCGGGCCATCGGCCTTACCGGCATTGTGATCGCCAGCCTTCTGGCTATTCCGGTCACGCTGGTCGCCGGCGCGCTCACCGACCGCATCGGCCGCCGCAAGCTCTACCTCGGCGGCACCATCGCCGTCATTGTCTTCGGATTCCCGATGTTCCTGCTCAGCAACACCGGCAACCCGTTCCTGATCGTCCTGGCGTTCGTGATCGGCATCGGCATCATCCACGCAACGTTTACCGGCACGCAGGGCGCCTGGTTCGCGGAGCTGTTCCGGACCAACACCAGGACATCCGGCGCCTCCATCGGATACCAGGTGGCCGCGTCCATTTCCGGATTCGCGCCCTTCCTGGCCGTGCTCCTGGCCTCCGTCTTCGGGTGGGCCGGCGGCGCCTCGCTGTACGTCCTGGTGGGTGTCATTGGCCTGATCGGCGTGCTGAACACCCGCGAAACCTGGGGCGCCAAGGAAAAGGCTGAGGTTGACGCCATCATCGCCGGCGAGCCGGCCACCAACGCGGACCAGCCGGCGTCGTCGGCCGCCGTCTAGCAGCGCAGCGAGTACCCACGCAATAAGGAGCGGCCCGGGTTGGCCTCTGGAGGCTAACCCGGGCCGCAGCAGTCTGCGCTATTCCGCGTTACTGTCCGGCCGCCACTGGGACGGGACGCTCATCCGCCGGCTTCCCGGGGTGGGCATCCGCCGCGGGCGGGGTTTTCAGTTTGAGGCTCTTGAAGATCGCGGCCCCGCCGCCCTTGCCGCTGCGGTTCTTGTTGAAGATGTCGAAGCCGACGGCGAGGAGCAGCACCAGGCCCTTGATGAGCTGCTGGTAGTCGGTGCCGAGGCCCAGGATCGACATGCCGTTGTTCAGCACACCCATGATGAGGCCGCCGATCATGGCCCCGGCCACGGTTCCGATGCCGCCTGTGACTGCGGCGCCGCCGATGAACGCCGCTGCGATGGCGTCCAGTTCGAAGCCGGTGCCGCCGGCCGGCTGGGCGGAGTTGAGCCGGGCCGTGAACACGAGGCCGGCCAGTGCGGCAAGGACGCCCATGTTCACGAACAGCCTGAACGTGACCGCCTTGGTCTTGATGCCGGACAACTCGGCGGCGTGCAGGTTGCCGCCGAGTGCGTAGGTGTGCCGGCCGAAGACGCTGTTGTTCATCAGGGCGGTGTAGACAATCACCAGGACCGCGAGCACGATCAGGACGATGGGGGTGCCCCGATAGCTGGCGAGCAAGAAGGTGATGGTCAGCATGAGCAGGGCGATGAACGCCGTCTTGGTCGCGAACCACGCCATCGGCTCGTTCTCGAGTTCGAACTTCTTCCGGATCCGGCGTTCTTTGACCGCCTGGATCACCAGCGCCAAGGTGGCGCCGACACCCAGGATGACTGTCAGCCATTCCATAACCGACGTGCCGCCGGAAATGTCCGGCAGGAAGCCGCCGCCCAACGCCCGCAGTTCGGCCGGGAACGGCGTGATCTGCTGGTTCTTGAGGGTGATCAGTGTCAGGCCGCGGAAAATCAGCATTCCGGCGAGCGTGACGATGAAGGCGGGAATGCCGACGTACGCGATCCAATAGCCCTGCCAGGCACCCACCAGAGCTCCGACCAGCAGGCAGGCCGGGATGGCGAGCCACCATTCCCATCCCCAGTGCACGATCATGACCCCGGCGACGGCGCCGATGAATCCGGCGACCGAGCCCACGGAGAGGTCGATGTGGCCGGCGATGATCACCATCACCATGCCGATGGCCAGGATCAGGATGTAGCTGTTCTGGACCACCAGGTTGGTAACGTTCTGCGGTTCCAGCAGGATTCCACCCGTCAGGATCTGGAACAGCAGGACGATCAGGATCAGGGCGACAAAGATGCCTACCTGGCGGAGGCGGCTTGTCAGGAAGCCCAGGGATTCTCGGAGGGCGGACATGTTCGCTATTCCTTCTCTTTGGTCATGTAGTGCATGAGGGTTTCCTGCGATGCTTCGGCGATTGGGACCTCGCCGGTGATGTGCCCGGCGGACAGGGTGTAGATCCTGTCGCAGATGCCCAGGAGTTCGGGCAGTTCGGAGGAGATCACAATGACCGCCTTCCCTTCCGCGGCCAGCTTCGCGATGATCGTGTAGATCTCAAACTTCGCGCCGACGTCGATCCCGCGGGTTGGTTCGTCGAGGATCAGCACGTCCGGATCGGAGAACATCCACTTGCTCAGCACCACTTTCTGCTGGTTGCCGCCGGACAACTTGCCCGTGATGGCGGCAACCGAAGGAGCCTTGATGTTCATATTCTTCCGGTAGTCGTTGGCCACCACGGTTTCCTGGTTTTTGTCCACCCAGCCGCCCCTGACCAACTTGCGCAGCGCCGCCATGGAAACGTTCCGCTTGATGTCCTCGATGAGGTTCAGGCCGTAGAGCTTGCGGTCCTCGGTGGCGTAGGCGATGCCGTGCTTGATGGCGTCAGAGACGGTGGAGGTGTTGATTTCAGTGCCGTGCTTGAACACTTTGCCCGAGGTGGCGGTGCCGTAACTGCGCCCGAAGACGCTCATGGCCAGCTCCGTCCTGCCGGCACCCATCAGCCCGGCCAGCCCCACGACTTCTCCCTTGCGGACGTTGAGACTGGCGTTGTTGACCACCATCCGGCTGTAGTCCTGTGGGTGCCGGACAGACCAGTCCTCGATCCGCAGGACTTCCTCGCCAATCCGTGGTTCCCGGTCCGGATACAGACTTTCCAGGTCCCGGCCCACCATTCCCCGGATAATGCGGTCCTGGCTGATCTCACCGTTGCCCAGGCGGAGGGTTTCGATCGTCTTGCCGTCGCGGATGATGGTGACGGCGTCCGCGACCTTGCGGATTTCGTTGAGCTTGTGGCTGATGATGATGCTGGTGACACCCTGGCCTTTGAGGTGCAGGATCAGGTCCAGCAGGTGGCTCGAGTCTTCGTCGTTGAGGGCCGCCGTCGGTTCATCGAGGATCAGGAGCTTGACCTCCTTCGAGAGCGCCTTGGCGATTTCTACGAGCTGCTGCTTGCCCACGCTGATGTGCTGGACGGGGGTGACCGGGTTTTCGCTCAGACCCACCCGGGCCAGGAGTTTCGCGGCCTCCAGGTTGGTCTTGCGCCAGTCCACCCAGCCGCGCTTGGCCTGTTCGTTGCCGAGGTAGATGTTCTCGGCGATGGACAGGTACGGGCTCAGGGCCAGCTCCTGGTGGATGATCACGATGCCGCGCTTCTCGCTGTCGCTGATGCTGGCGAAGTTGCAGGGTTCGTTTTCGAAGAGGATGTCGCCGTCGAAGGAGCTGTGCGGGTAAACGCCGGACAGCACTTTCATCAGGGTGGATTTTCCGGCGCCATTTTCACCGCAGATGGCATGGACTTCGCCGCGGTTCACCTGCAGGGTGACGTCCTGGAGGGCCTTCACGCCCGGGAAGGTCTTGGTGATTCCTCGCATTTGAAGAATGGGTGTGTTCATCGCCAATTCTCACTGACTGGTAGTGCCTGGGATCTCCTGCGGCTGCAGGAGTCTACGGGAAGGGCGGCGGCCCGGACTCGACGGCGGACCGCCACCGTTCGACGTGGCTACTTGACGTCGGCCTCGGTGTAGTAGCCGGAGTCGATGAGTTCCTTCTTGTAGTTCTCGTCCGTGATGATGACGGACTTGAGCAGGTAGGCGGGGACCACCTTGACCTTGTTGTTGTAGGTCTTGGTGTCGTTGACCTCGGGTTCCTGGCCCTTCAGCAGGGCGTCGACCATCTTCACGGCCTGGGCTCCCAGCTGGCGGGTGTCCTTGAAGATCGTGGAGTACTGCTCTCCGGCGGTGATGGACTTCACCGATCCCTTTTCAGCGTCCTGGCCGGTAACCACCGGCAGGCTTCCCTTGGCGTAGCCGCCGGTGCTGGTCAGGGCCGAGATGATGCCGATGGACAGGCCGTCATACGGGGACAGGACGCCGTCGAGCTTGGTGCCGGAGCTGTAGGCGGCCGTGAGGATGTCCTCCATGCGCTTCTGGGCCACGGGGGCCTGCCAGCGCAGAATGGCCGCCTGCTCGAACTTGGTCTGGCCGCTGGGGACCTTCAGGGTCCCGGCGTCCAGGTACGGCTTGAGGGTGTCCATCGCGCCGGACCAGAAGAAGTTGGCGTTGTTGTCATCCGGGCTGCCGGCGAAGAGCTCCACATTGAACGGGCCCTTGCCTTGGACCTTGTTGCCGCTGGCGTCCACGAGGCCCAGGCCGGTCAGCAGAGACGTGGCCTGCTGCACGCCCACCGTGTAGTTGTCGAAGGTGGTGTAGAAGTCGACATTCGGTGTGCCGTTGATGAGCCGGTCATAGGCGATGACCTTGACGTTTTGTTCCTTCGCCTTGGCGAGCACGTCGGTCAGCGTGGTGCCGTCGATGGCCGCGACGATCAGGGCTTTGGCGCCCTTGGTGAGCATGTTCTCGATCTGCGCCACCTGCGTGGGGATGTCGTCGTTGGCATACTGCAGGTCGGCCTTGTAGCCGAGCTTCGTCAAGGAGTCCGAGACGTTTTTGCCGTCGGCGATCCACCGTTCCGAGGTCTGGGTCGGCATCGAGATTCCGACGAGGGAACCGGCGGCATCGGCGCTGCCGGCCGGGGCTGCCGTGCCCGGCCGGCTGCCGCAGCCGGTGGCCCCTACGGTCACAGCGAGGACGACCGCAACGGCGCCCAGGAGTTTCCTGATCTTCACAATTTTCTCCTTCCGCGGGCCCATGGTCCGCGAAGTTGCTCCTGATCGCAGTCCTGCACGTCATCGTGGCCCCTGCGGGGCGGTAACAGCGGGAGGATTGCGGAGGTCTGAGTGGAACGGGGATTCAGTCGACAGGGAAGCCGAGACTGATTGTTATCGCTAACAATATGGTCAAAGATAGCTTCTGGAAACATGTGAGTCAACGCACATTCGCGTTTGATCTCGGTCGGTCTGGCGGCAGGGCCTCAGGCGGCAAAGATGCGCCAGGCCACGCCGAGCGAGGCCCCCGGGCTCGAGCCGCGTGAAGTCCGTGCCGGTGTTGAGGGCATCCGGCGGGCAGGTCATCGGTTCGACGGCGAGCCCGGGCCTGTTGGGCAGCGGCGGTTCCGTCCCCGGTGTAGAGCTGCCGCCGGGCGCAGCTGCGGTCCCCAGGCGGGTTGGGCCCGCCGGCCGGGAACGGGACGATCAGGCCCCGCCCCCGCGCCGCAGTTCCCGCACCGCCGCACCGCGGGCGGTAACGACGGCGGTGTAGCCCCCGTGCCGGAGACCTTTTTCGCCCCCGGTCACAGACCGCCGGCCAGCTTGTAGTAGGCGGCGTTCCAGGCCAGTTCCTTCTTGAACCCCCGGATGGTGGTGCCGTCGTCGATGGTCAGCAGTTCGGTTTGGGCGATTTCGGCGAAATCCTCGAAGACCTCCATGCCGACGGCTGTGCTGAGCACGGTGTGGTGGGCGGCCCCGGCGGTCAGCCAGGCGGCCGCTGAGGTGGCGAAGTCCGGCCGGGGCGACCAGAGGGCGCGGGCCACCGGCAGGTTGGGCAGCGGTTCGTCGAGGTCCACGACGTCGACGGCGTTGGCCACGAGGCGGAAGCGGTCGCGCATGTCGGACAGCGCCACCACGACGCCGGGTCCGGCGTCGGTGTCGAAGACCATGCGGACCGGGTCTTCCCTGCCGCCGATGCCCAGCGGGTGGATCTCCACGCGGGGCTTGGTGGCGGTCAGGGAGGGGCAGACCTCGAGCATGTGCGCGCCCAGGATCTTCTCCTGGCCCGGGGCAAGGTGGTAGGTGTAGTCCTCCATGAGCGAGGCGCCGCCGGGAAGCCCGGCGCCCATGACCTTGGCCGCCCGGACCAGGATGGCGGTCTTCCAGTCGCCCTCGGCGCCGAAGCCGTAGCCGTCGGCCATGAGCCGCTGCACGGCCATGCCCGGCAGCTGGCGCAGTGCGCCGAGGTCCTCGAAGGACGTGGTGAAGGCTGCGGAGCCATTGGCTTCGAGGACGCTGCGCAACCCCAGCTCGATCCGGGCGCTGTAGCGCAGCGACTCGTGGCGGGCTCCGCCAGCGCGGAGTTCGGCGGCCACGTCGTAGAGCCGCTCGTATTCGGCCACCAGGGCATCGACGCGCGACTCTGAGGCGCCGTGCACGGCGTCGGCGAGTTCGTTGACGGACCATGTGTTCACCGAGACGCCGAAGCGCAGCTCGGCCTCGGTCTTGTCCCCTTCGGTGACGGCGACGTTGCGCATGTTGTCGCCGAACCGGGTGAGCTTCAGGGTCCGGACGGCCGCCCAGCCAGCGGAGGCACGCTGCCAGGACCCCACCTGGCGGGACACCTCCGGGTTGGACACGTGGCCGACGACGGTTTTGCGCGGGATGCCGAGACGGGACTGGATGTAGCCGAACTCGCGGTCGCCGTGCGCGGCCTGGTTCAGGTTCATGAAGTCGAAGTCAATGTCCGCCCAGGGCAGTTCGACGTTGGCCTGGGTGTGCAGGTGCAGGAGCGGCTTGCGGAGCAGGTCCAGGCCCTGGATCCACATCTTGGCCGGTGAGAACGTGTGCATCCAGGCCGTCACGCCGATCACGGCGTCATCCGAGTTGGCTTCCAGGGCGGTGCGGCGGATGGCGTCCGAGTCCGTGAGTACGGGCTTCCAGACGATTTTCACCGGGACGTCGGCGGACCCGTTCAGTGCGTCGGCGATTTCCTGCGATTGGGCGGCGACCTGCTTGAGGACGTCCTCGCCGTAGAGGTGCTGGCTGCCGGTGAGGAACCAGACCTCGTACTGCTCGAGGGACGTGGTGTTGGCGTTGGACATGTTTTCTCCTGCGGAAAGTAGAGAGCGGCGGCGGTTTCGCGGCCTAGCGGCCTGGTTATTGGGCCTAGCGGCCGTAGACGTTCTGGTAGCGGGCGTAAAGCGAGTCGATCTGGGCCGGGTCGATCGGCAGTGGCTCCCCCAGCTGACGGGAAATATGGACGGTCCGCGCCACCTCCTCGCACATGACCGCGGCTTTCACCGCCGAGCGGGCATCCTTGCCCACGGTGAAGGGCCCGTGGTTCTGCATCAGGACGGCCGGCGAGGTGGACTGGGCCAGGGTGTCCACGATGCCGCGGCCGATCGAGTCGTCCCCGATCAGCGCGAACGGGCCTACCGGGATCGTTCCCCCGAACTCGTCACCCATCATGGTCAGCACACAGGGGATCGGCTCACCCCGCGCGGCCCAGGCCGTGGCGTAGGTCGAATGGGTGTGCACCACTCCCCCGACCTCCGGCATGTGCCGGTAGACGTAGGCGTGCGCCGCGGTGTCCGAGGACGGCGTGAGGTCCGGGTTGGGCCAGGAGACCGCAGCGCCGTCGGCCCCGGCGGCGCTGAGCGAGCGCACCGGGGTGCCGTAGAGATCGGTGACCACCATGAGTTCCGGGGTCAGCGCGTCATAGGAGACGCCGGACGGTTTGATGACCATGAGGTCGTGGCCCGGGACGCGGGCGGAGACGTTTCCCGCCGTCCAGACTACGAGCTGGTAGCGCGTGAGTTCGGCGTGCAGCGAGCAGACCTCGCTGCGGAGCCGGGCGATCGATTCCAGTAGGGTGCTCATGCGGACACTCCGGCGGTGATGAGCCGGCGGACGGCGCTGCGCTGAATGGCTTTGAGCCGGTGCATGACCTTGTTGGTTCCCCTGCCGAAGTAGTCATGGAGTGTCCGGTATTCCCGGAACAGTTCCTCGTAGGCCGCGACATTCTCCGGGATCGGCGTGTAGACCGCGCCGGGCGCGGCGCCCATGGCGGCGGCGGCCGCCCGGATGTCCGGGTACTTCCCGGCCGCGACGGCGGCATGGATGGCCGAACCCAGCGCGGGACCCTGGGTGGAGCCGATGGTGGAGAGCTGCAGGCCCGTGATGTCGGCGTAGATCTGCATGAGCAGCTTGTTCTTCAAGAGCCCGCCGGCAACGATGAACTCCGTGACCGGGACGCCTGAGTCGCGGAAGGCGTCCACGATGGTCCGCGTGCCGAAGGCCGTGGCCTCCAGGAGCGCCCGGTAAGTGTCCTCGGGTTTCGTGGCGAGGCTCTGGCCAACGATGATGCCGGAGAGTTCGTGGTCCACCAGCACGGAGCGGTTGCCGGAGTGCCAGTCCAGCGCGATCAGGCCATGCTGGCCGATCGCCTGGCTGGACGCGAGTTCGGTGAGATATTCGTGGATTCCCAGACCGGCGGCGGCTGCGGCTTGGTGGTATTCCGGTGGGACGCCGTACTTGGTGAACCAGCCGAAGATGTCGCCCACCCCGCTCTGCCCGGCCTCGTAACCCCAGAGCCCGTCCACGATGCCGCCGTCGACCACGCCGCACATGCCGGGCACTTCCCGAAGTTCGTCGCCATTCAGAACGTGGCAGGTGGAGGTTCCCATGATCGCCACGAGCTGGCCCGGATCCACCGCTTTGGCGGCCGGTGCGGTGACGTGCGCATCCACGTTGCCCACCGCGACGGCGATCCCCTCGGGCAGTCCAGTCCAGGCGGCGGCCTCGGCGGTGAGGCGGCCGGCGGCGTCGCCGAGCCGGCCGATGGTGTGTTCCAGCTTGGCGGACACGAAGTTCTTGAACTGCGGATTCAGGGCGGCCAGGAAGTCCTCGGACGGATAGCGGCCGTCCTGGTAGATCCCCTTGTAGCCGGCCGTGCAGGCGTTGCGGACGTAGTTGCCGCAGAGCTGCCAGACGATCCAGTCGGCGGCTTCCACCCAGCGGTCCATGGCGGCGTAGCTTTCCGGGTCGTCCTCGAGCAGCTGCAGTCCTTTGGCGAATTCCCATTCGGAGGAGATCAGCCCGCCGTAGCGCGGCAGCCAGCTTTCGCCGCGTTCGGCGGCCAGCGTGTTGATCCGGTCCGCCTGCGGCTGCGCGGCGTGGTGGCGCCAGAGCTTCACATAGGCGTGCGGCCGGTCCGCGAAGTCGGGCAGTTCATTCAGCGGGGTGCCGTCGGCCTTGACCGGAACCATGGTGCAGGCGGTGAAGTCCGTGGCTATCCCCACGACGGCGGCCGGATCGATTCCGGCGTCGGCGATCGCCGCGGGCACCGCTTGGCGCAGGACCTGCCGGTAGTCGTCGGGCACCTGCAGTGCCCATTCGCCCGGCAGCCGGATGCCGGCGACGCCCGCCGTGTCCTCCGGAAGCTCGCCGGTGACCACGGCGTGCGCGTAGTCGCACACTCCGCTGCCCAGTTCCTTGCCGTCCCGGACCCGGACAACGACGGCCCGCCCGGAAAGAGTGCCGTAGTCCACACCGATGACAAAGTTGTCGGTTCCGTCCACTGAGAAGTCCATCAAATCCTCCAATAGGTTCCGCAACATTGCGGACTCCTTATTGTTAGCGCTAACAAACGAGCTGTCAAGAAGCCCGGTCACGCTTTTCGGGAACGGAAGGCTTCGGCGCTTAGGAGAGCCGGGGGCGGGGCGCAGTGCTGGCGCGGACCACGAGCTCAGGCTTGACCACCAGGGCGCCACCGCCGGCCTGGTCCTCGATCTGGGCGCGTATCAAATCCATGCAGCGCTTTCCGAGCTCCTCGAAGTCCTGGCGCACAGTGGTCAGCGGCGGCATGAAGTAGGCGGATTCGGGCTGATCATCGAAGCCGACCAGCGATACATCTTCCGGTACGCGGATGCCCTTCTCGCCGAACGCCCGCAGCAGTCCGAGCGCCATCTGGTCATTGCTGACGAATACGGCCGTGGCGCTGCGCTGTTCTGCCAGCTGCTGCCCGATCCGGTACCCGCTGCCGGCGCTCCAATCCCCCTCGACCAGAAGGTCGTCAGGGAGGCCGGCTTCCGCCAGCTCCTCGCGCCACCCGTCAACCCTGGCCTTGCCGTCCACCCAGTCAAACGGGCCGGAGACATGGCCGATCCGCTGGTGGCCAAGGCTGATGAGATGGGCCACGGCCAGCCGCGCCCCGAGCTTCTGGTCGACCATCGCGCCGCTCAGCCGCCCTTCCCCGGCACCGCCGACGACGATCACCGGGAGATCCAGGTTCAGGCCCTCGAGCACCTGAAGGGTCCCGTCGTGCGGCACGATCACAATCATTCCGTCTGCGCCCTGGTCCGTCAGGTGGCGCACCGCATCCGAAATGGCCTTCGCCCCGGCTCCCTTGATCGCGGCGATACTCACGAAATACCCCGCTTCGCGGGCGGCCTGCTGGACCCCCAGCAGGGTGTTCGCCGGGCCGTACTGCCCGAGCTCCGAGGCGAGGACGCCGATGGTTTGGGTGCGCCGGGTCACCAGGCTCCGGGCGGCCGTGTTGCGCCGGTAGCCGAGTGCGGCAATCGCTGTCTCGACCCGCTCCCTCGTTGCCGCGCTGACGTTCGGGTGGTTGTTGATGACCCGCGACACAGTCTGGTGGGAAACCTTGGCCAGCGCAGCGACGTCTTCGAGCCGCGGCTGCCGCCTGTCATTGCCGTTCCCCATGCGAGGCCCCTTTCGCTCCGATGCAGTGCACCAGCGTGAAAATATCGTGAAATCAACCTATGAGAGGGCACCGGACGCCCGTTGCTGGTCGTCTGCCTCCGGCTCCTGTTAGCGCTAACGATAGACCATTTGGCCTCTGTCGCCCGCAGGGAACGGCGCGAACCGCAACGATCAGGGCCGGGAGCTTACCTGGTCGGCACGGCCGGCGCAGCGGGCATCGGCACGCAGCCGCAGGACGCCCGCAGGACCAGGTCCACGGGGAAGGTCCTGTTCCTGGTGGGTGAGCCGCTGTCAGAATCGATGAGTGCCTCGACGGCGGCCTCGGCCATGGCCTGCACGGGCTGCGCGACCGTGCTCAGCGGCGGCCAGCTGTACTCCGCCTCGGCGGAGCCGTCGAAGGAGAAGACAGCGAGGTCCTCGGGGACCTGCAGGCCGGCCTCATACACGGCGCGCAGCAGGCCGACGGCCTGCAGGTCGGAGCTGACAAACACGGCGGTGGGCTTATCTGCGGCAGCGAGCAGCCGCTGCCCGGCCCGGTAGCCGCCCTGGCGGTCGAAGTCGCAGCGCACTATGGGCCCTTCCGGGAGCCCGGCCTCCGCAAGCCCCTGCTGCCACCCGATCTCGCGCGCGTCGAGGTCATTGCCGGCATTCATGCCCATGACCAGCGCGATGTTGCGGTGGCCGTGGCCCACCAGATGTTCAACGGCCCGCCGGGAGCCTTCGAGCAGCTCCACGCCGACCGAGTTGAAGCCCGGCACCTCGCTGCTGTGGTTGAGCAGCACGGCGGGGATCTCCGAGTGCTCCAGCTCGGTCAGGTCGGGTTCGAACAGCACGCTGGAGAGGAAGACGCCGTCCACACGGCGGCTCGCGAGGTTCCTGACCTGGCGGCGCTCACTGGCCGCCGATCCGCCCGAGTTGGCCAGCAGCAGCGCGTAGCCGCGCGCAGCTGCGGCTTCCTCCACGGCCCGGGCCAGGGTGGCGAAGAAGGGGTTGGTGGTGTCCGGGACCACCATGCCCAGCATCTCGCTGGAGCCCAGTTTCAGCGCCCTCGCCGCGGCGTTCGGCCGGTACCCCAGGGCGCTGATGGCCTCGCGCACTTTCGCGGCGGTCACCGGCGAGACCCGCTTGGGTCCGCCGTTCACCACATAGCTGACGACGGCGGTGCTGACACCGGCTAGCCGGGCCACGTCTTTGCGGGTGATCGTGGGCCTGGCGGGGGCTGGCGAATGTGGCACAGGGACCATGCTACCGCCGGAGTTCGTCGGCAAAGCCTTCCTCACTGGAGACGTGCGCGGGCAGCTGGACGGGGGCATCGCCGTGGTCCGGCACGGGCAACCGTTCCCCGCCGCGGAGGGCGGACTCGTGCGCCACGATGCCCGGGAGCGTGTAGCGGGCGGCTTCCCAGGCGTTGACGGGCGGGAGTGTTCCGTTGTCGACGGCGGTGGCGAAGTCGTCGACCAGGAAGTGGTGGCTGCCCTCGTGCCCGTTGTGGAGTCCGCGGAACTCAGCGGGGAGCCGCCCGGCGTCGTGCACGGCGGCCATCCCGGAGCTGAAGGCGTCCCGCAGGGCCGGTGCGACGTCGGCCAGCGCCGGGTCGTCAGCAGCAAGCGTGGCCCCGGTGTCCAGTTCGGCGCTGACATCGGTCACGGACTCCTTGTCCTGCCACACACTGACCGTGGCCAGCTGCTCGAAGCTGGCTTCGGTGCCGAAGTACCGGAAGCGGCTTTCGCGCAGGTGGGAGGGGTAGCCGACGCGGCGCATCTCGTTGATGCGCATGGACCCGCCGGTTGAGAGTTCGAACAGCGCGGTGGCGTTGGAGAAGTCGTTGCCAAACATGCTGACGTCCTTGTCGAAGACGCCGTCGCCGCGTTCGTCGGAGACGCCGATGCAGCTGACGCTGACGGCATGGCCGCCGATCGCGCCCAGCACCCCGCCGGTGGAGTGGGTCGGGTACAGCATGGGCGGGTAGCTGGCGGTGCGCTTCCAGTCCTCCCCGCCGCTGTACTGGTAGGCCTCGTAGAAGCCAAGGTCCATGTCGTGCACGTAGTCGCCCTCGGCATAGAAAATGCGGCCGAAGGCGCCTTCGGCCCTGCGCTTGCGGGCATACACGGTGGCGGGGTTGTAGTAGCTGGTCTCGCCCATCATGTAGGTCAGGCCCGTCTCGCGGACGGCGTCGATGATCCGGGCGATCTCGTCCTCACTGATGGCCATCGGCACTGCCGAGTAAACGTGCTTGCCCGCACGGAGCGCCTGCAGAACCAGGGGCCCGTGCGTCCAGCGCTGGGTGAAGATCGCCACGGCGTCCAGGCCGCCGTCGAGCATGGCCTCGAAGCTGGGATACGTCCCGGCGAGGCCGAGCCGCTCCCGGAGGGCCTCGGCCCGTTCCGGCAGGACGTCGGTGACATGGACTTCTGAAATGGCGGGGTGCGCGTCGAAGAGTTTGGCGAAGGCGCCTGCGAATTGGCCGGCGCCAACAATGCCTAGTGAGAACGTCATGCACGCAAGTTTCACACCACTTTCTACTCGAGTCAATAGCCGAAAACGCGCGGAAGTTTTCGGCCTGGAAACATTAAAGAAACCGGTTGCGCATTAGAAAGTTACTCGTGTAGATTCATCTCCCAGTTGTAATCCACGTCACAGCATCCACTTAACTGCGGAGGAACCACCAATGACCACCACAACTGCCCGCGGAGCCGTCCCGGCCCGCAAGGCGACCGGCACGGGAACGGGAACGGGCAATGCCGCCCCCCGCCGCCGGCCCCGACCCCGCAGCGACCTAAAGGTCGCCCTCTTCTTCATCGCCCCGGCCCTGCTCGGCTTCGTTGCCTTCTACCTTGTGCCGAGCATCCGCGGCGTCTATCTCAGCTTCACCGAGTACAGCGTCCTGGGGGATCCCACCTGGATCGGCACTAAAAACTACACCGCGATCTTCGCGGACGATCTGTTCTGGAACGCCATGGCAGTGACCGTCCAGTACGTGGCACTGAACATCGGCTTCCAGACCGTGATCGCCCTCGGCCTGGCGCTCCTGATGCACAACGTCGCCAAGTCCACTTTGATCCGCGGCGCCCTGCTGCTGCCCTTCCTGGTGGCGAACGTGATCGTTGCGCTGCTCTGGTTCTGGATGCTCGACTACCAGCTGGGCATCGTCAACGAGGTCATCAACTGGCTGGGCCTGCCGCGCGTCGCCTTCTTCGGCAGCGAGCAATGGGCCATCCCCACCATCGCCGGCGTCAACGTCTGGCGCCACATGGGATACACCGCCCTGCTGATCTTCGCCGGCCTGCAGTCCATCCCCAACCACGTGTACGAGGTCGCCTCGCTCGACGGCGCGTCCCCGACCCGGACCTTCTGGAGCATCACCATGCCGCTCCTGCGCCCGGTGCTGGTGCTGGTCCTGGTGGTCACCGTGATCGGTTCCTTCCAGGTCTTCGACACCGTGGCAGTGACCACGGGCGGCGGCCCGATCAATGCCTCCCGCGTCATCCAGATGTACATCTACCAGAAGGCCTTCGGTGAATCCGATTTCGGCTACGCCTCGGCCCTGTCCGTCATTCTCTTCGTCATTCTCGCTCTTGTGGCCTTCGTCCAGATGAAGTTCCTCAAGGGCAACGAATCGGATCTGGACTAAGGAACCCCAGCCATGACTATCGTCGCTCCTTCCCGCAAGCAGCCCGCCACCACCGTTCCCGCTCCCAGGAAGCCGGTCAACTGGCGCCGCGTCGGCGCCTGGACCCTCGTCGCCGTCGCCGTCGTCGTGACAATCGCGCCGTTCCTCTGGATGCTCCGCACCGCACTGTCCAGCAACGCCTCCCTGGCCTCGAACGCCAGCAACCTGCTCCCGGCCGACTTCAGCCTCGGCGCCTTCAAGCGGGTCCTGGGGCTGCAGAGCCCCGAGGAAGCCATCGCCGAGGGCGGCTCCGGCGCCGCCATCAACTTCTGGCTGTACCTGCGGAACTCCGTCATCTTCGCCACCGTCACCACCGCCGGCCAGGTCTTCTTCAGCGCGATGGCCGCCTATGCCTTCTCCCGGCTCCGCTGGCCGGGCAGGAACGTGGTGTTCGGCCTGTTCCTGGCCACCATGATGGTCCCGCCGATCTTCACCGCCCTGCCCAACTTCCTGATGATCAAGAACCTCGGCCTGCTCAACACCTTCGCCGGCCTGGCCCTGCCGTTCCTGTTCATGACCCCCTTCGCCATTTTCTTCCTGCGCCAGTTCTTCCTCTCCATGTCCCGCGAGGTGGAAGAGGCCGCCATGCTCGACGGCGCCAAGCACGTGCGGATCTTCTTCCAGATCGTGCTCCCCAACGCCGCTGCCCCGCTGGCCACCCTGGCGCTGCTGACCTTCATCGGCCAGTGGAACGAATACTTCTGGCCGCTGCTGGTGGGCCAGGACGAAAGCGTCCGCGTCCTCACCGTGGGCCTGGGCGTCTTCAAATCCCAGTCCCCGCAGGGCGCCCCCGACTGGTCCGGCCTGATGGCCGCAACCCTGATCGCGGCCCTGCCGGTCCTCCTGCTCTTCATCGCCTTCGGCAAGCGGGTGGTCAACTCCATCGGCTTCTCCGGCATCAAGTAACCCCGGCCCAACACGCACTGCCCCGTCAACAAGCGTTCCCCTCAAAGAAGCACTTCCATGAAAGGTCCACCATGAAGAAGACCCTCGGCGCCGTCGCTGCCGCCGCAGCCATCGCCATCTCCCTCTCCGCCTGCGGCGGGTCCGCCCCGGCCTCCACCGAGGCCAAGGGCGAAATCAACTACTGGCTCTGGGACGCCAACCAGCTCCCGGCCTACCAGCAGTGCGCGGATGATTTCACCAAGGCCAACCCGGACATCAAGGTCAAGATCACCCAGCGCGGCTGGGACGACTACTGGACCACGCTGACCAACGGCTTCGTCGCCGGCACCGCCCCCGACGTCTTCACCAACCACCTCTCGAAGTACCCCGAGTACGCCGCGAAGAAGCAGCTGCTCTCCCTCGACGAGGCAGTGGCCAAGGACGGCATCAAGCTGGAGAGCTACACCAAGGGACTCCCCGAGCTCTGGGTGGGCCAGGACGGCAAGCGCTACGGACTGCCCAAGGACTGGGACACCGTGGGCCTGTTCTACAACACGGCCATGACGGACTCCGCGGGCCTGACTGCCGAGCAGATGGCCAACCTGGACTGGAACCCGCAGGACGGCGGCAGCTACGAGAAGGCAATCGCGCACCTGACCGTGGACAAGAAGGGCGTGCGCGGCGACGAGGCAGGTTTCGACAAGAACAGCGTGGCCGTCTACGGACTCGGCCTGGCCGGCAGCGGCTCCGGGCAGGGCCAGACCGAGTGGAGCTTCCTCAGCGCCACCACCGGCTGGAGCGCCACGGACAAGAACCCCTGGGGCACCAAGTTCAACTACGACGACCCCAAGTTCCAGGAGACCATCGCCTGGTGGGCCGGACTGACCGAGAAGGGCTACATGCCCAAGCTCGAAACCACCGTCGGCGCCAGCCTGGCGGACAACTTCGGTGCCGGCAAGGCTGCCATCAACACCACCGGTGACTGGCTGATCGGCCAGTACAAGGGCTACAAGGGCGTGAAGACCGCGTTCGCCCCCACCCCGAAGGGCCCCGAAGGCAAGCGCGCCAGCATGTTCAACGGCCTGGCCGACTCCGTCTGGGCCGGCACTAAGAACCCGGCCGCCTCGGTCAAGTGGGTCGAATACCTCGCCTCCACCTCCTGCCAGGACGTCGTAGCCTCCAAGGCCGTCGTGTTCCCGGCTCTCACCAGCTCCTCCGAGAAGGCAGCCGAAGCGTTCAAGGCCAAGGGCACCGATGTCTCCGCCTTCACCACCCATGTCAAGGAAGGAACCACGTTCCTGTTCCCGATCGCGGATAAGGCAGCCAAGGTGGACGGCATCATGAAGCCGGCCATGGACGCCGTACTCTCCGGCAAGAAGCCTGCCAGCTCCCTCACCGAAGCCAACGACCAGGTCAACTCCCTGTTCAAGTAGGCCCCTGAAGCCATAGCCGCCGGCAACGGCGGCGCCCGGTGCGCGGGGTCCCCGTCCGGGGTCCCGCGCACCAGCACCTGACTTCCGCACAACTGAAAGCGAATCCCATGCACCCCGTGCACCTGCGTTCTGCCGGCACCAGCCTCCTGCTGGCCTTCGACTCCGGCGAGGCCGAGATCGTCCACTGGGGCGCCGACCTCGGCGAACATCTCCCCAATCTGGCGATCCTCCGCGGGCCAGTGCCCCACTCCGCCCTCGACATCCCCGTCACCGCCGGGCTGCTCCCGCAGGCCTCCTCCGGCTGGGCCGGACGGCCGGGCCTTCGTGGGCACCGGAACGCCGACGGCGGCCCCGGCCAGGACTTTTCGCCGGCCCTGCGGGTGGTTTCCGCCCAGGTGCAGGACGGCGGCCGCGGGGTACTGATCATCCACCGTGATTCCGAGGCCGGACTGGACGTCAGCTCCGAGCTCACCCTCCACCCCGGCGGCCTCCTGGAGCTGGCGCACACGCTGACCAACAGCGGGGCGGCCGCGTACCAGCTCGAGGAACTGGCCACGGTGCTGCCGGTGCCGCGG
>JBKPBZ010000014.1:0-4443 GCA_046727115.1 Actinomycetota bacterium | reverse complement strand
TGCGTGCCTCGGGAATCATCCGGACCGCACGCGGCCGCAGCGGCGGAAGCTTCATCGCCGACAACGTGCTGCCCTCCCGGGAACGGGCGCTGGCGCAGCTGCAGGAGTTGAGCCGACTGCAGATCAGGGACCTCGCGCTGCACTACCAGGCCATCGCCGCGGCCTGCGCCGAGGTGGCGGCCCGGCGCTCCGACGCCGCCGACATCGCCACGTTGCGTTCGTTCATCCCCTCAGCCGACGATGACTCAGCGAGCTGGCGCCTGGCCCTCTCGGAGTTCCTGCTGGAAGTCGCGGCCATTGCCCGCTCCGCCCGGCTCGCCCGGGAGCTCATCCGGTTACAGGCCGATCTTGGCACCCTCACGCTGTTGCCCTGCGCCGACGCCGGGTACCGCGGACGCACCGCCGTGATCCTGGAGGAGGTGGCAGCCGCCATCGAGGCCCACGATCCGGGGGCCGCCGAAACCGGGGTCAAGGACCTCATCTCCGCCACGACCGACTGGCTGCTGGCCGAGCAGGCCAAACGCTATTGACCGCACCCGCACGTTTAAGCCACGATCTTGACCGCCTAACTTTGACCGCAAACGTCCCGGCACCTTCGAGCTAAGGCAGCAACCATGTCCGAAACCACCTCCACCGCAGGCCCGTCCGCTTCCCCTGGCCCCTCCCCAGCACCGGCCGGACCCGGCTCTGCCGAGCGGGCGGCCGCCGACCTCGACGCCACCATCGCAGGCATCGAGCACCGCCTGGCGGCCTGGGCTGCCGACGCCGGGGCGGCCCTGGCCGCCATGTCCGGGAAAGTCACGGGGACGGCCGTGGACAAGCTCATCCGACCGGTGGTAGAGGAACTGGTGCAACAGCCCGGCGGTTACGCGGCCGGCGCAGGGTTCATCGCCAACGCGGGGCTGCTCGGGCCCGAGCGCAGCTATATCGCCTGGTGGCAGGGCCCGGACCTGGAACACGTCGACGCGCTGGCCAACTTCAGCCCCAACTCCATCAGCCGCTACGTCAAGGCCGAGTGGTTCCGGATCCCCGTTGAAACAGGCCAGGCGCATGTCACCGGGCCCTATGTGGATTTCCTCTGCACCGACGAGTACGTCCTGACCTTCACGCACCCGGTGTTCACCCGTCCGGACGGCCCGGTGGCGGGAATCGTGGGCATCGATGTCACGGTTCAGCGCCTGGAACGCGGGGCCATGCCGGCCCTGCGGCGGATCGGCGGCCGGGCCACCCTGGCCAACGCCGACGGCCGGGCCGTGGTGTCGGCGGCGCCCGATATCGACGCCGGAGACCTGATCTCGCCGGACGAGCCGTGCGCGCATTACCCCGTGGGGCGCACCTTTACGGTCTGGAGCAACGCAGCCGGGCTGTGACGCGGCTTTGCTAGAATTGGAGGCCAAGGCCCCACTTCCGGGCCTCCGGACGACGGTTCAGTACCCGGCACGCGACAAGACTGGCCACAGGAGCTGTCATGTCGTGGCTAATACTCATTCTTTCCGGGGCGCTGGAGGCCGTCTGGGCCGCCGCCCTGCACCGGACCGCCCAGGCCACCGGCCGCCGCCGGCTGCTTCCGGCCCTCATTTTCCTCGTTTCGGTCCTGGCCAGCACCGGGGGCCTCGCCGTCGCCATGCAGTCCATCCCCACCGGAACGGCCTATGCCGTGTGGGTGGGGGTCGGCGTCGTCCTGACGTCCGGCTACGCGATGATCGCCAAAGTTGAGCGCGCGACGGCGGCGCGGATCCTGCTGCTCGGCGGAATTGCCGCGAGCGTCGTCGGCCTGAAGCTGGTGGCATGACGATGGCCGCGAACCGCACACTGAAAACGACAAGCAAGGCGCCGGCCACCACGCTGGCCTGGCTGATCCTGCTCGCTTCCGCTGTGCTGGAGGCGGTCTGGGCCACAGCCCTGGGCCTGTCCGAGGGGTTCTCCCGCCCGCTGCCGAGCCTCGTGTTCGCCGTGACGGCCACCCTCAGCATGGTGGGGCTGGGCATAGCCGTGAAACGCATTCCGCTCGGCACCGCCTACGCCGTCTGGGTGGGGATCGGCGCCGCACTGACGGTCGGCTGGGCGATGGCCACCGGCGTCGAACCGGCCAGCCCGCTCAAGTTGCTGTTCATCGCGGGGATCGTCGGCTGCGCGGCGGGCCTGAAGCTCCTGCCGGCCGGGAAATCCGGGGCGTCCCCGGCGCTCCCGCCCAGTTAGTCCGGGCCCGGGCCGCTAATCCGGGCCGACACGCCGCGCCGCGCCCCGTCTGCGGCCCGTCCGCGGGCGGCAACCGGGCGGGAGCGTCGGAATAGCCGGGCGCGGACTGGGGTTGGGGCTAGAAACAGCGAATGGAGACCCTGATGAATGCAGCAACAGTGAATGCGGCAACAGTCCAGCTCGGCGACGGCCTCATGGTCAGCCCTCTTGGGTTCGGGGGCATGGCCCTGACCCCGGTGTACGGCGAGGTGGATCCGGCAGAGGCCCTGCGGACCCTGCATCACGCGGTGGATGCCGGTGTGAGCTTCATCGACACCGCGGACATCTACGGCGGCGGCAGCAACGAGGAGCTGATTGCCCGGCTGCTCAAGGAACGCCGCGGCGAAGTCCAGCTGGCCACCAAGTTCGGCCTCGTCGGCAATCCCTCGGCGGGCTATACGGACATCCGCGGCGACGCCGCCTACGTGAAACAGGCGGTGGACCGTAGTTTGCAACGGCTGGGCACCGACTCGATCGACCTGTACTACATGCACCGCCGTGACCTCCGCGTTCCGATAGTGGAAACCGTGGAGGCCATGGCGGGGCTGGTGCAGGCCGGCAAAGTGCGGCATCTGGGCCTGTCAGAGGTGACGGCTGAGGAGCTGCGCGAGGCCAACAGCATCCACCCGATTGCCGCGGTCCAGAGCGAATGGTCCATCTGGAGCCGCGACGTGGAACGCAACGTGGTTCCCGCCGCAGCCGAACTCGGGGTGGGTTTTGTGCCGTATTCGCCGCTCGGCCGGGGATTCCTCACCGGCACGGTGGACGCCTCGACGCTGGGCAGCAACGACTTCCGCCGCAACATCCCGCGCTTCGCGGCGGACGCCGCCGACGCCAACCAAGGTGTGGTGGCCGCCGTGCGGGCGGTCGCTGCGGAACTGAGCGTTGCCGGGCGGGCTGCAACTCCCGCCCAGGTGGCGCTGGCCTGGCTGCTCGCGCAGGGCCGGAAACTGGGACTGCCTGTGGTCCCCATCCCCGGCACCCGCAAGGCGGACCGGATCGACGAAAACCTGGGCGCCCTGGCGCTCGACTTCACCGCAGCGCAACTGAAGACGCTCGACGCCGCCGCGGACGCCGTCGTCGGCTCCCGCTCGGCGGACCCGAACTGGGTGTCCCAGGGCCGTGAATAGCGCCTCCGTAGACTGAAGCGCATGGACTCGCTTATTCATTCGTTACGTGACATCACCATCCGCCGGATTTCTGTCAGCGAGATGGACAACAACGTGTACCTGCTCACGGCCAAGGCGTCCGGTGCGCAGCTCCTGATCGATGCGGCCGATGATCTGGCCGCCATCCAAGGGCTGCTCGCGGATGCCGCCGCGGATACTTCCGCGACGCCGAAACTGGCGCTGGTTGCCACCACCCACCAGCACTGGGACCACGTCCGGGCGCTGCCGGGCTTGGTGGAAGCCACGGGTGTGAAAACGGCGGCCGGGACAGAGGATGCCCCGGAGCTTCCGGTGCCGGTGGATGTACTGCTGGATCACGGGGACGTCGGCAACTTCGACGGCTTCGACGTGACGGCAGTGCATCTGCGCGGCCATACTCCGGGCTCGATCGCCCTCGTGTACCAGGACCCCGCGGGCCCGGCCCACATCTTTTCCGGCGATTCGCTGTTCCCGGGAGGAGTAGGCAACACGCAAAAGGATCCAGCGCGGTTTGCCCAGCTGATCACCGATGTCAGCGAGCGGCTGTTCGACGTGTATCCGGATAACACCGTGGTGCACCCGGGCCACGGCAAGCCCACCACGCTCGGTGCGGAACGCCCGCACCTGGAGGAGTGGCGCGCCCGCGGCTGGTAAAGCTCATCGAGTGCTCCGCAAACGCCGTTATGAACCTTCTAAAGGGCAACTGCGGAGCACTCGATGGTGATTGGCTGGACTAGCGGCCGCGGCGTTCGTTCGAGGCCGGAGCCGACGCGCGGCGCGGGCCGGAGCCACGGGCCGGACGGCCTTCGCTGGAGCGGCCGTTGCCGCCGCCTGCGTAGGATCCGCCCGAGGTGCCACCGGTGTTGGAGGACCAGACAGCGGCGCTGCCTCCGGATTTGCTTCCGCCGGACTTGGCGCCGGCTGCGGCGCGCTGGCCGGTTGCCGGGCGGCCGTTACGCTGGCCGCCGGCCGATGCGCCGGTGCGGGGAGCGCCACCGGTACGGGGTGCACCGCTGCGGGGAGCCGAAGCGCCCCGGGCGTCGCTGCGTCCCTCGGC
>JBKPBZ010000013.1:0-4059 GCA_046727115.1 Actinomycetota bacterium | reverse complement strand
GTCCGGCGTGAACTGGATCCGGCTGACGGAACAGTCGATGGTGCGGGCCAGGGTCTTGGCCAGCAGCGTCTTGCCCACCCCGGGGACGTCTTCCAGGAGCAGGTGGCCCTGGGCGAGCAGCACGGTGAGCGCCAGCTTGGCTGCCTCGGCCTTGCCATCGATGACCGTATTAATGGCCGTCAGGATCCGGGTGCTGGCTGAGTGGAAGGCATCCGCGTCCATAGCCGGCGCCGGGGACCGGTATCCGGCGTCGTTTGGGTCCAGGCCGGGGCGGCCCGGGAGTCTCTGTCCCTCGGGGAGGATGTCGTCTACGGAAGTGCGGTGGTAATCCATCGGCAGCCTTTCAGCCCTGGTGGGTCCCGGAACTGACCGCCAGCGGCCACCGGACCCCTCAGCGGCGTTCGCCTGTTTCCTAACGGGGAAATAACAGAGTACTAACAGACTACTAACACAACTGCCGGACCTGACAGAGCATTCCGGGGAAATCTCAGGGCCGGTTAGGGTGGATGAATGCTCAATCCACTCACTCCCGTCCCGTTCCGGTCGCCCGGAGATGACGGTACCGGACGCAGCGGGTATCCGCCCGCACCGGAGCCACTTCCCGTGCCGGTCATGGACAACCACACGCATCTGGACTTCCCCGATGCGGAGCTGTTGGTGGGCGTCAGGGAAGCCCTCGACGCCGCCGCAGCGGTGGGTGTCCAGGGTGCGGTGCAAGTGGGCTGCGATCTCGAATCGTCCCGGTTTACGGTCAAAGCGGTTGAGCTTGATTCGCGGCTGCTTGGCGCCGTTGCCCTCCACCCCAACGATGCTCCCCGCTACGCCCAGCGCGGCGGCCTGGAGGACGCCCTGGCCGAGATCGAGGCCCTGGCCGCCCACCCGAGGGTCCGGGCGATCGGCGAGACCGGCCTCGACTTCTTCCGGACCGAGGGGGAGGGCCTGGCCCACCAGCGCTATTCGTTCCGCCGCCATATCGACATCGCCAAACGGCTCGGGCTGACGCTGCAAATCCACGACCGCGACGCCCATGACGACGTCGTCCAGGTGCTGCGCGAAGAGGGGGCCCCGGAGCGGGTGGTCTTCCACTGCTTCTCCGGCGACGAGACCCTCGCCCGGACCTGCAACGCGGAGGGCTGGTACATGTCCTTTGCTGGAACCGTGACGTTCAAGAACGCGGCGGACCTGCGCTCAGCGTTGGCCATTGCGGAGCCGGGCCGGATCCTGGTCGAGACCGACGCGCCCTTCCTCACCCCGCACCCGCATCGCGGCCGCCCGAACGCGAGCTACATGGTTCCGTACACGGTCCGGGCCATGGCCGATGTGACTGGTTCGGAGCTTTCCGAGCTGTGCGCCCAGATCGCCGCAAATACCGTGCGGGCATACGGATCCTGGGACTGAACGGCCCCTTTTCAACAACCCCGCATGGATACCGGGTATGCACGAATTCTTGGTGCCTTTATAACGCTTCGGTTACAGTGGTCAACTATTAGCCGGGGTCGGGGAAGGCCTACGGTCAATTTCACCCAGCAGGGCGTGCATCGTGGCAAACGAACCACATGCGCGCTCTCGTTTTGGGTGAGGCAGTGCACACATGATCCGTGACGTTCCGGACGCTCTCCGGAGCCGCCGTGGGCGCGCTCGCGGAGGGTGGTCATGTGCACTTATCCCCGTGCCCGGAAGGTCCAAGAGATTCGGGCAATTGTGGTCAAGTTCTTCACATCGGACGGAAAGTTCAGCTTCGTCAAGGTTGGCACGCAGCTCGTAGTGCTGGTGGCACTGGTGCTGGGCCTCGTGGCCTTTGTCGGCAACAACAAGACGATCACACTCAACGTGGATGGCAAAGTCAGCTCCGTCCAGTCCTTCGGCGGAACCGTCGGGGAGGTCGTCAAGGGTGCCAAGGTTGAACTGCAGCCGTCCGACAGGGTGTCGCCCTCACTGGACGCCCATGTGCAGGACGGGGCCGTCATCAACGTCAACCTCGCCAAGGCCGTCAAGGTCAGCCTGGACGGCGCCGAACGGACCATCTCCACCACCTCGCCCACCGTTGAAGGGCTCGTGACCGAACTCGGCGTGGCCAGCGCCTCGCAGCTGTCCGTGCCCAAGGACGCCCAGCTCGCCGTCTCCGGCTCCTTCGTTTCCATCTCGACGCCGAAGACCGTGAGCGTCGTCGCGGACGGCAAGGCGGCCAAGACCACCACCACCGCGGCCACCGTGGCCAAGGTCCTTGAGGACGCCGGGCTCTCGCTCGGGGCCAGCGACCGCGTCTCCCAGCCCGGGAACGCCCCCGTGGTCAATGACATGGTGATCAAGGTCTCCCGCGTCGACGTCAGCAAGACGGCCAAGACCACCGAGCCTGTCGCCTTCGAAACACTCACCACCGAGAGTGCGGACATGTTCAAGGGTGAGAAGAAGGTCACCCAGGCCGGCGTCGCCGGCACCACCAGCAAGAGCTTCAAGCTGGTCCTGGTGGACGGCCGCGAAGCCTCCCGGACCCTGGTGTCCGAGACCGTCAGCACCCAGCCCGTCACCGAAAAGGTGACCGTCGGCACCAAGGAAAAGCCCGAGCCCGCCGCCAACACCGGTGCAGACGCCCCCGCCATGATGAACCAGGGTATGTGGGACAAGATCGCCCAGTGCGAGTCCGGCGGCAACTGGTCCATCAACTCCGGCAACGGCTACTACGGTGGCCTGCAGTTCGACGTCGGGACCTGGCTCAGCTCCGGCGGCGGTGCGTACGCCCCGAACGCCGCTGCGGCCAGCAAGGCCCAGCAGATCGCCGTCGCCAACCGCGTCTACGCCCAGCGCGGCCTGCAGCCCTGGGGCTGCGGCTGGGCCGCCTCCAGCTAGCCCGCGCAAGTCCAGCACGCCACTGACCGCCCGGCTCCCCGGCTACTGACCACAGCCACGGGACCGCTCAGGCCGGGTCCGGATTCTCTCCGGACCCGGCCTGAGGCGTACCGGCGCCGGGATAGGATACCTAGGTGACTGAACCGAGCCCCTCCGCCCCCGAAAGCCTTCCCGGAGCGGCGCCCGCACCGCTCATGGGTGCCTCCGATATCCGCCGGCTGGCAGAGGAAATCGGCGTGCGGCCCACGAAGACCCTCGGCCAGAACTTCGTCATCGACGGCAACACCATCCGGCGGATCGTGAACACCGCTGACATCCGGGCCGATGAGACGGTCCTGGAAGTCGGCCCCGGCCTCGGGTCGCTGACCCTTGGCCTGCTGGACGCCGCCCGGAGCGTGGTCGCCGTCGAAATCGATCCGGTCCTCGCCGGGCGCCTGCCGGCCACGGTGGACCAGTGGCGGCCGCACGCCGTCGGGAATTTCCACCTCGTCCTGGCCGACGCCATGCGCGTCACCGAGCTTCCCGTCGAGCCGACAGCGCTCGTGGCGAATCTTCCCTACAACGTCGCCGTCCCCGTGGTGCTCCACCTCCTGCAGCACTTCCCGAGCCTGCAGCACGGCCTGGTCATGGTCCAGGATGAAGTCGCCGACCGCCTCGCGGCAGGGCCAGGTTCCAAGACCTACGGCGTGCCTTCGGTCAAGGCCGCCTGGTACAGCAGCATGCGCAAAGCCGGCGTGATCGGCATGAACGTCTTCTGGCCCGCACCCAAAATCCATTCCGGACTCGTCGCGTTCACACGGCGGGAGCCGCCCGTCACGACTGCCACCAGGGAACAGGTCTTCGCCGTGATTGACGCCGCCTTCGCGCAGCGCCGCAAGACCCTCCGGGCTGCATTGGCCGGCTGGGCCGGCAGTGCCGCCGAGGCCGAACGCTGCCTGCGGGCCGCCGGCATCGACCCCACCGCCCGCGGCGAAGTGATCGACATTGCGGCGTTCGCCAGAATCGCCGAAGCCCGCGAACAGCCGGTCGCCTGAGGTCGTCATGAGCCCCGTACGGGTCCCCCCGGGCGCGGTTCCGTGCTTGGAGCCCGGGCCGCAATGCCATAGCGTGGAGCCATGAACGCAGTGAGAGAGCGCTTTGCCGCGAGGACTGTTCGAGTCAAGGCTCCAGGCAAGGTCAACGTCTCACTGGACGTCGGACCGTTGCGGCCGG
>JBKPBZ010000012.1:0-10832 GCA_046727115.1 Actinomycetota bacterium | reverse complement strand
GAATTCATGCTGCTGTATCTGGAGGCGGCCGTGATCTACTGGATCATCTGCCTCGTTCTCGCCAGCGGACAGTCCGCCCTGGAGAAGAGATTGGACCGCTATGTCGCCCACTGAACTCCCGCCCCCTGAACGGCATCCTTCTGACCCCCTTGAGCCTCCTCCCCTTGGGGTTCCGGTGCCGGACGCCGCTGCCCCGGAGGCCGCCCTGCTGACCGTCACGGGCCTGCGCAAGGCGTTCGGCCAGCACGAAGTGCTCAAATCCATCGACCTTGAGGTCCGCCGCGGCGAAGTGGTCACGTTGATCGGGCCGTCCGGATCAGGCAAGACGACGGTCCTGCGGTGCCTGAACGGCCTCGAAATGCCCGACGCCGGCGTCGCTGAGTTCGCGGGGCAACTCACGGTCGACTTCTCCAATCCGGTGGCGAAGAAGCAGGTGCTGGCCTTGCGGGACCGCAGCGCCATGGTGTTCCAGCACTACAACCTCTTCCCGCACAAGACTGTCCTGGAAAACGTGATCGAAGGCCCGGTCCAGGTGCAGAAGCGGCCCAAGGCTGAGGCGATCCAGGCGGCCCGGGAGCTGCTGGCCCGCGTCGGCCTGGCCGGCAAGGAGGACAGCTATCCCTTCGAGCTCTCCGGCGGCCAGCAGCAGCGTGTCGGCATTGTGCGTGCCCTCGCCCTGCGCCCGCAACTGCTGCTCTTCGACGAGCCGACCTCGGCCCTGGACCCCGAGCTGGTGGGCGAGGTCCTGACTGTCATCAAGGAACTCGCGGACGAGGGCTGGACCATGGTGGTGGTCACCCACGAGCTGGCGTTCGCCCGCCAGGTGGCCGACGAGGTCATCTTCATGGACGGCGGCGTGGTGGTTGAACGCGGCCACCCCGACACCGTGCTGCGGGACCCGCGGGAGGAACGCACGCGGCAGTTCGTGGACCGCCTGCTGAACCCGTTCTGAGGCGGTCCGCATGCGGCATCTGGCGGGCAATAGCGGCGACTAAACTTGGACGGGTGAACGACTCCCTGCCCCCGTGCCCCGAATGCTCCAGCGAATACACCTATGAAATGGGGGCGCTCCTGGTCTGCCCGGAGTGCGCCCACGAATGGTCCGCGTCCGCGGAGACTGACGCGGCCGCCGGCACAGACACAGCGACAGACGCAGCCGCCGTGATCAAGGACGCGGTGGGCAACGTCCTCGCCGACGGCGACACGGTCACGGTGGTCAAGGACCTGAAAATCAAGGGCAGCTCCACGGTCATCAAGGTCGGAACGAAGGTCCGCGGCATCCGTCTGGTCAACGGTGTTGGCGACCACGACATCGACTGCAAGGTGGACGGCGTGGGCCCCATGCAGCTCAAGTCCAGCGTCGTCAAAAAGATCTGACCGGGGGCCGGATCTTGACTGACCGGATCTTGACTGGCCGGATCCTGACGGGGGAGACGCGGCGCCGGGCCGACGTCGTCGTGGTCGGCGCCGGGCAGGCGGGACTGTCGGCGGCCTACCACCTTCAGCGCCGCGGATTTGTCCCGGCGGGCTTCGTCCCGGCCGGCACCACTGCGGCCGGCACCACCGCGGCCGGCGCCGGAGGGGCCACAGCAGAAGGACCGGCCGCAACAAAGAGCCCGCCCGCGGGGACCTACATCGTGCTCGACGCCGAGGACGGGCCAGGCGGGGCCTGGCGGCACCGCTGGAAGAGCCTGCTCATGGCGACGGTGAACGGCATCAGCGACCTCCCGGGAATTCCGCAGCCCGACGTGGATCCCGCCGAGGCCAGCTCCAGCTTCCTCACCCGCTATTTCGGCGGGTACGAACACGACCTCGGCCTCGCGATCGAGCGGCCCGTGAAAGTGCAGTCGGTGACCCGGGAAGACGATGATCCCGCCGGACGGTTGAACATCACCACCTCCCGCGGCGGGTTCTCTGCCCGCGCCGTCATCAACGCGACCGGCACCTGGACCCGGCCGTTCTGGCCCATCTATCCGGGCAAGGCCAGCTTCCGCGGCCGGCAATTGCACGTTGCCGACTACGTCTCCGCCGACGAATTCCGCGGCCAGCATGTCATTGTGGTCGGCGGCGGGATCTCGGCCGTCGGGCTGCTCGATGAGATCTCCAAGGTCACCAGCACCACGTGGTTCACGCGCCGGGTACCGCTCTGGCGCGAGGCTGCCTTCGACCGGCAGGCGGGCCACGACGCCGTCGCCCTCGTTGAGGAACGGGTGCGCCAGGGCCTCCCGCCGCAAAGCGTCGTCTCCGTGACGGGCCTGATCTGGACCCCGGCCCTGCGCGCCGCCGCAGCCCGCGGCGTCCTGGACCGGCACCCCATGTTCACCGCGATCGAGCCCGACGGCGTCCGGATGGCAGACGGCAGCTTCCTGGCCGCCGGGGTCATCCTGTGGGCCACGGGATTCCGGGCCGAACTCGAACACCTCGCCCCGCTGCACCTGCGCGGACCCGGCGGCGGCATCGCGATGGACGGCACCCAGGTCGCGGAGGAGCCACGGGTCCACCTCGTCGGCTACGGGCCGTCCTCGTCCACCATCGGCGCCAACCGCGCCGGCCGGGCCGCCGTGGCGGGAATCGTCAAACTGCTGGCCCGGACCCGTATAACGTAAGGACGTGGACCGTAAAACCCGCAGCACCAGCGGGCGGACATCCTGGTCTCACACCCAGCCCTTTACCCAAGCCTGAGAAGAAACGGCGGCCCAACGCGCGTGGCGGACAACAGCATCGAATCCCTCTTTGCCCGGCTGAGAAGATTCCCGGACGTCGAGGCCGACAACCTGCAGGCCTGGGACGCCACGGACAGACTTCTGCTGGACTCTGCCCTTGAGATGCATGCGGCCGGGATGCTGCCGCCAGGCGGGCGGCTCGCCGTGGTGGGGGACCGGTACGGTGCCCTGACCCTCGGTGCCCTGGCCCTCGGTGCAGGGAGGCTCGGGGCGGACGCCGTCCGGGTCCACCAGGATCTCATCACCGGTGAACGGGCCCTGCGGGCGAACGCCGAGGCCCTGGCTGTCGACGCCGGCTTCGAGCACCTCCCGTTGGGCGCCGGCCTGCTGGAGGGCGCCTCCCTGGTATTGCTCCAATTGCCCCGGTCTCTGGCGGAACTTGAGGAAATCGCCGACGCCGTGGCCCGCTACGCGGCGCCCGACGTCGTGCTGCTGGCGGGCGGCCGCGTCAAGCACATGAGCCTGGGCATGAACGCCGTGCTGGGGCGCTACTTCGAGGACGTGCAGCCCCAACTGGCCCGGCAGAAATCCCGGCTGCTGCTGGCCCGGGGACCCAGGCCGGTCCCGGCCGCACTGCCCTTCCCGGTCACCGGGGTCATTGACGAACTGGGCCTCACGGTCTGCGCACGCGGTGCAGTCTTCGCCGGCACCGGGCTGGACATCGGGACCAGGTTCCTGCTGGACTTCCTGCCCCGGATGCCGCACGCCACCCACGCCGTCGACCTGGGCTGCGGCACCGGAATCCTCGCGGCGATGTACGCCCGCGCCAACCCCGGCGCCCGCGTCACCGCCACCGACCGGTCCTCGGCCGCCGTCGATTCTGCCCTCGCCACCGCCCGCGCGAACGGACTGGAGGGCCGGATCGAGGCGCTCCAGGACGACGCCATGAGCTCCCTGCCGGACGCCAGCGCGGACCTCGTCCTGCTCAACCCGCCCTTCCATTTGGAAGCGGCCGTCCACTCCGGTGCAGGGATCAAGCTGATCGAAGCGGCCGGCAGGGTGCTCGCTCCGGGCGGGGAACTCTGGACCGTGTTCAACAGCCACCTGCAGTACCGGCCGGCACTCGAGCGCCTGGTCGGGCCCACCCGCGAGGCCGGAAGGAATCCGAAGTTCACCGTGACGGCAAGCACCCGGCGGCCGTAGCGGGAGAAACATTGTGTCTGAAATGCGCAAGTGTGGGCGCACGCCTGCACGTAACGTACGATTCTGACAACTGCTGTGCGTGGCCAAAGACGTTTAGAGGTATCAGTGACCGAGTTCCGGCAACCCTCTCCGAGGCGAGGGACCAACCTACCGAAGATGGGTGACTTCAACCTCACGGTCATCCTGGACGCCATCCGCCGCGCGCCGGCCGGCATGAGCCGCGTGGAGCTCGCCCAGATCGTCGGACTCTCGCCGCAGACCATCTCCAACATTTCCCGCCGCCTGCTGGACCAGCACCTGATCGTCGAGGCAGGCAAGGAAGGCACCGGACCGGGCAAGCCCAGGACCATGCTCCGGCTCAATCCCGCCGGAATGTATGCGGTGGGTGTCCACCTGGATCCGGCCGTACTCACGTTCGTCGTGCTGGACCTGCTCGGCGCCGTCGTCAGGCACTCGCGGATCAGCACCCCGCCCGGCACCGACCCGCGGGCGGTCATTGAGACCATCTCGGACGAAATCAAGCGGCTCATCCTGGACTCCGGGGTGGACCCGGAACGGATCGCCGGGCTGGGGGTTGCCTCGCCGGGCCCCATCGACCTTAACGAGGGCGCCGTAGTTGACCCGCCGCTGCTGCCGGGCTGGGACCACGTGGGGCTACGGGATGCCCTGGCCGAGGCCACCGGCCTGTCCACGCTGATGGACAAGGACGTGACCGCCGCGGCCGTGGCCGAAACCTGGGCCGGCGGCCCGAGCGGCGAGGGCAGCTTTGTCTTCATGTACATGGGGACCGGGATCGGCTGCGGGATCGTCCTCAACGACGAAGTGGTCCGCGGAACCTCGGGCAACGCCGGGGAAATCGGTCACATCATCGTGGACCCGGGCGGCGCCCTCTGCGACTGCGGTCAGCACGGTTGCGTGAAGTCCTCCGCCATTCCGCAGGTGCTCGTGGCGCAGGCCGAGGCCGCCGGGGTGCTGGATGGTTCGCTCCGGGACAGGAGCGCGCCGGCGGTCCAGGAACGTTTCGCGGAATTGTGTGCGATCGCCGACGCCGGCAACGAAGAGGCCAGGGAAATCATTCGCCGCTCCGCCGTCCTCGTGGCCCGTGCCGTCTCGGCGCTCACCAACGCACTGGACGTGGACCGCGTGGTGTTCGGCGGCCCGTTCTGGACGTGTCTGTCAGCGGCTTACCTGGAGCAAATCCCGGCCCTGGTTGACGCGAACAGCGCCACCCGGAAGATCCACGGCATCGAAGTGGTGGGCACGGGGGTGGGCGAGGACGTCGGCGCGGTCGGTGCCGCCTGCCTGGTGCTGGAACACACGCTGGCCCCGCGCTCCCAGCGGCTCCTCCTGGAAGGATAGGCGGGCTCGAGGGATTGACGGGCTCGAAGGACAGCCGCCGCTGGTGGGCTGACCGGCGTCAGTCGATGTCCTCCACCACCGTGCCATAGGGGATAGTGTCGTCCAGATGCGCCTGATGGCCATGCGGAAGCACGAGGACCCGCACGCCGTGCGACTTTTCTGCGGCCGACTGCATGAGGACGGGCCGGACCGTATTGATGAAGCTCTCGCTCTTACCGGCGAGATACTCCCTGTAGCTGGCTGGAAGCTGGATCATGGCAACAGGATAGTCCGGACCACGGGCGATGGGGAGTGCGGCCCGGTGCCAGCCGAAAAAGGCCATGGCGGCGAACATAATTCTGCCGGGCCCCGCAAATGGCCGTAAAGGTGCGTCTTAATTCGGACGCCGACTTGAAGGCCCCCGCAGCCGGGCCTAGAGTTCTATACAAGTTACCTCAGTAACGTGTCAGCGATCCTCCGCTGAAGGCAGTCCCCAGGGCGGCCCAGGAGGGTGTGGGTGCCCCCATGTGGGCCTGACATTTGCTCACGGACAACTTCGTTTCAGGCGTACCAGTCGCGGCTGCGCCCTGCTGAAGTTTCCTCCGTGTTCCCCAAACTCAATTCACTGACGGCGGTTCCGTTCCGGTCATCCGGGTTATCGGTCTTCTGGCGTCAGTGTTCACAGCCAAGGACGCAAATGTCACCACCAAGCCTTATCGATACCCATCCCACTCTCGCCGGCGCGGCCCCTGTTGCGCTGTCCTACGAGCTGTTCCCGCCGCGGTCGCCCGCGGCCGCCGAATCCCTCTGGACCACCATCGGCGAACTGGAAGCCACGGACCCGGACTACGTGTCCGTGACCTACGGGTCCAACGGCTCCAACCACGGCACCGCCCTGGACCTGATCAACCGGCTCGTGCAGGAAACCACGCTGCGGCCCCTGGCCCACCTGACCTGCGTCGGTAACTCCCCGCAGGAACTGGCGGAGATCATCGGCGACCTGCTCGACGTCGGCGTCCGCGGCATCCTCGCCCTGCGCGGTGACCGGCCCAAGGACGGCGCCACCCCGGCACCTGGATCACTCCGGTACGCCCAGGACCTGATCGAGCTCATCCGCCGGGTGGAGCAGCGCCGCTCGGCGCTGCTGTGCGCCGGCAAGGTCGCGGTGGGCGTCGCCGCCTACCCGACCCGGCACCCGGAATCCCCGAGTGAGGCGCACGACGTCGAGGTCCTGCTGGCCAAGCAGCGCTCCGGCGCCGACTTCGCCATCACCCAGGTGTTCTTCCACACCGAGCAGTATGCTGACCTCCTGACCCGGGCACGCCGGGCCGGGGTGACCATCCCGATCATTCCCGGGGTCATGCCGCTGACCAGCCTCCGGCGGCTCGCCCGACTCGGCGAACTGACCGGCGTGGAACCGGCCCCGGAACTCATCGAACGCCTCGCGGCCGCCGATACCGATGCCGAGCGGACCCGGATCGGCGTCAGCGCCACGGTTGATCTCGCCAACGCAGCCCTGGATGCCGGGGCCCCCGGCATCCACCTGTACACGTTCAATGAGCACGCCGCAGCCCTGGACGTGCTGGACAAACTCGCCCTGCCCCGCCCGCACCGCGGGCACGGCGCCGGCCGCGCCAACGCCTCCCGGCGTGCCGCCAGCGGCCAGCTCGCCAGCTGAGCACCCCACCTTCGTCATCTGTCAACGACAACATCAAGGACTCCCCATGACTGAACTTCGCATCACTGAACAGCGCACCACCCCCTTCCCGTCCGCCTCGATCCTCGGCTACCCGCGCATCGGCCGCCGCCGCGAGCTCAAGAAGGCCGTCGAGGCCTACTGGGCCGGCAAGATCGACGCCGCCGCCCTGGACGCCGCCGCCAAGGAAATCCAGCTCGGCACCGCCAAGCGCCTCCAGGGCCTGGGCCTGACCGAAGCCGCCGCCGTCCCCGGCACCTTCTCCTACTACGACCAGGTGCTCGACGCCGCCGCCCACCTCGGCGCCGTGCCGGCCCGCTTCGGGAACCTCCTCAACGCTGGGGGACAGCTCGACATCGACGCCTACTTCACCCTGGCCCGCGGCAACAAGGAACAGCAGCCGCTGGAAATGACCAAGTGGTTTGACACCAACTACCACTACCTCGTGCCGGAAATCGGCCCCGAGACCAACTTC
Organism: Actinomycetota bacterium; assembly: GCA_046727115.1. Lineage (GTDB taxonomy): Bacteria > Actinomycetota > Actinomycetes > Actinomycetales > Micrococcaceae > Arthrobacter. Next base: position 3,457 of record JBKPBZ010000012.1, on the reverse strand, counting down.
GCGCTGACCTCCAACCGGATCGTCGAGGAATTCGAGTACGCCCTCGCCAACGGTGTGGAAACCCGCCCCTACATCGTCGGCCCGGTCACGTTCCTCCTGCTGAGCAAGGCCTCCGACGACGCCCCGGCCGGCTTCAGCCCGCTGTCCCGCCTCGAGGACATCCTCCCCGTCTACACCGCACTGCTTCAGAAGCTCGCCGCCGCCGGCGCCAGCTGGGTCCAGCTCGACGAGCCCGCCCTTGTGGTGGACCAGGACACCCCGGCCGTGGAAATCCAGGCCGCCGTCGCCCGCTCCTACGAGGCCCTCGCCGCCGCGGCCCAGCGCCCGCAGCTGTTCGTCTCCACCCCGTACGGCGCGCTCAACGGCCAGCTCGGCACCCTCGCCGCCACCGGCATCGACGCCCTGCACCTGGACGTCTTCAAGGGCGAGGTCCCGTCCGCCGCGGCCCTGGCCGCGCTGGGCAACAAGACCCTCGTCGCCGGCGTCGTGGACGGCCACAACATCTGGCGCAACGATCTTGCCGCGTCCGCGAAGAAGATCGCCGAACTGAAGAAATCGGTGGCCAAGCTGGCCATCAGCACGTCCACTTCCACCCAGCACGTCCCGCACGACGTCGACGAGGAAGTCCAGCTGTCCGAGCAGCTGCGCAGCTGGCTGGCTTTCGCCGACCAGAAGGCGGTTGAAGTTGTCACCCTGGCCGGTCTGCTGACCGACGAGGCTGCCGTCCGGCCCGCCATCGACGAAGCCTCCCGCGTCATCGCCTCCCGCGCCGAGGCCGAGGGCGTCCGCCGCGGCGACGTCCGGGCCCGCACCGCCGCCCTGACCGACGCCGACTTCAACCGTTCGGCCTACGCCGTCCGCGAGGCAGCCCAGGAGAAGGCGCTGCACCTGCCGCCGCTGCCCACCACCACCATCGGCTCCTTCCCGCAGACCGCTGAAATCCGCACCGCCCGGGCCCGCGCTAACCGCGGCGACCTGACCACGGAGCAGTACGAGCAGCTCATGAAGGATGAGATCAAGCGCGTCGTGGACCTGCAGGAAGAGCTCGGCTTCGACGTCCTGGTCCACGGCGAGCCCGAGCGCAACGACATGGTCCAGTACTTCGCCGAGAACCTCGAAGGCTTCGACGTCACCGTGCACGGCTGGGTCCAGTCCTACGGCTCGCGCTGCACCCGCCCGTCCATCCTGTGGGGCGATGTCACCCGCAGCGCCCCGATCACGGTGAAATGGGCCCAGTACGCGCAGACCCTGACCAGCAAGCCGATGAAGGGCATGCTCACCGGCCCGGTCACCATCCTCGCCTGGTCGTTCGTGCGCGACGACCAGCCGCTGGGTGAGACCGCCAACCAGGTGGCCCTGGCCCTCCGCGACGAGATCGCCGACCTCGAGGCCGCCGGCATCAAGGTCATCCAGGTGGACGAGCCCGCGCTGCGCGAGCTCCTGCCGCTGCGCAAGGCAGACCAGGCCGCGTACCTGGACTGGTCCGTGAAGTCCTTCCGGCTCTCCACCGCCGGCGCCGCGGACGCCACCCAGGTCCACACGCACCTGTGCTACTCCGAGTTCGGCGCCATCATCGACGCGATCGACGGCCTCGACGCCGACGTCACCTCGATCGAGGCCGCCCGCTCCCGCATGGAGGTTGTGCACGACCTCGAGTCCCACGGCTTCGGCCGCGGCGTGGGCCCGGGCGTCTACGACATCCACTCGCCCCGCGTCCCGGGCGAGCAGGAAGTCACCGAGCTGCTGAGCACAGCGGTCAAGCACGTCCCGTCCCGCCAGCTCTGGGTCAACCCGGACTGCGGCCTGAAGACCCGCGGCTACGCCGAGACCGAAGAGTCCCTGCGCAACCTCGTCACGGCCACCAGGACGGTCCGCGCCGAACTGTTGCAAGCCGCCAAGTAACAGGCGCCAAGTAGCGGGCGGCCAAATAACAGGCCCTCAAGGCAAGCAGCCGCCAAGGAGCCCGCTCTACCCCAACGACACCGGCCGGTCACCTCACAAGGTGGCCGGCCGGCGTCGTACGTTCTTAGTCATCGATTGCTGAGCAACCGCCGTTTTGAGCGCTCAAAAGGGCGCCTGCGGAGCACTCGATTCAGGATCCCGCTTCAGGATCCCCGATTGAGGATGCCCGAGTCAGGATTCCCAGAGGATTTCGTCGTCGACGACGCCGTCCTCATCCGCGGAGGCGACGAGGACCTCGTCGGTGAAGTGCTGGCCCAGCGTGAAATCGAGGACGAAGTAGCGTTCCGGCTGGCCCGGGTAGATGCCCACGTGGCCGAGCTTGAGCGCCTTGAGGAAGACCTCGTCGGTCAGCTGGCTCTTGTCCTCGACGCCGAAGACCTTTTTGAGATGTTCGTCCTTGATCGCGTTGCAGTGGAAGTCGCGGTACTCCTGCGGGCTGGTGCCTTCCTGGTCCAGCTCCTCGGCAATCATTTCGCGGACCTGGTCCACGAGCTCAGGCAGGAAGCGCAAGCGGTAGTCAACTTTATGCATGGCTGCTTCATCGAAATGGTCATGCGCGTTGACATTCAGGTCAAGCTCCACGGGCTGGCCCGCCAGCTCATGCGTGGCGGTGAGATTGTGGTCCCTTCCGTGATTGAGCTCGACCTCGCCGAAGTGCTTGCTCGCTACCTTGTTCATATGTTCAACATAGTCCTGAAAACCGGACCATTCCAGCGTTGGAAGGGTTTTATCCGGCACCGGGCCGGCGGACGTCCGTGTGACTGTACATTGATCGGATGCAGCATGTAACCTCACCCGTCGCCCGTGCCCGGGCCGCGTTCGACGCCGGGAGCACCCGTCCGCTCACTTGGCGGCTCGAGCAACTGCGCCAGTTGCGGCGCCTGCTGGCGGAACGGCACTCGGACTTCGCCGACGCCCTGGCCAAGGATGTGGGCAAGCACCGCACCGAGGCGCAGCTGGCGGAGATCGGGTTCGTCGACGCCGAGGCGGCCCATCTGGAACGGCACCTCGAAGGCTGGCTGCGGCCCCGCCGCGTGCCCGTGCCGCTCGCGGTGCAGCCGGCCCGCGCCTGGACCGAACTCACTCCGCTGGGCGTCGTGCTGGTGATCGGGCCGTGGAATTACCCGCTGCAACTGCTGCTCGGCCCGCTGGCCGGCGCCCTGGCCGCCGGGAACACCGTGGTGCTCAAGCCGAGCGAACACGCCCCCGCCACCTCGGCCACGCTGGCCCGGTGGATGCCCGACTACCTGGCCGGCGCCGTCGAGGTGGTTGAGGGAGGCATCCCGGAGACCACGGCGTTGCTGGCCGAACGCTTCGACCACATCTTCTTCACCGGGGGAGAGGCCGCGGCCAAGGTGGTGATGCGCGCGGCGGCGGAGCATCTGACCCCCGTGACGCTGGAGCTCGGCGGCAAGTCCCCGGCCTATGTCGATGCGTCCACGGACCTGGCCACGGCGGCCAAGCGGATCGCCTGGGGCCGGTTCATGAACGCCGG
>JBKPBZ010000011.1:0-6471 GCA_046727115.1 Actinomycetota bacterium | reverse complement strand
GAGACGCGGTTCAGGCTCGAAGCGGCTGGGCGGGCGTCTCTCCCGGTGTCCCGGCCGTCGGCGCCGGCGTGCCGGAGTCGCCGCTCTGCATCAGTTCGCTGGCGTCCTTGAGCAGCACGTCGATCAGTGTGACGGCAGCGTCCTTGTCGAGCGGGTTGTTCTTGTTGCCGCATTTGGGGGACTGGACGCAGGACGGGCAGCCGGACTCGCATTCGCAGGCCTTGATGGCGTCGCGCGTGGCGGTCAGCCACAACCTGGCCTTGTCGTAGCCGCGTTCGGCGAAGCCGGCGCCGCCGGGATGGCCGTCGTAGACAAAGATGGTGGGCACTCCGGTGTCGGCGTGGATGGCCGTGGACACTCCGCCGATGTCCCAACGGTCGCTGGAAGCCACCAGCGGCAGCAGGCCGATGGCCGCGTGCTCGGCAGCGTGCAGGGCTCCGGGGAACTGTGCCTCGATCAGCCCGGCACCGGTCAGCGAGCGGTTGTCCACGACAAACCAGACCGCCTTGGTAAATAGGTCCCTTGCGCCCAGTTCCAGGGGTTCCTCGCCGAGGATCTCATTCGAAATCAGCGCCTTGCGCTGGAAGGAGACCACCTGCGTTGTCACTTTCACGTCGCCGAAATGCACGGCCACATCGCCCCACTGGGTGGTGCGGTCCGTTGCGAGGACCTCGATCTGGGTCACGTCCCGGGCGGTGGTGTAGTAGTCGGGGTTCGCCCGGCGCACCATCACACAGTGATCGTCTTCATTCAGGTCCTCCACCACATAGCTGTCGCCCTGGTGGACATAGATGGCGCCGGTGTGGGCCTGGTAATGGGTCTGGGGCGAATCCATGGTGCCGAGCAAGGAGCCGGTCTCGGCATCCACGATGCTCACCGGCCCCCCGCCATCTGCCCGGAGGTTCACCATGGCGGCGGCACTTTGCGGATGGGTCCAGAACCATCCGGCCGGCCGTTTGCGCAGGTAGCCCTGCAGAACCAGCCGGTCCAGCAGCTTCTCCGACGTGGCTCCGAAGAGCTCCAGTTCGGCGAACCCGAGGGGAAGTTCCGCGGCGGCGGCACACAGATGCGGGCCCAGCACATACGGGTTGGAGGGGTCGAAGACCGTGGCCTCCACCGAGACGTCGAAAATTGCCTCGGGATGGTTCACCAAGTACGTGTCCAGCGGGTCGTCGCTTGCCACAAACGCCGCGATCGCGTCCTGGCCGGCGCGCCCCGCCCGGCCGATCTGTTGGAACAATGACGCTCGCGTGCCGGGCCAGCCGGCGACCAGAACGGCGTCGAGGCCAGAAATGTCGATGCCCAGTTCCAGCGCGGACGTGCTCGAGACGCCCAGCAGCTCACCCGAGCGCAGCGACTTTTCCAGGGCCCGTCGCTCCTCCGGCAGATAGCCCGAGCGGTAGGCGGCCACACGCTGGGGCAGGCTGGGGTCCACCTCGTCGAGGAGGCGCTTGGCGATGGAGGAAATCGTCTCTGCCCCACGCCTGGACTTGATAAACGCTATGGTCCGGGTGCGGGAGGCGACCAGGTTGGCCAGCAGGTCGGCGGTCTCGGCGACGGCGGTGCGGCGCTCCTTGGCACCGTTTTCGCCCCGGAGCTCCGTCAGGGCCGGTTCCCAAAACGCCACGGTGGTGGACCCGTGCGGCGAGCTGTCCTCGGAAACGGCCCGCACTGGTGCGCCGATCAGCCGGCCGAAGGACCTCTCGGGGTCAGAGGCCGTGGCGGATGCCGCGATGAATACGGGTCCGGGATGCGAGCCGGCGGGGCTGTAGTAGGCGCAGATCCGGCGCAGTCGGCGCATGAGGTTTGCCACATGGGAGCCGAAGACCCCGCGGTAGCTGTGGGCCTCGTCCACGATCACATAGCGCAGGCGCCGGAAGAACCGGGCCCACCACGCATGGTTTGGGAGGATGCCAAAGTGCAGCATGTCAGGGTTGGCCAGGATGAAATTCGCATGGTCCCGGATCCAGCGCCGGGAAGCGGGATCGGTGTCGCCGTCGTAGGTTTCGGCCCGGACTGTGGGGAGCTTCAGGCCCCGGATCGCGGCCAGCTGGTCGGCGGCCAGGGCCTTGGTGGGCGACAGATAGAGAGTCACGGCGCCGTCGTCGTGGATTTTCCCGGGATCTGCCAGGACCCTGAGCTCGGAGCGGTGGATCGCGTCCAGGGCCGGAAGCTGATACGCCAGCGACTTTCCGGACGCCGTGCCGGTGGCAATGACCACGTGCTCTCCGGCGTGGGCCAGTTCGGCGGCCTGGACCTGGTGAAGGTACGGCTCGTGGATGCCCAGGGAACCGTAGGCTCTCACGAGGTCCGGGTGGGACCACTCCGGCCACGGCGCATTGACGGCCTGGCGGGCCGGGATCGTTCGCACATGGCGCAGCTGTTCCGGATCCGGGCCTCGGCCCAGCAACGGAATCAGGGACTCATGCGGGTTCACTCACACATTCTTTCATCCGGTCTCAAATCGCCCGCCCGGCAGGCACTGCGGCGCCGGCATGGCGAAGGGCCAAACCGGGTCAGACAAGGCGGCCGGGAGGTCGGCAGGCTGCCGGAGCGGCCGTTCCCGGGTGGGGTCACCGCGCGCGGCTCAACCGACGGACAGATCCGCCCCTTCGTCCGACGTCGACAACATCAGTACGTGGGAGACCATGCGCCAGCCGAGGTGCGAATACAGTTTTTGTCCGTCCAGCGAGGCGAGCAGCAGGCCGGAATCCACGTCGTGTTCGAACGCCTGGGCCGCCAGGGCCTTCATGATGAAGCTGCCCAGCCCCCGCCGCTGGTAGGTCGGCGACGTCACGATCTTGTCGAAGATGGCGGTGTGTCCCACCACAAACACGCGTCCGCTCGCGGCGACCTCATCGCGGGCGTGGACCACGGCGTGGTGGACGCCGTCCGTCCGGGACGTCTCCAGCTTGAGATCGTCGTCCGAAAGCCACGGGTCCTCCGAGTCCTGGGTCTCCATGTCCACAATCATCATGGTTTGGGAAGCCGAAGTGACATGGAGGCCGTGCCGTGGTCCCAAGGCCGAATACCTGGCAACGTCGTTTGTGAGGACAGTGAGGACTCTGGCTGGCACTTCGGCCGTCTTCGCCGCCAGCTCCGCGAACTCTGAATCGGACGGATCGTAGGCGAAGTATTCCCATTCGTGGGTGGTGTCCGCGCGCAAGGCCGCAGGGAACCGTCCCTCCCTGCGGGTTTCATATCCGCGACAACCGGCCCATCCGGCAACCCAGACTTCCAGCAGGTGCGTGGTGTCTTCAACCATGGCGTCAAGACTCATGTGATGAGCGTATTCCAGCAGTGCCACAAGCAACAGTGGCCGGGTCGGGGAAGGCCGGTTGCGTACCCAATTGTGACAGTTGATTGGCTCTCCTTCCCAGCAAGTACCCTTAAATACGTGGCTTTGAACAGGATTGTGCTCTTTTACGGATTTACCCCCCTCGCTGACCCGGACGCCGTCCGGCTCTGGCAGCGCGCCCTGTGCGAAAAACTCGGGCTAACCGGCCGCATCATCCTCTCCAAGGACGGCATCAACGCCACGGTCGGCGGAGAACTGGACGCCGTTAAGCAGTACGTCAAGGCCACCCGGGAGTACAAGGGATTCCACGACATCGACGTGAAGTGGTCCGACGGCGGCGCGGCAGACTTCCCTCGGCTCAGCGTGAAGGTGCGGGACGAAATTGTCTCCTTCGGCGCCCCGGGCGAGCTTAGAGTCGACGCCGGCGGGGTGGTGGGCGGCGGAACCCACCTCAAACCCGAAGAGCTCCACGAACTCATTGAAGCCAAGAAACAGCAGGGCGACGAGGTCGTGTTCTTCGACGGCCGCAACGGCTTCGAGGCCCAGATCGGCAAGTTCAAAGACGCTGTGGTCCCCGACGTTGCCACCACCCATGACTTCATCAAGGAACTCGATTCGGGCAAATACGACGCCCTCAAGGACAAGCCGGTTGTCACCTACTGCACCGGAGGCATCCGTTGCGAGGTGCTTTCGAGCCTGATGGTGAACCGCGGGTTCAAGGAGGTCTATCAGCTCGACGGCGGCATTGTGCGCTATGGCGAGGCCTTCAAGGATCAGGGCCTGTGGGAGGGTTCCCTGTACGTGTTCGACAAGCGCATGCACCTCGAGTTCAGCGGGGACGCCAAGACCATCGGCGAGTGTGTCCGCTGCGCGGCGCCCACGAGCAAGTTCGAGAACTGCTCGAATCCGAGCTGCCGGACGCTCACGCTCTACTGCGCCGAGTGCGCCGCGAGCCCCGAAACCCTGCGGTGCCCCGACGGGTGCCCCGCCTAATACACACTCCCGACTTCTCGGCCGGCCGGAACCCTCAGATGCGGCTCACCCGGTACGCATAGTTCGCCGGTCCGTTCGCATCCACTTTGATCGAGAGCACCGCATCTGCCGGCAGCTGCACCACGTTCACCCTGGACGTCCCACACCGCAGATTCAGGTCCACGAGTTCGCTCTCACCGTTCTCGACCGAAAATGACACCCGGCGGGCGCTCCGGCAAGCCAGGGTCAGGGCATAGGTACCCTTGGGCAGCACGGTTGTGGTCTCCTCCCGCTCTTCGTCGGCCTCCAGCGTCCCAAAGCCCGTATGGAAAACCTGCCCCTCGGTGTCCGGCAGCACCTCGTGGACCCAGGCGTCCAGCTCCTTTCCGGACACCGGTTCGTTGAGGTGGGGGTCACGGGGCAGGGCGGCGTCAGTGGTCGGTGCAGCGGCAGCGGAGGTTGTTTCATCGTCCCAGTGGTCGGCGCTGTATTCATACTCGCAGCCGGACAGGACCGTCCCGAGAAATAGCGCAACTGAGAGCACCACGGCGGCGGCCGGGGTGCGCTGTCGCGGCGCCCTGCTCGCCGGCACAGTTGGCATACCCCGAGATTAAGGTTGCCCGGGATCAAGCGCCAGAGGCGAAAGGACCGGTTCGGACAGGCCCAGCAGCGGACACGGGCGGACCCGGGGCCCGGCCGCGGGCAAGTCTTACTCCGACGCTGCCAGGTGGTAGGCGTAGAGGAGCGGGGCATCCACACTGGACGTGCTGAGCGTTACCTCGCCCGCGACGGGCACCTTGATGCGGGCGGTTTCGCGGCTGCCGTTGCACGCGGCTCCCGCTTCGGCCAGCTGGCTGCCGTCCAGGCTGACGGCGAAGAACGCCTTGCCGCCGCCCTCGCACGTCATGGTCAGGGTGTAGGTGCCGGCGGGCACGCCGGACGCGGCCCGGACGATCGGATCCCGGTTCAGGATCTTACCGGCATCCTCCAGTACTGTCCCGGGGGCCGAGGGCAGGGCGGTCGCCTTCCACGCCGGGACGTCGGCGTTCTCAATCGAACCGGCCGGGGTGCATGCCGTTGCGGCCAGGACGACGACGGCGGCAGCCGCACCTGTGAGCGTCCGCCGGACCAGCCGGGCGGCCGGGGCGGGGGAGGAAGGGAAAACCATGCCTCAAACTTACCGTCTCGCAGGCACCCGTCCGGCCGCATGGACCTCTCCCGGCGCCCTCACTCGCGGACCCTTGACTTTGACGTAGCGTCAAAGTTTAGAGTCAAAGGGACGGGCTGGCAGCGGCCCGCGGGCGGGGGAGCAGCACCCCGGAGGCAGAGGGATCGGGCCGCCCGAGGGAACCAGAGGGATCGGGCCGCCCGAGAGAACCAGAGGGAACAGGCCCGAGGAAACAGGAAGGTGGAGGCATGGATTGGTCTGTTCAGCAGATCGCGAAACTGGCCGGCACCACGGGCCGGACTTTGCGTCACTACGACGACATCGGCCTGCTCAGGCCAACCCGCACCGGCAACAACGGCTACCGCTACTACGGCCAAGAGTCGCTGGTCCGACTGCAGCGGATCCTGCTCCTGCGCGATCTGGGGCTCGGGCTGCCGGCGATCGCGGAAGTGCTCGGCAACGAGGCGGATGCGGAGCATGCACTGGGCCGGCACCTGGCGTGGCTGCTGCAGGAAGAGGACAGGCTGGGCCGGCAGATTGCTTCGGTCCGGCACACCATTGAGGCGTTGCAAACGGGAGGAAAGATCATGGCCGAGGAAATGTTCGACGGTTTCGACCACACCAAGTACCAGGAGGAAGTCCAGCAGCGGTGGGGCAAGGATGCCTACGCGAAGTCGGACACCTGGTGGCGCGGCATGGGGGCGGAGGAGAAAGCTGCCTGGACGGAGCAGTCCCGGCAGCTCGGCGCCGACTGGATGGCCGCTGCGAAGTCGGGGGTTCGCGCGGACAGCGCGCAGGCGCAGGACCTGGCCCGGCGCCACGTCGAATGGCTCCGGGGTATCCCCGGCACCCCGGCGGCAACACCCACCGCAGGCGGCGCAGCGAGTGGCGCCAGCGCCGCAGGTCCGGACATCAAGGGGTACGTGATGGGACTCGGCGAGATGTATGTGGCCGATCCCCGGTTCGCTGCGAACTACGGCGGTGCCGACGGCGCGGCCTTCGTCCGGGACGCCCTGAAAATCTACGCGGAGAC
>JBKPBZ010000010.1:0-1925 GCA_046727115.1 Actinomycetota bacterium | reverse complement strand
CCACGTGCCCGGCGAGCGCGGTGTTGGTGCCGTAGGCGGCACCTGCCTCGACGATCGCCTTGGCGAGGGTACCGGCGGCAGCTGCGTCCACGGTGATGTTCAGGAAGCCCGGGCCGGCGATGTCCACCGCGGACACGCCGGTGATCGTTTTGAGCCGGGCGCCCAGGACGGACGCGAACTCCCGCGGGTTGGTACCTGCCTTCTTGGCCAGCTGGAGGGCGACGTTGGTGGCCCAGTCCCCGTGGTCCCTGTTCTTCGGGCGCTCCACACGCACCTCATCCGGGATGTCGGCTGCCGATAGGGCTATGTCACCGGCTGAGACAGCGTCCTTCAGGCAGGCGGAAATGGCGAGGGAGAGTTCTTCTGGGGTCACACTTCTAGCCTACCGGTGGGCCCGTGTGTGGCGGAATCTGGCGCCCGGCATGACGGCTGGGGCCAGGCTCCGGGAAAACCAAGGTGGTCAATGGCTGGCACCAAGGCTGAACCGTTACCCTGAAATCAACGTCTGCAAACCCTGAGATGCCTGCACATTGTTCGCAGCCGATCCCCGCAAAGAATCGAGTCCCGCATGAATAGCGCCTTCCGCAAGAGCGTCCTTGTCGGCATTGCCGGCCTCTCCGTGGCTGGAACCGCGGCTGGCTGCGCCCCGTCTGCGCAAGCGCCGGCCGCCCAGGGCGCGCCCCCTGCATCCGAGTCCGCCGCCGGTACCGGTTCCTACAAGGACGGCACGTACAGTGCCGACGGTAAATACACCTCCCCCAACGGCACTGAGACCGTTGGCGTGGAGCTGACGCTGGCCGGCGGTGCCGTGTCCGACGTGAAGATCACGCAGCACCCGTCAAATCCGAACACCCGCAAATTCCAGGGCGAGTTTGCCAGCGGCATCCAGGACCAGGTGGTGGGCAAGAAGCTCGACGACATCAAGGTTTCCAAAGTGGCCGGATCCTCGCTGACCAGCGGCGGCTTCAACCAGGCCGTGGCGGATATCAAGACACAGGCCCAGTAGCCCGACAGGGACAGAGGAATCGTGCCGCATCCGGGCTGGGCGCACTTCACTTTTGACGGGATCGGGACCCGCTGGGAGATTTCCACGCCGTCCCGGCTCTCCGCCGAACGCCGCCGTGGGCTGCTCGCCACAGTGGAGAGCTACGACGCCGCGTGGTCCCGGTTCCGGCCCGACTCGCTCATTGCGGACACTGCCCGCTCGCCTGGCCGCTTTGAGCTGCCCGCCGAATCAGCCGCTCTGGCCGAGCTGTACGGCACGCTGTACCGGCTCACCGGGGGTGCAATGACCCCGCTCATCGGCGGGAGCCTGGAGCGCCTGGGCTACGACGCCAACTACACCCTGAGCCCGGGCGGTGCGCCGCTTCCAGCGCCGCGCTGGGAGGAGGTGCTGGACTGGCAGGGCACCGCGCTGACAACCACCGCGCCGGTTGTGATCGACGTCGGCGCGGCCGGCAAGGGGCAGCTGGCCGATCTGCTCTCCGCCCAGCTCCGGGACGTCGGTTGCGCCGCGCACTTCATCGATGCCAGCGGGGACCTGCTGAATCCGGGGCCGGATCCGGTGGCGGTTGCCCTCGAGCATCCCTACGATCCGACCCGGGCCATCGGCACCGTCCAGCTGGGGGCCGGCGCCCTCTGCGCTTCCGCGACCAACCGGCGGGCCTGGGGCGACGGGTTCCATCATGTTCTGGACGGCACCACGGGAGCGCCGGTGCGCAGCGTGGTTGCCAGCTGGGCCATGGCCGGGTCCGCAATGGTGGCCGATGCGCTCGCCACCGCTTTGTTCTTTGTCGACGGTCCGCGGCTGGAGCAGGAGTTCGATTTCGCCTGGCTCACGGTCTATTCGGACGGGCACGCGGAATATTCAGCCGAATTCGAAGGGGCCCTGTTTTCATGACTGCCATCACCACCACTGCCCTCGG
>JBKPBZ010000009.1:0-4558 GCA_046727115.1 Actinomycetota bacterium | reverse complement strand
CGTGATCAACGCGCTGTTCCACGATCCGAACCTGATGGCGCGGACCGGCCAAGTGCTGGTCGCCGCCGCGGTTGCCAAGGAGTTCGGCGTACTAGACATCGACGGCAGTTCGCCGCCGGCGCTGACGCTGAGGGACATCGGGTTCGAGGGGTGAGCCCCACGACCTGCACTCGGCGCAGAACGGTAAGGGCCGTGCAACACTGGTCCGATGTCTACGTTTTAGTATCTGTTAAGGCCGACATTTCAAAGCGCCGAAGTAGGGCGGGCGCTGCTTGGGACTGAACTTCGCTCCGGAACCCGTGCGCGTCTTCGCTCTATTTCGGTAGCCTTCAAGTTTCAGCGTCGAGTGACCGCTCGAATCGCATCTCCCCCACCGTTGGTAGTCTTTAGCGGACTATCGCCTTTCCACCAGACATCATTTGAGGTGCAACCCATGACCGCGACGACACCCACTCCGGGCACCGTCCTTCTCGCCGGTGCAACCGGCGATCTTGGCGGATTAATCCTCCGGAATCTGATCGCCCTGGGGGCCACCGTTCGGGTCCTGACTCGACCACAGACCAGCTCAGCGCGGATCGCGCAGCTCCGGGCCCAGGGCGCCGAGGTGATCCAGGCGGACTACGATGATCCGGACGGTCTCCGAAGGGCCTGCACAGATGTTGACTGTGTGGTCTCGGCGATCAACGGCCTCGACAGCGTTATCTTGGGTGCTCAATCGCGCTTGCTGGAGGCCGCGGCCGCCGTGGGCGTGCCGCGTTTCATCCCGTCCGATTTCTCCATCGATTACCGTGGTATCCGGCCCCGAAGCAACCGGAACTTGCAGCTCCGCAGGGACTTCGCTGAGAAACTGGACGCAACCGAAATCCAGGCCACTTCGATCCTCAACGGCGCCTTCACCGACATGCTCTCCGGGCAGGCACCAATGATCCTGTTCTCGCGGCGCCGCGTGCTCTTCTGGTCCGACCCCGACCAAGTGCTCGACTTCACCACCAAAGACGACACGGCCGCCTACACTGCCGCCGCCGCCGTCGACGAGCGGGCGCCCCGTGTCCTCCAGATCGCCGGGGACCGGGTCACGGCAAGGACCCTGGCATCTACCATGACCGAGCTGACCGGAACGCAATTCCGGCTCCTCTATGCGGGCAGTGTTGGTTCCCTGACTGCAATGAGTCGGGCAGTCAGAGCCATCATGCCTGCCTCAACCGAACCATTCCCGCCGTGGCAGGGCATGCAGTACTTCGCCAGCATGTTCAGCGGAGACGCGGCTCTGCGCTACATCAACAACGACCGGTACGGAAGCCGGAAATGGACCACGGCCCGGGACGTTCTGGAGCAGCACCACAGCCCGAAGCCACGCCTGCAAAGCAGCCCACGACGAGCGACCGTTTACGGGACATGATGGATGCCGCGACCCACCGAAAACTCGTCAGTCTGGCTAAGTGAAGCCTGCCGTTCCGGCAGGCCGACGGGGACGGACCGCTACTGGTCCGGAGCGGCGGGGTTCACTGGGTTGGCCCGGCAAGCAGCTTTCTGATTTGGGCGAGTTTTGCTTCGGACTCTTCGAGGCTCTGGCGGAGCCCTGCGACCGTCCCGGGAGTCGTGTCAGCCGCATCGACGGGCGGTGCGGAATCCTTCTTGGGAGCCAGGAAGAAGTTGGCCAGGTAGCCGGTGAAGGTGCCGAAGATGCCGACACCGACGACGATGATCCCTGTCCCGATCATGCGACCCGCATCGGTGACCGGATATTGATCACCGTATCCAACTGTTGAGATCGTGACGATCGTGTACCAGATGGCGTCTGAGGCGGTCGTGATGTTGGCCCCTGGGGCGCCCTCCTCGACGCCGAGTATCGTGAGGCTTCCGAATTCCAGCACGAAAATGCCCATGAGCAGCAGAATGTATAGGGAACTGCCTGCCCGATCTTTGATAAGGGCGCGGCCGACCGTGCCGATGCCGACATCGCTGAGCAGGCGGTACACCCGGACCAGCCGGAAGATGCGCAGGATCTTGAATTGCGCCAAAGGCACGCTGGCCAGCAGGTCGGCCCAGCCGAAGTGCTTGAAAAAATAGGCGCCCGCCGCTGGTGCGGTGAAGATCCGGTAGAGGAAGTCGGCGACGAAGATCATGCTGAAAAGGGCGTTCATCACCGTCAGCACGGTGTCGAGCGACTTCTCCTGCGCGGCATACAAGAGCACCAGATTGACGATCGACAGGATCGAAAGGATACCGATGAAGATCTCGTATCCGATGCTCTTCAGTTCATTGCGTTCCTTGGTCATGTGAGGAGTCTGGCACGCAAGCAGGGACGAAGCCGAGACTATTTTCGCCCATCTGCGTGAGGGCCTGTTCCCAAATCACTTCGTGCCGTGCGACGTACTGAGCAGCGGCACGCCAGTGCTCGCCGTGTCCATTGACATACATCTCAGCCCATGGCTGGAAACCGGTCTTGTTCGAGGACTCCAGGAGATGGTACATCGCTGCAGTTCGTTTGGCCATAGCGGCCGGCAGCGCCTTGCGTAATGCTTCATCGGCTTCGTAACCGTCAACAACGGCACGCAATCACAGAGCGGCATCTTCCACCGGTTGCCCGTCGAACAGCTGGCCGAACGACTGCGCGGCGTAGGCCAAATCCCACAGCCGCGTGCTGGGTCCAGCGCCATCCCAATCGATGAACACCCAACGGTCTCCCATGATGAGGTTCCACGGAGCGAGGTCGTTATGGCACATCAGGTTCGGATTCTCAGCGGGCAGCAGCATGTTCCAGTCGTCCGGATTGGGTATCACGACGCCTTCACTCGCATCATGGATTTGCCGAATCATCCGGCCCACCCGTAGCAAATCGTCCTGCCCGAGCGGCAACTGAACCAGCGCGAGTCCACCTTGGATGTACTCGACCATATGCCGGCCATCCGCGTCCCGGCCCAGGGGCTGAGGAACATCCACGCCTGCTGACCGGAGCGCGCCAAGATAGCGCTGCACACCGGAAGAGTTTTCCAGCCAAGGCTTTCGGACCGTCTGACCAATGCGCACAACACTTTCAGACGCATTCCCACCTGTCAGTTCCTGCTCGTCCTCGACCATCCCAGCAGGCTACTGGCAGCGAACCGGATTGGCCAAAGGTCAGCGCGGCTGTGAGGTGGGGGCTGGGATGGCGCTTGGGCCAGCGGGGCTGTGAATCGCCACTAGATGGCAGTGGTTGCGCAGTGAGGTGTGACATCTTCGCTTCGCCCCACACCTGGGCTCCGGCCACGCTCGGTGGAGAGCCAATGCTTGCCGGGGATCTTTAGGGCAGACTGGTGGCGTGAGCGGAATCCGGTGGGTGTTGCATGTCGATCTCGACCAGTTCATCGCGGCGGTCGAAGTGCTCCGCCGGCCGGAGCTTGCCGGCAAGCCGATCATTGTCGGCGGTCGGGGCGACCCCACGGAACGAGCCGTGGTGTCGACCGCATCCTACGAAGCCAGGGCGTTCGGCGTGGGTTCAGGAATGCCCCTACGCATTGCGGCCCGGAAAGTGCCCGACGCTGTGATTCTGCCTGTCGATCACGAGGCTTACCTCGCGGCGTCTGAAACGGTGATGGCTACCCTGCGCGCGCAGCCCGGCGCCACCGTGCAGGTGCTCGGTTGGGATGAAGCCTTTGTAGGCACTGAGACAGAGAATCCGGAGGCCTACGCACGGGAGGTGCAGGCCGCTGTCCTGGAGCGAACGCAGCTCCATTGCAGCGTGGGCATCGGCGATACCTTGGTCCGGGCCAAGGTCGCCACCGGTTTCGGCAAGCCGGCCGGCGTCTTCCGTCTCACTGCCGGGAACTGGCTCGATGTCATGGGCAGTCGGCCAACCAGGGACCTGTGGGGCGTCGGAACCAAAGTGTCGGGCCGGCTGGCCAAACTCGGCATCAACACAGTCGCCGACCTCGCCGCGTCCGACCCCCAGGATCTGGTCCCGGAGTTCGGCCCCAAGATGGGTCCTTGGTACGCCGAGCTCGGACGCGGGGACGGCGCCAGCGTTGTGGACGACACGCCGTGGGTTGCCCGCGGGCATAGTCGGGAGACCACCTTCCAGCGGGACCTGACTGAGCCGGCCCAGGTGGACGACGCCGTGAAGGACCTGACAGCGCGTGTCCTTGAGGATGTAGTGGCCGAAGGACGGCCCGTGGTTGGGTTGACCCTCAAGGTTCGGTACGCCCCGTTTTTCACCAAGACCCACGCGAGGAAGATGCCCGCGACATTCGACCGGAACGAGATCCTCGCGCGGGCCTTGGACCTCGCGGCCGGAATCGAAGCGGGCCGTCCGATCCGGCTCCTCGGCCTGCGGGCCGAAATGGCAATGCCCGACGACGCCCGTAAGGGACATACACCGACGCGCGGCGGTTGGTAACGGGCGCGGCTGGGCTGATGCGTCGGTCCCGTCCCGTTCGCGTTCCGCCACTGCCTTCTGAGAGTCGTGGTGAGCGTCCACTAGGGTTAGCGTGATGAAACGAGCGGTCATTCTTGGGGGTACAGGCGTGCTGGGCCGGGCCATCGCGCAACGTTTGCTGGATGCCGGTTGGCAGGTGGACAT
>JBKPBZ010000008.1:0-13710 GCA_046727115.1 Actinomycetota bacterium | reverse complement strand
GCGGCTTCCTCGTTGCTTTCCTTGCCTTCCGGGTGGCCTTTCGGCAGGCACCATTCGAGACGGCCGCCGCGGTTGAGGCGCGCGATGATCGCTACCCGCAGGTCGGCGTCGGACATGTCCACCACGACGCCGCCGGCGGAGATTTCCTCGACGGTGGGCAGGGAAGCGTGGCCCGTGTGCTGGACAGGCGCGACATTGGCACCTATTGCCGACGGCAACGGTGCGTTTGTCCTCCTGCCGGGAGCGCTCGGTACGGGATGGGCCATGAGGTCCACTCTAACGACTCTTGCCCGCTGTTGATGACCTAAACATGGCCGGAAAGTGGACGGCCGGGAAAGTCGGCCCGCGCCGGTTCACCCGCAATCGTGACGAACCGGCCGGATCCTTGAGGGTCCGGTGTGGTGCTGGCGCGGTTTTCTGACAAGCTTAAGTAACTATGGCGCACGCACATCACAAGACTGACCCCCACACCGTTTCTTTCCAGGTGGATCCGGTGGTTCTGGAGCTCGGGCAGCGCTTCGTCGACGCCGGCCACGAGCTGTCCCTCGTGGGCGGGCCCGTCCGTGACCTGTTTCTTGGCCGGGTCTCGCCCGACCTCGATTTCACCACCGACGCCACCCCGGACCAGACTGTTGCCCTGATCAAGAAATGGGCGGATAACTACTGGGAGATCGGGCGCGCCTTCGGCACCATCGGGATGCGCAAGGGCGACTTCCAGATCGAAATCACCACGTACCGGGCCGACGCCTACGATCCGGAGTCCCGCAAGCCGCTGGTGGCCTTCGGAACATCCCTGACGGATGACCTGCTGCGGCGGGACTTCACCATCAACGCCATGGCGCTGCGACTGCCCATGCTGGAGCTCGTCGACCCTTTCGGCGGCGTCCGCGACCTGCACGCCTCAATCCTCAACACCCCGGGACCGCCGGAAACGTCCTTCTCCGACGACCCCCTGCGCATGATGCGCGCAGCGAGGTTCGCGGCCCAACTGGGGGTGTCGGTGCACCCCGAAGTGCGCGAGGCGATGGTCCGGATGGCGGAACGGATCAGCATCATCTCGGCCGAACGCGTGCGCGATGAACTGATCAAGCTCATCTGCGCGGCGCAGCCGCGCGCGGGCGTGGACCTCCTGGTCGATACCGGACTCGCGGACCTGGTGCTGCCGGAAGTCTCGGCCCTGCGACTCGAATCCGATGAGCACCACCGCCACAAGGACGTCTACCAGCACTCGCTCCAGGTCCTGGAACAGGCCGCCGCCCTGGAATCGAAGGCGGACGGCCCGGTTCCCGGCCCGGATTTTGTGTTGCGGTTCGCGGCGCTGATGCACGACGTCGGCAAGCCAGCCACGCGCCGCTTTGAACCGGGCGGTGCGGTGAGCTTCCGCCACCACGACATGGTGGGCGCCAAGCTGACCGCGAAGCGGATGAAGGCGCTCCGCTTCGACAACGACACCATCAAGGCCGTAGCCAGGCTTGTGGAGCTGCACATGCGCTTCTACGGTTACGGTGAGGCCGGGTGGAGCGATTCCGCGGTCCGCCGCTACATCACCGACGCCGGGCCCCTCCTGGAGCGTCTGCACCGGCTCACCCGCTCCGACGTCACCACCCGGAACCAGCGCAAGGCCGACCGGCTGTCCTTCGCCTACGACGACCTCGAGACCAGGATTGCGGCGCTGCGCGAACAGGAATCCCTCGACGCCGTCCGCCCGGACCTCGACGGTGGCCAGATCATGGCCCTGCTCGGCCTCAAACCCGGTCCCGTAGTGGGCCGGGCCTACAAATTCCTGCTCGAAGAACGTATGGAGCATGGCCCGCTCGATCCAGCCGTCGCCGAATCCCGCTTGCGGGACTGGTGGGCGGTCCAGCCCGAGGCGGCGCCCGCCGGCGCCGAACCTTCCACCACTGAGGAGTCCTAAGTGACTGCACCATCTAACGGCCCCCGCCCCCAACTGTGGATCCTGCGGCACGGCGAAACAGAGTGGTCCAAGAGCGGGCAGTACACCGGGCTCACCGACATGCCCCTCACCGTGGAAGGCGAGCAGCAGGCCGTGGAAGCGCGCAGGGTGCTCGAAACTGTCGACTTCGACCTCGTGCTGACCTCCCCCCTGCGCCGCGCCCGTCGGACCGCCGAACTCGCCGGCTACCCTGACGCCCAGCTGGAGCCGCTGGCGGTGGAATGGGACTACGGCGACTATGAGGGCATCAGCTCAGACCTCATCCGCAAGGACAACCCCGAATACCTGATCTGGACGCACGGCGTGCCCAACGGTGAAGCGCTCGACGACGTCGCTGCCCGGGCGGACAAGATCGTGGCCCGGGTACTGGAATCGGGCCTGGACAATGTGCTGATCGTCGCGCACGGACATTTCTCCCGCATCCTGACCGCGCGGTGGCTCGGACTCGACCCCCGCGAGGGCCGGCATTTCGTGTTGGGAACTGCCAAAGTCTGCACTCTGGGATGGGATAAGAAGACCCCGGCAATCGTGCGCTGGGGACTCTAAAACCGGTTTTTAAAACAAAGTCAAAGAAAGTTTATGAATTCGGTAGGCAACTGCCGCATTCGTGGTGTATTTTTATTTCTGACCCCAGAGCGACTTGCCGGGGTTACGGCGCGCGTCGCCCGGCCCATCAGCCGGAGCCACGGCAGAACAGAAAAGGAGGTTGGGAAAATGATGATTACTTTGACTAGCGGATGGATGTACACCGCCACCGCCACCCCGGCCTCGTTCGCTGTGCCGCGCCCAAATGTCGGACTGACTGTTTCCTGACCGTTTTCCGTCCCAGGTAATGCAACCTGGGGCCGGCGGCAGCTGGCTTCCTCAACGGAACGCCTGGTAACGGCAGCCTGAACAGGCGGAACCACGTGGTTGCGCAGCCTCCCCATAGTTCGGAACCCAGCTTCTTGTTGGGGTCTCGGCGCTACCGCGTCCAGGGGCCATTACCCATCGAATAACTTCTCCGTATCCGGAATTCCGGCTTGGTTAAAGCCCGGGAATTTCGCGTCTAATTGTCGCGCCCGGAATCGGTCATTCGAATTCACGCACTAATGGCTCTATTTGCCGTGCCCAAAATATCCCCGGCAGATTCGCCCGGCCATTCCCGTCTTCCGCCAGTTTCCCTCTTTGCCTCCTGTTGCCCGCCGGCCAGGCAGCAATCTCCCCATCAACGAAAGGTCCCTGTGACTACCCCCACCACCGCTTCCACCCACCGCACCGCCCCATCCGCCGTCAAGACGCAAAGATCAAGCCCCCGAGGGGAGGTAAGAACCATGATGAACAAGCTCTATACGGTCCTGTTCCGAAAGCTCGCACTCCGGGAGCCAACCCGCTTCAACGGCCAACTCCTGGACCAAAAGCGTGACGACACCTTCCTCGCCATGCATCAGGCCGGCATGATCCGCTGAACCCCTGACCTGCTGGATACAGGACACTTCCGTCACTGGTGCACGGACCAAACCCGTGCAGGGACGAAGCCCGTGACGGAAGGACCGTCCACAGCGAAGGAGAACCTGATGACTGACATTGGAACCGTTCCCAGGGAGCCCGTGCGGCGGCGCGCGGGCTCCCCCTTTTAAGCCCCGTTCATCTCCCCCCTTGGCGCGTGGGAGGCGATCCGACGTGCCAGGAACGCCGCAGCGCCGCATGGGGCAACCGCCCCCGGTAAGCTCAAGGACATGCAGGAGACAAAGCCGCCGGAGCGCAGACGGGTCCGATTGGTCATCCCGAGCCGCAGCGACCCTTTTCTCCGAAACTTCACGGAACTGGTAGGCGGTCCTTTGGGCCAACGCTCGGCGCCCGGGATCGTTTCGCCAGGCTTCTTCACGGTGGAGCGTGTTCTGGTGATCCTGACAGTCCTCGCGGCCCTGGCCGGGATTCTGCTCAAGAACTTTTGCCGCACCCACGGCTGGGAAACACCAGGACAGTTCTACGCCACGTGCTACTCGGACTTTCCCGAGCTGTTCCGCAACCGCGGCCTCGGCGACGGCGCCTTCCCCTTCATCACCCAGGGAAGTCTCTTTGAATATCCCGTGCTGATGGGGTTCATCGCCGGCGCCACGGCGCTTCTGGTGCCCGGAGCCGGCACCGGGGACCCCCGCGTCCTCGGCTACTTTGACGTCAACGCCACCCTGATCGCCGCCGTCTGGATCGTCACCGTGCTGGCCACGGCACGGACGTACCGGCCGCGGTCCTGGGACGCGGCGATGGTTGCCCTTGCCCCCGGCATTGTCCTGGCCGGTGTCATTAACTGGGACATGTGGGCCGTGTGCATGCTGGCCCTTGGCATGTACTTCTTTTCGCGAAACAAGCTAGTCCTCGCCGGAATCTTCATCGGACTGGGCACGGCCACCAAGCTCTACCCCCTGCTGATCCTCGGTGCCGTCCTGCTGCTGGCGCTCCGGAGCGGGCGCATCCGGGCGCTCCTCATCACTGCCGGCGCCGCAACCGCGGCCTGGCTGGCTATCAACGTCCCGGTGGCCGCGGCAAATCCGGACGGCTGGAAGTACTTCTACCAGTTCACACAGGAGCGGCCCGCGGGCTACAGCTCCCCCTGGTTCGCCTACAACCTGGTGGCCGGCCGGCTGGGCTGGAACCCGCTCGAGGCCGAAGCCATCAACTCCCTCGCCCTGGACCTGTTCCTCCTGGCCTGCATCCTGATTGCGGTCCTCGCACTGACAGCGCCCCGGCGGCCGAGGATCGCGCAGTTGGCCTTCCTGATCGTGGCCGCATTCATCCTGACCAACAAGGTGTACTCGCCCCAGTTCGTGCTGTGGCTGATCCCCCTGATCGCCCTCGCCCGGCCACGCTGGCGCGACTTCCTCATCTGGCAGACCATCGAAGCACTGCACTGGGGCGCCATCTGGATGTACCTCGGGCAGGCGACCAGCGGCGGTTCGACCCAGCACAACATCGACATGCCCTACTACGTCCTGGCAGTGGTTGCCCACATGCTCGCCACCGCCTACCTGATGGCCCGCGTTGCGTGGGACATCTGGGATCCGTCCTACGACGTGATCCGCCGCCACCGGATCGATGATCCGCATGGCGGACCCTTCGACCGCGCCCCGGACTGGCTGCGGATCAATCTCCGCCGGCCTGCGGCGTCCGTAGTGCCCTGGCGGAAGGGTGCCGTGGCGGAAGGCCTCCGCACATGACTGACGTCGCCGTCGTCGGTTCCGGCCCCAACGGGCTGGCCGCGGCGGTGACCATGGCGCGGGCCGGACTCAAAGTCCACGTGTTCGAGGCGGCCGCCACCCCCGGCGGCGGACTCCGCACCGCCGAACTGATGGAACCGGGCCACTTCCACGACGTCTGTTCGGCCGTGCACCCCATGGTGCTGGCCTCGCCATTCTTCCGCCGGTTCGAGCTGGCCCGGCGCGTGCCCCTGGAGGTGCCGGAACTCTCATACGGCTCCCCGCTCGACGGCGGCCGTGCCGCGCTGGCCTACCGTTCCCTGGACCGTACTGTTGCGGAACTTGGACGGGACGGCGCCGCGTACCGCCGGCTCATCGAGCCCCTCGTGCGGCGGGTGGAGGGTGTCACGGACCTGACCCTGAACCAGCTGCTGCGGATCCCGCGAGATCCCGTGGCAGCCGCCGCATTCGGCCTTCGGGCGCTCGAACAAGGCTCGCCGCTGTGGAACACTAGGTTCAGCCAGGACCTGGCCCCCGCCCTGCTGAGCGGGGTGGCCGCCCACGCCGTGGCGCCGCTGCCTTCGGTGGCCGCCGCCGGCGCGGGCCTCATGCTTGCCGCCCTGGGCCATGCCGGCGGCTGGCCTATTCCGCGCGGCGGATCGGCCGCGATTGCCCAGGCGCTGACCGCCGACATTGAAGCCCACGGCGGGGTGATCGAGACCGGGAGGCAGATCACTTCACTCGCGGAGCTGCCGCCGGTCCGGGCCACCCTGCTGGATGTGGCGGCCCCCGCGCTGCTGCACCTGGCCGAGGGCGGGCTCCCGGCACGCTACCGGAGTTCCCTGGAGTCCTTCCGCTTCGGAAACGCGGCCTGCAAGGTCGACTTCATCCTCTCCGGACCGGTGCCGTGGGCGGCGCAGGGCCTCGCCGATGCCGGGACTGTGCACGTGGGCGGCACCAGGGCGGAAACCGCCGAAGCGGAGCGCCTGGTTGCGGCGGGACGCCATCCGGATCAGCCCTACGTTCTGGTCTCCCAGCCCTCACGTTTCGATTCCGGCCGCGCCCCGGCCGGCCGGCACATCCTGTGGACCTATTGTCATGTTCCGGCCGGCTCCGCGGTAGATATGAGCGACGCGGTCATGTCACAACTGGAGCGCTTCGCACCCGGCTTCCGGGACCTGGTGGTCGAGTTCAAGGTGACGACGGCCGCGGGTTTGGCGGCGTACAACGAGAACTACGTCGGCGGGGACTTCGGCGCCGGCCGGATGGACCTTTGGGGCGTGCTGCGGCGGCCGGTGCTGAGCCCCGTTCCATGGCGGACACCGCTGCCGGGCGTCTATTTGTGCTCGTCGTCCACCCCGCCGGGTCCCGGCGTCACCGGGATGCCCGGCCTCCATGCCGCCAGGTATGCCCTCAAGGACATGTTCGGGCTCGGCGTCCCGGACCTCGGCCACCGGGTCCCCTAACCCAACCGCGGGACCCCTAGCCGCGGGACCCCTTTATCGCGCGTCCGCAGCGGCCGCCGGCGTCGCCGCCATCGAGGACAGCCGTCCGTCCCGCATGCTCGCCACGGCGTCCGTGAGCGGGACGAAATCGGTGTCGTGGGTGACCATGACGGTCGCCACGCCGAACTCGTCCGTGACCTGCCGCAGCAACCGGACGATCGCCTCGCTGCGGTGGTGGTCAAGGGCCGCCGTCGGCTCGTCCACGAGCAGCACAGCAGGATTTCCCATAAGTGCCCGGGCAATGTTGACGCGCTGGCGCTGCCCGCCGGAAAGCTGGTGGGGCCGCTTCGCGAGGGCGTGCCCGAGACCCACAAGATCCAGCAGACCCGCGGCGCGTTCGGCGGCCGCCCGGCCGGCTCCTCCGCGCAGGCGCTGGGAGATCACCAGCTGCTCCATCGCCGTGAGGGAGGGCAGGAGGTTCGGCTGCTGGAAGACGATGCCGATCTTGTCCCGGCGCAGTGCGGTGCACCCCGCGTCGGGCAGCCCGCCGGCGTCCCGGCCGGCGATCAACACCAGGCCGGCGGAGGGCCGGACCAGGGTGGCGGCGACGGCCAGCAGGGACGACTTTCCGGACCCCGAGGGGCCGATCAGGGACACAAACTCCCCTGCATGCACCTTGAGGCACACGTCGTCCAGGGCCTTGAGGGTGCCGTCCCCATCCGGGTACTCCAGCGTCACGTCGACCAGGTTGAGAGCGGGCTGGTTCAGGGCGGACTTGCTCAGCTTGGATTGGTTGAATGCAGAATTGGTCACTGCGGAATTGGTCAGTGCGGAATTGTTCAGCCCGGAATTCATTAATATGCCTTTCGAAGAATGTACGGAGCGGGGCCTTGGGGCCGGTCAGTTGCCGCCGAGGGCGATGAGCGGATCGACGCGGGCCACGCTGCGGACCGCGAGGGCTGCCCCGGCCAGGCCCAGGAGCACAATTCCGGCGATGGGCAGCAGCGTTGTCCCGGGAGTGAGGAGGAACGGCGCCGCCTGGGACGCGAGCACCCCGCCGGCCACGCCGGCCAGCCCACCCGCTGCGGCCCCGGCCAGCAGGACCAGGGCTGCCTGCGCCATGGCGTCCCGGAGGATGTAGGGGGCGGACCCGCCAAGTGCCTTCAGAACGGCGATGTCCCGGGTGCGCTGGACCGTCCAGACCGTCAGGAACGCGACAATCACGAGGGCCGAGATGCCGTACAGGAACGCCTGCATCAGCAACAGCGAGCCGTTCTCGCTCTTGTAGGAGCCGAGGGCCTGGAAGGATCCGTCGACGGTGGTGCTGACGGTTCCCGCGGCTGCGTTGGCGGCACCGGTGTCCGCCCCTGGTCCGGCGTCGGGGTCAAACTTCACGGCCAGCACCGTCGCGGCGCCCGCGTCTTGGATATGGGCCAGCTTCCGCCAATCGGCCAGCGTGGTCCACACGACTCCGGTGTGTGAATACCACTGCTCCGGAACGACGGCCGCCACGACGAGGTCGGTGCCGCTTACCGAGGCGCGGCTGCCGATGCTGAGTTCCAGGTCCTTCGCCAGGCCCGCTCCGACGGCGATGGTTCCGTCTGTCAGCGGGACGGGAGCCAAAGATGCGCCGGGCTCGGTGCCGAAGACCGCAACACTGGCCGTGCGCGCCGGCACGCCTCCGGCGCCCAGCGCCTGGAAGCGGCTCTGGCTGATCCCCAGGGCGTCGGCCCGGGCGACGCCGTCGCGTGCTGTCCACTGCGCCTGTTGGGCGCGCGTGACTTCGGATTCCGTGAACGAGGCTTTGGGCGTGCTCCCGGCCGGGGCGCCGAAGACCAGCTGGTCGGCCGGGAGGGCGGCGAGGGCCGACGTCGACTGGTTTCCCAGTCCGGCCGTGAGCCCGGAAAGCATGACGAGCAGCAGCGTGATGAGCGCGACGACCGCGCCCATCAGGGCGAACCGGCCCTTGGCAAAGCGGATATCGCGGATGGCGAGATACATGGTTGTCCTTTTTCGTGACGTTTGTGGCGTTGCTTCCAGCCTTCCCGCAGCCCGGCTCCCAGGCATCGGCCGCCCGGTTGGATCGCAGGCACCGCGCGGACGGGCCCGCGATCAACCGAAAGGTTGATTCCGCCTGGGGCGGGCCGTTTTCCGCAGGAGCCCTGGCCCGCCAGCACTACGCTGGAAGCATGGAGGGCAACGCCGGCAACACGGTCCACGACGGCACTGGACACGACGGCACTGGACACGAGGGCAGTGGCCAGGTGGCCACAGGGAACGTCGGCACACCGGATGGCGGCACGCTGCAGGACGGCTATCCGCACGCCGGTACGGAGCCCACCGGGGCGGCCGTCATTCTGCGCGTCCTTCGCGTGAGCCTTCACGTCGGCTTCGCAGTCCTGCTCCTGGTGGCACTGGTCCGGCTGCTGGCCGGCGGAATCACGGGCCAGGACGGGGTCACCCTCCTGCTGGCCCTGCTGCTTGCCGCCTTCTACCTGGCGGGCACCGTGCTGGAGAAACGGCACGCCGCCCGCCGGACCCGGTTCGACCCGCGGCCCTACTCGGCCTGGTGGCTGGGCGGCGTCACGGTCCTGTGGCTGCTGCTGATCTGGACCAGCGCCGACTTCGTCTGGCTGGCCTTCCCGCTGTTCTTCCTGCAGCTGCACGTGCTCCGGCGCCGGCTGGCGCTGCCCGCGATCGCCTTCAGCACCCTCTTTGTCATCGGGGCGCTCTGGTTCCACAACGGCGGTGCCTCATCTCCTGATCCGGCCAGCATGGCGCCGCAGCTACCCATGGTGCTCGGGCCCGCGTTCGGCGCCGCCTTCGCCGTGGTCACCGGGCTGGCCTACCGGGCACTGTTCCTGGAGGCCGAAAACCAGCGGCTGGCCGCCGAGGAGCTCCGCCGGACCCGTGCCGAACTCGCTCGAACCCAGCACAATGCCGGCACCCTGGCCGAACGCACGCGGCTGGCTCGCGAAATCCACGACACTCTGGCCCAGGGTCTGTCCAGCATTGTGCTGATGGGGCGCGCGGCTGAGAAGGCCCTGGACGACGGCGAACCCGCCGTGGCACGCGAAAGGCTCCGCCTTGTCCGGGACACGGCCGCCGCCAATCTTGCGGAGGCCCGCAACTTCGTCCGGGCGCTCCAGTCCCCCGATCTCGAGGACGGCTCCCTGGTGGCGGGCCTCCTCCGGCTGTGCGAAAAGACCGAGGCGGAGACCGCCGCGCGGGGGGCCGGGCTGCGCTGCCGCCTCGACGTCGAAGGCGTGCCGGTGGAACTCCCCGCCGCCCACCAAACGGTCCTGCTCCGGGCCGCACAGGCGAGCCTGGCCAACGTCCGCGTTCATGCGCAGGCGAGCACCGCCGTCGTCACCCTTTCTTTCCTGGGCCCGGAAGTGGCCATGGACATCTACGACGACGGCGCCGGGTTCGACCCCGCGGCCTTGCCGGCCCGTCCCGACGGTTCAGGCTATGGGCTGACATCGTTGCGGGAACGCGTGGCCGCCCTCCATGGCCAGCTGGACATCGAGTCAGCCCCGGGCGAGGGAACTGTCGTGGCCATCCGGCTGCCACTGGCGCAAGCGCCTGATTCCACGCCTGGTTCTGCGCCGGGAACCGTGCCCGGTTCCAGCGCCGCATCGGCGCAAACCAGAAGGAGCCGGCCATGAGCAACATCCGGGTGTTCCTGGTGGACGACCACCCGGTGGTCCGGGCCGGGCTGCGGGCGATGCTAGGTGATCTGCAGGGCATCACCGTGGTGGCCGAGGCCGCCGACGGCGGCGCCGCCCTGGCCGGACTGGCCAAGCTCCACACCCTGGGCGAGCCCGCGGATGTGGTGCTCATGGACCTGCAGATGGGCGCGGGCATGGACGGCGTCACCGCCACCGGCAAGATCAAAGCCGGAGAGGCGGGGCAGCCGGCGCCTCCGGTGCTCATCCTCACCACCTATGACTCCGACGCCGACATCCTCGCCGCCGTCGAGGCCGGCGCCAGCGGCTACATGCTCAAGGATGCCCCGCCGGAGCAGATCCGCCAGGCGGTGCTCGCCGCCGCGGCCGGCGGGACGGCGCTGGCACCCGAGGTCGCCGCCAGGCTGATGGGCCGGATCAGGAACCCGGAGCCGGCCCTGTCCGCCCGCGAGATCCAGCTGCTCGAACTGCTGGCCACCGGGATGGGAAACCGGGCGATCGCGAAGCAGCTGTTCATTTCCGAGGCCACGGTCAAGACCCACCTGGTGCACATCTACGGCAAGCTCGGCGTCGACAACCGCACTGCCGCGATCGCCGTGGCTGCGCAGCGCAGGATCATCCGGCGGCCCTAGGCACCTGCGGCGTACCCGGTGCGTTGAGTTCGTGACGGTGTCATGCGCCGGTGTCCGGTGACCGTCCCCTGTGACAGGGGAGTTGTCAGTGGTCCGGGGCATAATGGCGGAATGGGGAACACATCCAAACTTTCACTTGCCCTGGTGGGTCTCGTTCTTGGCGCCTCGCTGGTGGCCTGCGGGGACGGCCGGGACGGCGCGGAAGGCGCCGCCCAGCAGCTCGCCACCGCGGTGTCCGCGCTCGACGTCGGCTCCGTCGCCTTCGAGGGGAAGGAGTCGGGCGCCGCCAACGACCAGCTCAAGGAAGTATTCCAGGGGCTGGACCCGGACAAACCTGCCGTGCAGGCCGGCGAGCTGACCTTCGAGTCGGACACGGCCACGTTTCCGCTGAACTACACCTGGAAAGTCGGCGCGGAGGAGTGGAAGTACACCGTTTCCGCGCAGCTGAAGAAATCCGGCGACAAGTGGCTTCCCGTATGGAAGCCGGCCATCCTGGTCCCGGACCTCGCTGACGGGGAGATCATCACCCGAGCCACCCAGACGCCGCAGCGCGCCTCCATCCTGGGCGCCGGCGGCGCCCCGCTGGTCGCGTACCGGCCAGTGGTGAACGTTGGCATCGACAAGCCGGCGCTCGGCGGCGCGGACCCCGCAGACTCCGCCACCAAGCTGGCCCAACTGGTCGGCGTGGACCCGGCAGCCTACGCCCAGCAGGTCGCGGCGGCCGGTCCGGACGCTTTCGTTCCGGCGATCACCTTCCGCGAGGACGGTGCCCGGACCATTACGGACCAGCAGATCTCCGCGATCCCCGGCGGCCGCGCCATCCCGGACAGCCTGCCGCTGGCACCCACCCGCACGTTTGCGCGGGCGCTTCTGGGTACAGTCTCGGAGGCGAACGCGGAGCAGATCGAGAAGTCCGGCGGCGCGCTCAAGCCCGGTGACACCACCGGAGCCGGGGGCCTGCAGCAGCAGTATGACACGCAGCTGCGGGGAACCGACGGCATCGTGATCCGGGCTCAGAAAGCCGGGCTCACCGCCGCGGAAATCCAGGCGGCCTCCCCCGATCCGCGGCGGGTGCTGTTCGAGACCGGCATCAAACCCGGAACCCCGCTGAAAACCACCCTGGACCCGAAGCTGCAGCAGCTCGCCGAGGACGTGCTCGGCAAGGTCGGCCCCGCGTCGGCCATTGTGGCGCTCCGGCCCTCCAGCGGCGCCGTCCTGGCGGCCGCGTCCGGGCCAGGCAGCAACGGCTACGACACCGCGATGCTGGGACAGTACGCCCCCGGATCGATCTTCAAGGTGGTCGACTCCCTGGCCATGCTCCGCAACGGAATGACCCCCGATTCCAAGGTGGACTGCCCGGCGACCCTCACGGTGGACGGCCGCACCTTCAAGAACGCCGAGGGATACCCCGCCTCCTCCCTGGGCTCCGTGACACTGCGCGACGCCTTTGCGCACTCCTGCAACACCGCCTTCATCAACGCCCGCGACACCGTCAGCCAGGCGCAGCTCGAATCCGCCGCGACCTCGCTGGGCGTGGCAGTCGAGGCGCCAGCGCTCGGGGCCGCCGCGTTCCTCGGCTCGGTCCCCGGAGACGCCGAAGGAACCGAACACGCCGCCTCCATGATCGGCCAGGGCAAAGTGCTCCTGTCCCCGCTGGCCGCCGCCATCATGGCCGGCTCGGTAGCCAAGGGGGCCCCGGTGGCCCCGCAGCTGGTACTGAACCCGAATGAGGGTGTCACGTCCCCGAGTACCGGGAGCACCGCCACTGCCGGAACCGGCACGGAGCCGGCCGCCCCGCCCGCAGGCGACGGGACGGCGTCGGCCGCGGCACCGGCCAAGGCCGCCGAAACGCCCGTCACGGCAGCGGAAGCCGGGGCATTGGCTGACATGATGCGCGCCGTCGTGACCAGCGGGCATGCCGGGTTCCTGGCCTCCGTCCCCGGCGAGCCCGTCGGCGCGAAGACCGGAACGGCTGAGTTCGGCAAAGACACCCCGCCCAAGACCCACGCCTGGATCGTGGCCGTACACGGTGACCTCGCCGTCGCCGTCTTCGTGGAGGACGGCGGCCTTGGAGCCACCACATCCGGACCGCTGCTCAAGGAGTTCCTCACCCGAGCCAGCTGAGCAGGAACGAGCCAGCTGAGCAGGAAAAGGCCGCGCCGCCCGGCTGCGGGAAGACCGTGGGAAGATTGAACGCGTGGCTCATATTGACGTTTCCGGCATCGACTACTTCCTCTCCGACGGCACCCAGCTGCTCAACGGGGTGACGTTCAAGGTCCCGGACGGCACCAAAACGGCGCTGATCGGACCGAACGGAACCGGCAAGACCACGCTGTTCCGGATCATTTCCGGCGACCTCGTGTCGGATGAAGGCGTGATCGGCCGCTCCGGGAACATGGGGATCATGCGCCAGTTCGTCGGCCAGGTCCGGGACGACTCCACGGTCCGGGACCTGCTGGTCTCCGCCGCGCCGCCCGCGCTGGCCGCAGCCGCGCGCACCGTCGACGAGGCTGAACTCGCCATGGTGGAGCACGATGACGAGCCCACCCAGATGGCCTATGCCCAGGCCATCGTGGACTGGGGAGACGCCGGCGGTTACGACGTTGAAACGGTCTGGGACGAGGTCTGCATGGCCGCCCTCGGCCTGCCGTTCGACCGTGCCCAGCACCGCCCGGCGTCGAGCCTCTCCGGCGGCGAACAGAAGCGGCTGGTCCTCGAGGCCCTCTTCGCCGGCCCCGACGAACTGCTGCTGCTGGACGAGCCGGACAACTACCTCGACGTCCCGGGCAAGCGCTGGCTCGAGGCCAAGCTGAA
>JBKPBZ010000007.1:0-11470 GCA_046727115.1 Actinomycetota bacterium | reverse complement strand
TCATTGCCCACCGGGGTCTTGTTGTCCGTGGCGTAAACGGCCAGCGGCGCCGCGAACGGGCTCACCGCGACGGTCAGTTTCCCGTCGTTCTTGATGGCCTCCGGGACCAGCGCGGCGGCCGCGGCATCCACCGTGGCCTTGATGCGGTCCTGCTGCGGAGAGAGGTTGAAATGCTTGACGCCGGAGGAGGACGACGGCGCCGCGGACGTGCCGCCGGCAGCCGCGGCACCGGGATCGGAGCAGGCCGCGAGACCCAGGACGGTGGTGGCCACCAACGCGACGGCGGCGCCGGACTTGAACGAAAGACTCGACATGGTTTCTCCTTGAAAGGGGTGGTCTGTGGTGCTGGTGCCAGCAACTATCCGGGGCGCCGGAAAGCCGGTCAAAGCGCCGTGAAACCGGGTGAAACCAAGGGATACAGGCGGTAATACCCGTTCATCCGGCGTCTGCGGATGCGGCCTGCGGAAGCCCAGTGTTACCGAAGATTGCCCTGCGTGACGCGGCGGGAAGGAATTGTTCACGGCGGGCCGCAACTGGCCTAGCCTGCATAGGAGACCTGCAGGGTGACAGCACGACACAGGAGGGGTGAACTTGTCAGTGAGCACGCACCAGAGGACGCACCGGACCACGCACCGGCTCGGCATCAATGCCCCGGCGGACCTTGTCTTCAGCATGCTGCGGGACGCCTCACACTGGCCCTACCTCGACGGCCTGACGGTGTACTCCGAGCGGGTCAGCGGCGACGACGCCGCGCACGAGCTCCGCACGTCCTTGGTGTCCAACGGCTCACTGAGTTCGAGCCACTGCTGGCGCGTCTTCGATGCCGCCAGCCACCGCGCCGAGTTCCACCAGCTGGACCTCGAACACCCGCTCCGGGAGCTCTGCGGCGACTGGGAGATCCGGCCGGCGGACGGGCTCTCCATGGTCACCCTGAACCACGAGTTCGAGGTCGACGACGAGCACCTCGCCGAGCGCGTCAATGCGATTATCGAGGACTACAGTCGGCGTGAACTGGAAGCGCTCCGGGTCAGCTGCGAACGGTTGTCGGTCCTCCTGCAGCACCATGCCCCGCAGACACACCCCACCCCGCATCCCCCGCCGCACCCCACAGCAAAGGAGGCCTGAGAATGTCCGAGGTCAGGTTCACAACCGAACGGGACAGCTTCGGCCGGCTTCTCGCGGACCGCGAAGTCTGGCGGCAGGCCGGCAGCATCGCGGCCGCCGGCGAGCTGACCGCCCGCTGGCTCGAGGGCACCAGCGAATACCAGCCCGGAGTCTTCTCCCCCGGATTCGACGACGAGACCACGGCCATCGCCGCAGAGCTTGCCCGGCTCAACCGCAACGGGCTCTTCACCAAGGAATCGCAGCCTGGGGTTCAGGCCGGGGGCGTCGCGCAGCGCGCCTACGTGACGGCCTTCTGCACCGCGGAGACGGCGTCGGCCCTCCTGGCGTTGTCCACCCGGACCGGACTCGTGACGGTTGCGCACGCCCCTGGTGAGACGAGCAGCGCCTCCATCCCGGTGACCCTCCAGGACGGCGAAGTGGTGACCGTGCTCGGAAGCAGCGAGGGGCCGGTGGGGGAAGACCAGCTCAGGGACTGGGCGGCCGAGACCAACGAGACATTGGCCCTGGTCCTTGCCGATGCCTGGTACGTGGAAATCTTCGATCCCGTCTGGGGCCGGAACGATCTCCTGCTGACTTCCGTGTTGGAGGCGCTGCAGCCCGAATAGCCTGCGGGAACGCGCGCTGCCGGGCAGCCGGCTGCCCGTTTCCCGGGGAACTCACATATCGGTCGCGTCCCAGCCGATGCTGGCGGCCTCGTCCAGTGTGCGCGACTCGAAATGTTCCAGCATGTCTTTCATTGCCTCGACGCTCTGCTTGAACAGAGCAGAGTCCCGCCACTGCTCAATCTGTTCCAGGGATTCCCAGGGACCGGTGCTGATGAACCGGTTTTTGACGTCGCGGTCGTGCATCAACACCCCTTTGGCGTTGGGAAAATCCTCCTTCGTTTTCCTGGCGAGGTCCCGCCAGACCTGCACAAAGTCGTTCTCGCGGCCGGGATGCACCAGCCAGATTCCGAGCGTATAGACAGACACGTCGATCGCCTCCATGGTCCGTACGGGGTTGATACGGCGATTATGTTCCAGTCCTCCGGCCGACGGAAGGGCCGGATTGCCCGAGGGCCGCTCGGTGCCCGCCAAAAGACCGTTGTACGGGTGAAGTGGAAGGCCTAGCATGTGGGCAGGCCCCACTCTGGGGACCAGCCCCGGACCTTCCATAGTGGGAGCGGGCAGGCTTGGGAGGCCGCTGTCCTGGGCGTCACAGGATAGGAAAAACGATGAGCAAATATCTGTTCGAAGCGAATTACGTCGGCGACGGAATCAAGGGCCTCATGCGTGAGGGCGGCACCAAGCGGCGTGACGCGGTGGTCGAAGCCCTTAAATCGGTGGGCGGCTCACTCGATAGCTTTTACTACGCCTTCGGGGAGACCGACGTCGTGGGGGTCTTCGATATCCCCGATCAGGCCAACGCCGTCGCGCTGTCGCTGATGATCAATTCCACCGGTGCCGTGAACCTGCACCTGAAACCGCTCATGACCGCGGAGGATCTCGACGAGGCAACCACGAAGACGCCGTCGTACCGGGCCCCGGGGCAATAGATCGGGCTCCGGGGCAATAGATCACGAACACCGGGCCGCCGTTTCTCGCTGTCTTCGCCGTCGGAGCCAGTAGGCTCGGGGCATGTCACTGGGGAAGTTGCAGCGCAAGTCACTCGGCGGGGGAAGACACTGGATGCGCGGGGCCGCGCTGCTGCTGACTGTGGCCTGCACGGCGGCAGGCCTGGCCGGCTGTGAATACCCCGATGACGTAACAGAGCCGACGGCGGCACCCACCAGGGCCAGCCGGCAGGCACGTTCGCTGCCGCCTCCGGCGGACCCGGGAGTCGCCACCGCCGAGAAGCGCAACCTGGATGACCTCGGAGCAGTCCTCGGCGCCCGGCCAGGCGGGATCGTCCTCGGCGGAACGGGCGGCATTGGCGGCAGCGGATTCCGCCTCTCGGCTGAAGCGGTGCCGAAGGGAACCTACACGCTCACTGCCGCCTGCATCGGCGCACCGAACGCGCTCTTGACTGTGTCCCAGGACGGCCTCCGAGGCGGGGGCAGGGCGGAGATGAACCTCGACTGCGGAGCAACTGAGACAACGCGGGTCGAGCTGAGGGCCGGACCAGTCCAGGTTCAGGGACTCCGTCCCGGCACCGACGCCGGGGCCGGCGAGGTCGCGGGTTTCTGGATAGTCCCGGCCGCGCCGGGGTCCTAGCCGGCACCGGCTTCAGGCCAGCGGCTCCCGGGCAACCGGCTGCAAGCCACCGGCACCTGGCATGCCGGCGCGGGGCCCCGTCCCCTCATAGGCGGCGGGGTCCCGCACCAGCGGCGCCGGAGGATTTAGCGCAGTTGTGTTATTTGCCTCTGTTGTATTCCTCGTCAGTCACCAGGTCACCCCACTCGGACTCCGCGCCGCCCTCGGCCGGGGTTTCCCATATCGCGACGTGGGTCATGAAATGCCGGACGGCGATGGGCTGGCGCGAGGCCGCCGCCGCCGCTCAAGGCGCTGGCAACGCCTCCTAGTTCAGGGTCGCGGTGTCAATCACGAAGCGGTAACGGACGTCGGAGGCCAGGACGCGCTCGTAGGCGTCGTTGATCTTCGCGGCCGGGATGACCTCGATCTCGGCGCCCAGACCGTGCTCAGCGCAGAAGTTGAGCATTTCCTGGGTTTCGCGGATGCCGCCGATGGCCGACCCGGCGAAGGAGCGGCGCCCCATGATCAGGGAGAACACGTTCACCGGGAGCGGTTCCGCGGGCGCGCCGACGTTGACCAGGGCGCCGTCGAGAGTCAGCAGCTGCAGGTAGGCGCTGATGTCGATCGCGGCACTGACCGTGTTGATGATCAGGTCAAAGGTGCCGGCGAGTTCCGTGAAGGTGTTTTCGTCGCTCGTGGCGTAGTAGTGGTCCGCGCCCAGGCGAAGCCCGTCTTCCTGCTTCTTGAGCGACTGGGACAGGACGGTGACCTCGGCGCCCATGGCGTGGGCGATCTTGACTGCCATGTGGCCCAAGCCGCCCAGGCCGACGATCGCGACCTTTTTGCCGGGGCCTGCACCCCAGTGGTTCAGCGGCGAATAGGTGGTGATGCCGGCGCACAGCAGCGGCGCGGCGACGTCGAGCTCGATGCCCTCGGGGATGCTGACCACGAAGTCTTCGGCCACCACCACGTGGGTGGAGTAGCCGCCCTGGGTGATAGTGCCGTCACGATCGGAGGCGGCGTAGGTGCCGGTGTTTCCGGCCAGGCAGTACTGCTCCTCGCCGGCCTGGCAGTTCACGCACTCGCCGCAGGAGTTGACCATGCAGCCGACGCCGACGCGGTCCCCGACGGTGTGCTTGGTCACGGCGGAGCCGATCTCGGTGACGATCCCGGCGATTTCATGGCCGGGAACCAGCGGGTAGGTCTGCGGACCCCAGTCGCCGCGGACGGTGTGGATGTCCGAATGGCAGATGCCGGCGAACTTGATGTCGATCAGGACATCGTGCGGGCCCACGTCGCGGCGCTCGATGGTGGTGAGGGCGAGCGGCTCTGTCGCGGAAGGTGATGCGTAAGCGTTGACGGTAAGCAATGAATCTCCTGCTTGTTGATCGTTGGGGGTTGTTCAACGGAACACCATCCATCAAACCCGTCTTCGCAGCGCTGAGGGAGTCCCTGCTGATAGGGGTACTGGCAGGGCCTCCCTCCGTGGGCCGTAGCGCCTAACGTTGATGGCATGGACAATCAAGACGCGACCCGCGAATTCCTTGCCTCGCGCCGGGCGAAGATCACCCCCGAGCAGTCGGGGCTGCCGGTCTATGGCGCCAAGCGCCGGGTGCCGGGGTTGCGCCGCGGGGAGGTCGCGATGCTGGCCGGCGTCAGCGTCGAGTATTACACCCGGCTGGAGCGGGGAAACCTGTCCGGCGTTTCGGAGGGTGTGCTGGATGCGGTGGCGAGGGCTCTGCAACTCGACGACGCCGAACGGGCCCACCTCTTCGACCTGGCCCGGGCGGCGGCCCCGGGCAGCCGGACCCGCCGTCGTCCCCGTCCCGCGGAGTCCGTCCGACGCAGCGTGCAGCTGACGCTGAACGCCATCACCAACGCGCCCGCCTTTGTCCGGAACGGACGCATGGACATCGTTGCGGCCAACCCGCTGGGTTACGCCCTGTATTCGGACATGTATGCGGGCCCGGCCCGCCCGGCCAACCATGCCCGCTTCATCTTCCTGGACGGCCGCTCGCGCAGCTTCTATCCGGACTGGGAGCGTGCGGCGAACGACACCGTCGCGATCCTGCGCACCGAGGCCGGGCGGGACCCCTTCGACCGCGGACTGACCGACCTGGTGGGCGAGCTATCGACCCGGAGCGAGGAATTCCGCACCCTGTGGGCCGCGCACAACGTTCGCCAGCACTACACCGGGCGCAAGCAGTTCCACCATCCAGTGGTCGGTGAACTCCACCTGATGTTCGAGGCCTTGGATGTCTCGGCCGACGCCGGGCTGTCCCTGCTGGTCTACAACGCCGAACCCGGCTCCGCGTCGGAGGACGCGCTGCGACTTCTGGCCAGCTGGGCCGCGACCAACAGGCAGGTCAAGGAGGCCGAGGCGGCAACTACGGTGCACAAGGCCTAAGCCCAAGGAGCTGGCCGGAACTGTCAGGCCAGGGCGGAAATGCCGTCCGCGTGTCCACCGGGCTGGCCGCCGTCGGAGGTGAAGTTGCTCAGCCAGGCCATGGCGTCGTCCCGGGAAGTGAAGAACTCGTGGGGGTACCGGGTGTGCCGGCTCATTGCCGCGGCAATCACGCGATCCACAGTACTGGATCCAAGCACGGCGATCGCCAGAACCCCTGTTGTCTGCGCGAACTCGTACCTGGCGGCCGCGCTGATCTCCACGTCCGTCATCTCGGAGAGCATCGGCATCGGGGTTCCGCCGCTGACTTGCGTTACCGCCCGCATGGCGTCCCTGGCGTCGTGGACATCAACAAACGAACCGGGCTGCCAGATCGATGTGATGATGCCCGCGCTGACGCTCAGCACGTTCTTTCCATCAGCAGCTGCAATCTGTCCTGGCATCATCGAAACCATTGTAGGTCCGCCCCTGCCAAGCCAGGGTTTTGGGGCTCGGTGCGCGTGGCGGGCCGCATACCGTGGCTGGGCCGCGCCTGACCCGGCCCTGCCGTCACGCCGGCACCGGACATGCTCTGCGTTGCCGCGCTGCAATGAGCATGTCCCCCACCGGCCGCTTTCCTGCGCTCCCTCGCACCGGACATGCTCTCCGTTGCGGCCTGGCAATGAGCATGTCCCCAACGGCCCGCGTTGAGTGGACATGCCCCGCTCCGGGGATTGGGCATGTCCCACAGGGCAGCCCGGGGATGGACATAGTGGGCTTATGTCCATCCCTGGGCTCCAAAGGAGGGCATGTCCCCACCGGGGTGCTTACGAGCGCTCCCTCGAGGAGAGCATGTCCCCCCAGAGGAGAGATGCCGGAGCCGGCCCGACCCCTGACCGGACTCCAGGGATCCGGTCTCCCGGGATCAGGACTCCAGGACCAGCAGCTGGGCCTTGTCCGCTTCCCAGCCCACCCACAGCTCCTCATCCGGCAGGATCCGGGTGCCCCGGTCGGAGCTCAGTTCGCGGACCTGGAGTTCGTGGCCGCCGGCCGTGAGGCGGTGGCGGACCGTGGCGCCCAGGTTCGTGGAGGACACCAGGGTCGCGGCGCATCCGTTGCCGGCTGTAGCCCGCGTCCTGAACTTGAGGTGCTCCGGGCGGATGGAGACGGCGTAGTTCTCCCCGCTGGCCCCGCGGTCCCGGACCGTCGCCAAACCAAGTCCGCCGAGGTCCACAACTGCCTCTTCGCCGTTTCGCTCCACGATGGTGCACGGGATGAGGTTGGTGTCGCCGAGGAAGCTGGCCACCCAGTCGGTGTGGGGGTGGTTGTACACCTCCTCCGGCGGGCCGGACTGCACGATCTTCCCGTCCTTCATCACTACGATCCGGTCGGACATGGCCATGGCCTCGTCCTGGTCGTGGGTCACGAACAGCACGGAGATGCCCAGGCCCTTCTGCAGGGTCTTGATCTCCTCCTGCATCTGCTCGCGGAGGCGCTTGTCCAGGGCCGCCATGGGCTCGTCCAACAGCAGGGCCGCAGGGTTGAAAACCAGTGCCCGGGCCAGCGCCACCCGCTGCTGCTGCCCGCCGGAGAGCTGGCGCGGCTTGCGGCCGCCCATCTTGCCCAGGCCCACCCGGTCGAGGGCTTCCTCCGCGCGCTGGCGCCGTTCCGCCCGCGGCACCTTCCTCATGCGCAGCGCAAACTCCACGTTTTCCAGCGCGCTCATGTGCGGGAACAGCGCGTAGTTCTGGAACACCACCCCGAGATTGCGGTCCCGGGGCGGCAGCGAGTCCACGGGCCTGCCGTCAATGAGGACGGTTCCGGCGGTGTGTTCTTCAAACCCCGCAACCATCATCATGGTGGTCGTTTTGCCGGAGCCGCTGGGGCCCAGGAGGGTTACGAACTCTCCGGGCTGAACCGTCAGGTCCAGCTCGTCCACGGCAACGACGTCGCCGTAGTGCTTGCTGACCTGGCGGAGCTCAATGGCGCCCTGGGCGGCCCTGTCCGTCCCGGGAATTGATTCCGCGGAAATCACTGATGCGGTCATCGACTTTCCTTACGTTTGTGCGGACACGGCCAGGGGCAGCATCCGGGTTGAAGAACGGCGCTTGAGGACAAACATGACCTGGAGCAGCAGCCCGATGGTGGCGACGCTGACCAGCAGGGCCGAGGACACGGCGATCTTCGGGGTCAGGTTGAACTGGATATCCGTGAACATCTTGACCGGCAAGGTGGTGGCCCCCGGGGACTGCATGAACAGGGACATCACCGTCTCATCGATGGAGACCGAGAAGGCGAAGAGCGCCCCGGAGATCAGGCCGGGAAGGATGATGGGCAGATACACGTGCCGCAGGACCGAGAGCGGCCCCGCCCCCAGGCTCTGCGCCGACCGGACCAGGGCCGGGTTGAGCCCGGCGAGGCTGGCACGGGTGGTCAGGTACACGTAGGGGGTCGCGATCACGGCGTGCGCCAGGCCGATGGGCACGATGCTGCCCACCATGCCCATCGAGATGAAGAACTGGTAGAACGCCAGCGCGAGCACCACGGTCGGCACGATCATCGGCGCGAGGATCAGACCCACCACTGCGGGCTGTCCAGGGAACTTGCGCCCGTGCAGGCCGATCGCCGCGGTGGCGCCCAGCAGCACACCGATCACGACGGCGATCGCCGCCGACTGCAGGCTGGCCGTCAGGGCGGAGGTCCAGGCCCGGTCGGCGAAGAAGCCGGCCACGGCGGCGAAGGAGATCCCCTCCGGCGGGAAGGTGATGTAGCGGCTGTCGTTCAAGGCGACCGGCACCACAATCGCCGTCGGAATGACGAGGAAAAGGAAGGCCGGGATGGAAAGCAGCGCCAGCAGGCGGTGCTGCGGATTAGTTGTCTTCATGTTGGCCTCCTGCCTTGAGGACGCGCTGGTAGACGGCCACGAGGATGCTGACCATGACCGTCAGGATGACGGCCAGTGCAGCGGCCCCGGAGAAGTCCGTGAGCTGTCGGGCGTAGTAGTCGATCTGGTTGGCGATCATCATGTCGCCGGGTCCGCCCATCACCACGGGCGTGATGAAGAAGCCCGTGCTGATGATGAAGACCAGCAGCCCGGCGGCGGAGATGCCGGGCATGCTCAGCGGCAGCGTGATCCTGCGGAACACGGATCCCTCCCGGGCGCCCAGCGAGCGGGCCGCCAAACCCAGCCGGTCATCGATCGATGCCAGCGAGGAGAAAATCGGGAACACCGCGTACGGCAGCAGGCAGTGCACCATGCCGACGATCACCGCGAAACGGTTGTGCAGCAACGGGATCGGCGCACCGGTAAGCCCGATTCCCTGCAGGAAGGCGTTCACTATGCCGTTGTCCTGCAGCAGGACCGCCCAGGCGAAGTTCTTCACCAGGATGCCGGTCCAGAACGGCAGGAGCACGACGGCGAACAGGATCACCCGGGTGACTGTTCCGGCCCGCCACAGGACCATGGCAATGATGTAGCCGAGCACCACCGTGACAATGGTGCTCGCCAGGCTGATGGTCAGGGTGTTGACCAGTGCCCGCACCACCAGCGGGTCGTCGAGAACCCGCTGGTAGGCGTTGTCGGCGAAGCTTGCGCCGACCAGTTTGCCCAGCGGCGTCAGGAACAGCACGACGTCGAAGGCAAGGATCGGGGCCAGCAGCAGCCACCAGCCGCTGCGCCGCCGTCGTGGTGCCGCTTCAGGGCCGGGAGGCGCACCGCGGCCCCGCGGCCGCGTCCGTTCCAGAGTTGCGTTGCTCATCTCAGCTGGCCTGCCAGAGCTTGAACTGCTGCTCGGTCTTCTTCAGGTTCTGCGACCACCACTTGTCGTCGCGGACCAGGATCTTGTCCGCCAGCCGGGGGCTGGTGGGAAGCGTGTCCGCGATTTCCTTCGGCAGCTTGGACAGCGCCGGGGTGTTGGCCAGGGTCAGATTGGTGACCTTGTCGAACGCCGCGCCGGCCTCGGCGTCGTTGGACATGAAGTTCATCAACTTGAAGGCCGCTTCCTTGTTCTTGGCGCCCTTCGGCACCACGAAGTAGTCGCCGGCGAGGACGGCGTTTTCGGCGGAGAAGTTCAGCTTGGCGCCGTCGTTGCGGGCTGCGTTGATGCGGTTGTTGAAGCTCGTGGAGAGGGAGACCTCGCCGGAGGTGAGCTGCTGGATGGGCTCCTGGTTGGCGGCGTGGTAGAGCAGCCGGTCCTTGCCGGGGTGCTGGCCCAGGACCCGCAGGGCCCGGTCGACGTCGAGGGGGTAGATCTTGTCGAACGGGACACCGTCGGCCAGCAGGGCGGCTTCCAGGACGGAGCTGTCGGACAGCTGGTTGTAGACCGAACGCTTGGTGCTGTACTTGCCCTGATCGAAGAACTGAGCCCAGTCCTTCGGTGCCTGCGCGTCAGAAATGACCTTCTGGTCCCACGCCATGACGAACAGGAAGCTCAGGTACTTGATGCCGTACTCGGCCTTCGCATATCCCGGCAGGCCCTTGTCGCTGATGATGTCGTAGTCAAACTTCTCCAGCAGCCCCTCTGCCACGGCTACTTCGTACTCCGGCGCCGTGATTTCCACGAGGTCCCACTGCACGTCGCCGGACTGGACCTGGGCCTTGAGCGCGGCCAGGCTCGTGTTGGCCAGCAGCGTTGTCTGGATCCCGGACTGCTTGGAGAACGGGTCCAGGATGGTCTGGGTCAGCTGGTCGTTGTAGGAGCCGCCGTAGGACGTGACCGTCACCGTCTTGTTCGCGGCGGCACTTTCGGCGGGCTTGGCCGCGCAGCCGGAGAGCGCCAAACCCGCAAAGGGCGTCAGTGCTGCCGCCTTGAGGAGCTGCCTGCGGTCAAAGGGAGTGGAACGGAATGCTGTCATGGGGGACAGTGCCTCTCAGTACGCGGGCACGCCGGAAGAAGGCGCGCCGGATTGCGGGCGTGGTGGGGTGCGGTGCGTGGTGGGGGTGCGGTGGGGGTGGCTGCGTTTGGCGCAGTAAAGAATTGGCGCAGTGAAGAATTAGCGCAGTAAAGAAAGAGGAAGTGACAGCGGCGGTTCGCGCACGCCATCCTTCCGCCTGGAGATCTCGAGTCCGCCTGGCGGCTTTTCGGTTTCGCAACTCTAACTGTGAAGTTGCTCACTAGTCAACAGTTGTATTGCTTTAAGAAACAGGCACTTCCCGTTCCGACAATCTGGACAACCCGCTCCTCAAGCCCGCCACGCGCGATCAACCACCTGGCACCTGTCACCTGTCATCCCGCGCGCGCATCGGCCGGCCCTACCCGCGAATTTCCTCAGGAGATTCACAGGTTCGGAGGCTAGGGCAGAGGCCGCCGAAGGACTGACAATGGGAGCGATCTGATAGGAGTATTTGCCGGGCGATGGCGGCCGCGACTTACTGAAGCGTCAGTGGCAAGCGTCTTGACCAATCGAGCCGAAAGCAAGCGAAACTGGTTCCGACTACTGATGGGGTCCCCGACATGATCATGCTGCGAAAACACCTACTTCCCTCGGTTCTCGCTCTCGTTCTGATCTCGACCGCGGCGTGCACCCCTGGGACCCAGTCCGCTGCCCCGTCCGATTCGCCCTCCAGTGCCGCGGCGAGTAAGTCTCCCAAGCCCGCCAAGTCCGCCATTCCCAGTGCTTCGGTGCCCCAGGTGGAGCCTGTCAGCGCGGTGGACGCGCGGACCTTGCTGGCGGCGTTCAAGTCCCGGGACATGGTGGGGCACATGCAGGCGCTGCAGCGCATTGCCGACGCCAATGGCGGAAACCGTGCTTCGGGCACCTCCGGATATGAGGAATCAGGCCGCTACGTCGA
>JBKPBZ010000006.1:0-6301 GCA_046727115.1 Actinomycetota bacterium | reverse complement strand
CGCCCGGGCCGCGCTCAACGGCGCTCTGCAGGCCGGCGCCGCCCGCGGGCCCCGCGCCAGTAGCGCCCACCCCCGCGGCACTCCCGCCAGCAGAACCCCGCGCAACAGCACTCACAGAGCCCGCGCCTACGCGGTCCAGTCCAGCGCGGTCCAGTCCGGCGCCGTACATTCCGGCATCCTCCGCCCCCTCGCCCGCGGTTTCATCGCTTTCGGCGGCCACCCAGGGCGACGCCGCGGTGAACGTCCGGGCCCGGCGATCCACGCCGAACTTGGGGTCCGGGCCCACGAAGCGTGCGACTCCGGCCCGCGCCAGCGCCGCGAGCTGTGCAGCGCGCAACGCCGGCGGCCCGCTCGCCAGGCCTTCGACGAAGGATTCGAACCAGCCGCGGAGGCCAGCGACCCAGGATTCGTCCGTGATGCCGCTGTCGGCCACCGCGGTCTTCAGCACGGCCCGGCCGTGATGCAAAGCCCCGATTGCCATCTTCACGGGGTCGTCCTCACCAAGTGCCGAGCGCCGGGCGTCGTCGAGCAGGTAGTCGACGACGGCGGCGTCCAGTTCGGACCGGGAGCCAAACGAGCGCCGGGCCAGGGGCGCGGCGAGGCCGAGCAGGTCCAGGCGGTGTGATGCCCGGACATGGACGGCGATCACCGATTCCGTGGCGTGCTCCCACTTCGCGGTCGAATGCGCGTGCGGCCGCAAGGCCTGCTCCAGGGCGCGCAGGAACTCGGCCGGGCCGGTCAAGATGGCATCGGGCTGCGAGCGCGCGAGCGTCGAGTAGTAGGCCCAGATCGCATCCCGGTGCAACAGTGGCCAGAGGTCGAAGTCGAATGAGGGCCGGATTCCGGAGTCGGCGAACTTCGCGATCGCGTCCTCGGTGCAGTACCGCAACTGGACCGCGCCCGGGTAGTAGCCGGCGAGCGTCGCCTTCGCCCGGTACGGGGTTCCGCGGCGTGAGGCGGCGATGATGAACGGCTCGCGGCCGGACGGCAGGTACGCCAGTTCACCGTCGCTCTCCCCGGCAACGAACCGGCCGCCCCGGCCTTCCGTCAGTTGCCCCATCACGTCAAAGAAGTTCAGGCCCATGCCGCGCACCAGGACAGGTTTTCCGGCCGGCACCACGGACCAGTCGACGTCGGCGGGCGCCGCGGGTGGGACGTACAGGAGTCCGAGTTCCTCCGCCGCGGCGGACAGCTCCCGCTGTTCGGCGTTCAGCCGCGCGTCCAGATGGCCCATGGCCAGCACCACGGAGTCGACGGTGAGCACGGTGCCGTCGTCGAGCACGACGTCGAACCGCACCAATGAATCCGCCGGAGCGGCGGCCGCTGGACCGGCCGGATCGGCGGCGGCGTGACGGACCGACGCGGCCGTCGCCTGGTGGAAGTCCACGCTGACGCCGGCCGGCAGCACGGTGAGCAGTTCCTCGAGAGTGGACCGCAGGTAGCGGCCGTAGAGGGCCCGGCTGGGGAAGTCCGCCTCGCCGAGCCTGGACACCTCGTCGCGTTCCTCATCGGTGAGGGTTGGCTGCGGGTGGCCGTGCTGGAGTTCGCGCCACTGATCGAATGTGTGCCCGGCCAGCGGCGGCGCGAGCTCCGGGTCCTCGGGCACCACGGTGGGATAGAAGGATTGTGTGTTCATCAGGTACAGCCGCGACTGTCCTGGCTGCCAGACGTGACCCGGGCCCGCCGGGTAAGGGTCGATCACATCGATGTGCAGGGTTCCCGCGGAACCGGCGGAGGCCCAGTTGGCGAGGAGCCGTTCCAGCACGCTCGTGCCCCGGGGACCGGCGCCTATCACTGCCGTCCGGATGCTTCGCGATATGCCCACGGCATCCAGCGTATCGGCAACCCGGCCGCTGGCCTGACGCCGGCGTGACTTGCTACTGCCGCACCGATGTCCTTGGATTGAGAAATGACCACCACAGAAGCTGATCACCCGTCCGCGTCCGGCCAAGCCAGCGGCGCCCTCCCGGCGGCGGGGCCTTCCCCCGAACCCGTCGACGAGAACATCTGGCTGGAGGACATTTACGGCCAGGAGCAGCTGGCGTGGGTCCGTGAACAGAACGCCCGCACCGAGGAACTCCTCGAGGATGCCGAGTACGCGGCC
Organism: Actinomycetota bacterium; assembly: GCA_046727115.1. GTDB lineage: Bacteria > Actinomycetota > Actinomycetes > Actinomycetales > Micrococcaceae > Arthrobacter. The sequence goes on along the minus strand of JBKPBZ010000006.1, from coordinate 4,197 downwards.
TTGGAAGGCAGCATCCTGGAGGTGCTCGACTCCACCGACCGGATCCCCATGGTGGGCAAGCACGGCGAGTGGTACTACAACTTTTGGAAGGACCGGGACAACCCCAAGGGCCTGTGGCGGCGGACCAGCTGGGACAGCTACCGGGCCGGGACTCCGGCGTGGGATGTCCTGCTGGATGTCGACGCCCTCGCCGCGGCCGAGGGCCAGGACTGGGTCTTCCACGGCGCCAACTTCCTCCGTCCGGCCCCGGGTGAACCGCACCGGCGGGCCCTGCTGGCCTTCTCGCCCGACGGCGGGGACGCGAACCGCCACCGGGAGTTCGACGTCGAGGCCCGCGGCTTCGTGGACCCGGCCGACGGCGGCTTCGACCTCCCGACCGGCAAGGGCAACGCGTCCTGGCTGGACGGGGACACCCTGCTCGTCGCCACCACCGCCGGGGACCTGCCGCGGACCACCTCGTCCTATGCCCGGACCGGGGTGAAGCTGCACCGGGGCGCCTCCCTGGCGCAGGCCGAGCAGATTTTCGAGATTCCCGAGGACCACATGATGGCGATCGTGGCCCACGACTCCACTCCGGGCTTCGAACGCACGTTCGCCGTCGACTGGATCAGCTTCTTCGAGAAGAACACCTCCGTGCTGCGCGACGGCGAGTGGGTGCAGATCGACGTGCCCGCCGACGTGAACCTGAGCTCGCACCGCGAATGGCTCCTGTTCCGCCCGCAGCGTGACTGGACGGTCAACGGCACCACGCACCCGGCGGGTTCCCTGCTCGCGGCCGGGTTCGAGGACTTCCTGGCCGGCTCCCGGGACCTCGCCGTGCTCTTCACCCCGGATCCGCACACCTCCCTGCAGTCCTGGAGCTGGACGCGGGACTTCCTGCTGCTGAACCTGCTCCGGGACGTGTCCTCGGAAATCCACGTCCTGGATCCGCGGCGGCCGGGGACGGACGCGGCGTGGGAGGCCACCGTGCTGGACGCCTGCCCGCCGCTGCACGACGTCAACGCCTTCGCGGTGGATGACGAAGACGACGCCGAAGGCTCGGACGACGACGGCACGGGCGGCGACGCCTCGGTGGCCGAGAGCGAGGCTCCGGGAGCAGGGAACGACTTCTGGCTCGTGGCCACCGGCTTCACGACGCCCACCACCCTGACCCGCGGGACACTCGCACGCGACAATGGCGCCGTGACCAGCACGCACGAGGTGATCCGGACCTCGCCGTCGTTCTTCAACGAGGCCGACTACGAAGTCCAGCAGCACTTCGCCGTCTCCAGCGACGGCACGAAGGTTCCGTACTTCCAGGTGGCCGCCAGGGACCTGGTGCTGGACGGCCAGAACCCCACCCAGCTCTCCGGCTACGGCGGCTTCGAGATTTCCCGGACTCCGGCGTACAGCGGCGCAATCGGCCGGGCATGGCTGGAACGGCGGACCGCGGAGTCCGGCGGGGCCGAGGGTGAGGACCCGCACCGCCGCGGCGGCGTCTACGTGGTGGCGAACATCCGCGGCGGCGGCGAGTACGGGCCGGCCTGGCACCGCGCCGCGCTGCAGGGCAACCGCCACCGGGCCTATGAGGACTTCGCCGCCGTGGCGAAGGACCTGATCTCCCGCGGAGTCACGTCCCGGGAGCGGCTCGGCTGCGTGGGCGGCTCCAACGGCGGACTGCTGGTGGGCAACATGCTCACGCAGTACCCGGAACTGTTCGGCGCCGTGTCCTGCGGGGTCCCGCTCCTGGACATGCGCCGGTACACCAAACTTTCGGCGGGCTATTCCTGGATTGGCGAATACGGCGACCCCGACCTGCCGGAGCAGTGGGAGTTCCTGAAGACGTTCTCCCCCTACCACCTGCTCAAGGACGGCGTGGACTATCCGGAGACGTTTATCTGGACGGCGACCTCGGATGACCGGGTGGGCCCGGTCCAGGCACGGAAGATGGCGGCCCGCATGCAGGCCATGGGCATCCCCAATGTCTGGTTCCACGAAGCCCTCGAGGGCGGCCACGCGGGGGCCTCGGACAACCGGCAGGCGGCGGCCCTGCAGAGCCGCAGCCAGCATTTCCTGTGGCGGGCCCTGGCCGGCCAGGAGGCCTGATCCCGCACCCCGGAAGCGGCAGGCAACACGAGGTCGCTGTGCGTCTATCCCGCGCCCGTCATGGGCCGGGAGCGGCCCCGTAAGGTCCCGGGCGGGCCGTTTTGCACTGCGTGGCACCTTCTGCGTATCCTTGGTTGGCTAGTTAATAGCAATTGGAGACGTGCCAGAGCGGCCGAATGGGCTTCACTGCTAATGAAGTGTGGGGCACAACTCCACCGGGGGTTCAAATCCCCCCGTCTCCGCGTTTGGCCCCGGTCCTTGACCGGGGCCTTTTGCGTTCCCGGGCACACCGGCCGCGGAGTCCGGGAACGCCCGCGCCGAGCCAGCTTCCGGGCAGATCAGGGCGGATCGGCGTCGTTCATCCGCCCTGATCTGCACCCGAGACGATTGGGCAGCGCTGCGACGGCGCTGGCACCGGCACCGGGCGGCAGCAGGTCCGACTCCCGTCCGGTGGCCGGACGCCTCGCGCCCGCCGGCGGAAACGGATGGCAGGATAGGCCCATGTCGAGCAACAAGGAATTTGACGCCATCATCGTCGGCGGCGGCCACAACGGCCTGGCCGCGGCCGCGTACCTGGCCAAGGCCGGGCATGAGGTCCTGGTCCTGGAAAAGCTGGAGCACCCCGGCGGCGCCGCGGTGTCCGCCCACGCGTTCGACGGCGTCGACGCCCGCCTCTCGCGCTACTCGTACCTCGTCAGCCTCCTGCCCCAGCAGATCATCGACGACCTCGGCCTGCGGATCACCCTGGCGCGGCGGCGCTATTCCTCCTACACCCCGGACCCCGCGGACGGCAGCCGGGCCCTGCTGGTGGACAACGGCGACGAGGCCGCCACCGCGGCGTCCTTCGCCGCCGTCGGCGCGCCCGACGGCGAGTTCCGCGCCTTCACCGCGTTCTACGCCGCCTGCCGGCAGCTCACCGAAGCGCTCTGGCCCACCATGACCTCGCCCCTGCTGCCGCGATCCGATGCGCGCGCCCTCGCCGCCCGGGCCGGCGCAGCGGAGGCGTGGGAGGCCATGGTCGAACATCCCATCGGGCACGCCATCCGCAGGGAACTGGGCAGCGACCTGGTCCGCGGCGTGGTGCTGACAGATGCGCTGATCGGGACCTTCGCCCGGGCCGACGACGAGGACCTGCAGCAGAACATCTGCTTCCTCTACCACCTGATCGGCGGCGGAACGGGTGACTGGGACGTGCCGGTCGGCGGCATGGGCGCCGTGTCCGGCGAGCTGGAACGCGCCGCCCGCGCCGCCGGCGCGACCATCCTGACCTCCGCGGACGTCACGGCCGTCCGGCCCGGCGGCGTCGTGGACTACCGCCACGGCGGCCAGGACCACTCGTCTTCCGCCCGGTGGGTGCTGTCCAATGTGGCGCCGGCCGTCCTGGACCGGCTGCGGAGCCGACCGAGCAGCCGGTTGGGCGACGGTGACGCCTCCCCCGGCGCCCCCGGCTCAGCCGCCGGCATTTCAGCAGGTGCTGCCGGCAACCCGAACCATCGCCGGGAGGGCGCCCAGGTCAAGGTCAACCTGCTGCTCAAGCGGCTTCCTCGGCTGCTGGACGGATCCGTCAGCCCGGAGGCCGCCTTCGGCGGGACGTTCCACATCAACGAGACGTGGTCCCAGCTCGACGCCGCCTACTGCACCGCCGCCGCCGGCGCCGTGCCCTCGCCGCTGCCGTGCGAAATCTACTGCCATTCGCTCACCGACCCCAGCATCCTGTCCCCGGAACTGCAGGCAGCCGGCGCCCAGACGCTGACCGTCTTTGGCCTGCACGTCCCGGACCGGCTGGTCACGGCCGAGAACAACGAGGACCGCCGCGCCGAACTGCAGGCGGCCGTTCTGGCTTCCCTGAACTCCGTCCTGGCCGAACCGATTGAGGACCTGCTCCTGACGGATCCGGACGGGCGGCCCTGCATCGAAACCAAAACCACCCTGGACATTGAGCGCGCCGTCGGCATGCCCCGGGGCAACATCTTCCACGGCGGCCTCGACTGGCCGTTCGTGGAGGACGGCGAACCGCTGGACACCCCGGCGCGCCGCTGGGGTGTCGCGACGGACGATCCGCAAATCCTGCTCTGCGGCTCCGGTGCCCGCCGCGGCGGCGCCGTCAGTGCC
>JBKPBZ010000005.1:0-3199 GCA_046727115.1 Actinomycetota bacterium | reverse complement strand
CGCCCCCGCGTACTGCCTTCATGCTGCAGACCGGTGGCCCGATCGCCTACCAGTACGTATCCCTGAACCACATCAGCCGCTACGTCATTGCCGCGGCCGTTGCCCACGAAGACCAACAGCTGGGAACGCGTGTTGGCGCGTTCTCCTTTGATGATTTCCGGGACAGGGCCGTCGCCTACCTGCAGGGCAAGGAAGACCCGAGCGGCTCCACGGTCCCGCAACAGCTCGTGAAGAACATCTTCCTGTGGCCCGAACCGAATCCCCTGAGGAAGGGCCTGGAGGCAGGCCTTGCGACCGAATTCAGCCTCACCCTGACTCCGCAAAGGATCATGGAGCTGTATCTGAACTACGCGCAGTTCGGCCCGAAGCTGTACGGCATCTGTGCTGCGAGCTGGTATTACTTCGACGAACCGCCGTGGAGCATGTCCGAGTACCAGGCTGCGCAATTGATGGGGGTCCTGCCACTGCCCACCCTCGTCACCCGGTCGGCGGACGGTGGCATCTACCTGGGCCCGGGTGTCCACCCCACAGTGTGGGACTACGTCAACGGTGCGGCCAACGTGTGGGTCCCGAAGCAGATCGAGGGTCTCGGCGGGTGGAAGGCGGCCGTGGCAACCATCGGCATCTCCGACACAGCGACCGACCACGCGGCCGAGCGGGGAACCGCCAACCCGGAGGGCTGCAGTTCGTATCCGGAGAGCGTGCTGGATCTGCTGCGGCAGCAGGGCATTGCACTGGACCGCAGCGGGCACCCAGCGCCACTCAGTGGCTAGGAAAGCAGTGGCTAAGAAATAACGGCTACTAACCCAAGATCAGTTGCCCAGGTCATCGACCTTGGGCAGGGCGAGTTCCTCGCTGCGCGGCAGTTCCTCGACGTTGACGTCCTTGAACGTGATGACGCGGACGCTCTTGACGAACCGGGCGGAGCGGTACACATCCCACACCCAGGCGTCCTGCAGGGTCAGGTCGAAGTAGACCTCGCCGTCTGCGCTGCGGGCCTGCAGGTCAACGTGGTTGGCAAGGTAGAAACGCCGTTCGGTCTCGACCACATAGCTGAACAGCCCGACGACGTCGCGGTATTCGCGGTAGAGCTGTAGCTCCATGTCGGTCTCATAGTTTTCAAGGTCCTCGGCACTCATGGTTCCATCTTGCACCATCCGGCGCCGGCCGTGCGCCACAGAGCTGCGCCGTGCGCCACAGGCCGCCCCCGGCGGGAGCACCTGCCCGCTAGAGCAGCTGCCAGCTGACCCGGTGGTAGGGCGTGGGACCGGCGGTCCGCAGCGCCTCCTTGTGCGCCGCAGTGCCGTAGCCCTTGTTCTCGTCCCAGCCGTAGGCCGGGTACTGGGTGTGCAGCTCGCACATCATCGCATCGCGCTCAACCTTCGCGAGGATGCTCGCCGCGGCGACGCTGAGGCACTGCATGTCGGCTTTCACCAGTGTGTGGACCGGGGCGTCGCAGCCGGGTTCGGCCGGAGCTTCGTCAAACAATGAGGGCTGGAGATCGGGCGAGAGCCAGTTGTGGCTGCCGTCCAGCAGGACCACTTCGGGCCGGACGCCGGCGGCAAGGACCGCGAACCAGGCCCGGTTGCCGGCGAGGCGGAGGGCGGCGATGATCCCGAACTCGTCAATCTCGTTCGCGGACGCATGTCCGACGGCGGAGGCGACGCACCACGCCCGCACCAGCGGCACCAGCCGCTCCCGGTCCGCGACCTTGAGCAGCTTGCTGTCCCGGACATCGGCCAGGAGCTTCTGCTGCTGCAGGTCCACGACGGCGATCCCCACGCTGACGGGGCCGGCGAGGGCACCGCGGCCGACCTCGTCGATGCCCGCGAGAAGCCGGGCGCCGGAGCTGCGGAAGCGGCGTTCGTAGTCGAGGGTGGGGGCGGCTGACATGGCGGGCGGCTTACTTTCCGGAGGGGGCGGGCACGGCGCGGAAGACGTCCGGGTAGTTGTCCAGGGCCGATATCCTGTTCAGCGGCCACGCGATGACGGCGGCCTTGCCTTCGATGTCGGCCTCGTTGACGAAGCCGCCGTTGGTGTCCATGTGGGCGCGGGAATCCGCGGAGTGGTTGCGGTTGTCGCCCATCACCCAGACCTTGCCCGCGGGCACCACGACGTCGAAGTCGCGGACCTGGGGAATCTCTGCGGGATTGATGTACTTCTCGTTCAGCGGCGTGCCGTTGACGGTGAGCTGGCCGCCGGCGTCGCAGCAGACCACGTGGTCGCCGGGGAGCCCGATGACGCGCTTGACCAGGTGCTGTTCCGAGTTGTCCGGGAGCAAACCGACGAACGTCAGCCCGTCCTGCACCCAGGTAAACGGGCCCTTGGTCTTCTGGGCTGCGGGGGCAAGCCAGCCCTGGCTGTCCCGGAACACCACGACGTCCCCGTGTTGGAGCGCCATGGGCTCCGGCACGAGGAGGTTCACGAAGATGCGGTCGTTCACATCGAGGGTGTTGACCATGGACTCGGACGGGATATAGAAGGCCCGGAACAGGAAGGTCTTGATCAGGAAGGACAGCACGATCGCCACGATGACCACCGTGGCAACCTCCTTCAGCCACAGGAAGAGCGGACTGTGCCCTTCACGGGCTTTGGCCTTCCTGGCCCGGCGCGAGGACGCATCCGCGTGGGCGGGACCGGCGGTCCGGGCCCTGTCGGTCCGGTCCCCGTCGCTCGGTACCCCGTCGCTCGGTACCCTGTCGGTCCGATCAGCCCGCTGCGCTCCGGTGCTGTCGTCCTGCGACGCCGACGCCGGCCCAACAGCACGCGCCGAAGGTCCCGCCGCGGCTGGCGCACCAGCCGGCGGATCCGCCGGCTCGTCCCCGGGGATTGCCGAGGCGGTAACCCGGGGTCGGTCCTGGCCCTGCGGATCAGGAGTGCGCGGTTCGGTCTCGGGCATCTACTGTCCGTTCGTCGTCGTCGTTGTCGCAGCCGATTCTGGCCGCGCTACTGCTGCAAATCTATCAAGCGGCCAGATGATCTGTACCGGCCTGCCAATGACGCGTTCCAGCGGCACCATGCCGCCGCCGGGGGCGCCGAGGAGGCTCCGGGAATCGGCCGACAGGGAGCGGTGGTCCCCCATGAGCCAGAGCCGTCCGGCCGGCACCTCAACAGCGAACTTCACCTCGCTTGGGGTGTCGCCCGGATACAAGTACGGTTCCGCAACTTGCTGGCCGTTGACTGTGAGCCTGCCGCCGGC
>JBKPBZ010000004.1:0-2557 GCA_046727115.1 Actinomycetota bacterium | reverse complement strand
CGGTGTGACACGCAGAAGATCTTCGTGCTATCACTTACTCATGAGCACGCCCACCGGTACCGATTCCGCAGCCTCCGAAGCCGGCGGCAGCCTGTCCCGCGCCGGCGACCTCTTCCAGCTCCTGCGCGACGGCAAGGCCCGGACCCGCGCGGAACTGGCCCTCACCACGGGGCTGGCCCGTTCCACTGTTGCTTCCCGCATCGACGCGCTGATGGTTTCGGGGCTTGTCGGCCCCGCCGGGGAGGCGAGCTCCAGCGGCGGCAGGCCGCCGTCGCGCTTTGCCTTCAACCCGGCCGCCCGCGTAGTGCTCGCGGTGGACGTCGGGGCCACACACGTGATCATCGCCGTCACGGACCTCAGCGGGAAGGTGCTCGCCGAGCGCCGGCTGGCGCAGGATGTCGCCGACGGCCCGGTGGCTGTCTTGGACCGTGTGATCGATGAAGGGCTGCGGCTGCTCGGCGAGGCCGGCCGGGGCGCCGCGGATCTGGCCGGGGCCGGGATCGGGCTCCCGGGGCCGGTGGAACATGCCACCGGCATGCCGGTGAAACCGCCAATCATGCCCGGCTGGGACGGGTTCGACGTCGTCCGCCACTTCCAGCGGTCGCTCCCGGTTCCGGTCCTGGTGGACAACGACGTGAACATCATGGCCCTCGGCGAGCGCACGGCGCACTGGCCCGAGGACGAAAACTTCCTGTTCATCAAGGTGGCCACCGGCATCGGGGCGGGCATCATCAGCAGCGGCCAGCTCCAGCGCGGGGCCAACGGAACCGCCGGCGACCTCGGGCACGTCCGGGTTCCGCGCGGCGATGACGTGCTGTGCCGGTGCGGCAACCACGGGTGCCTCGAGGCCCTGGCCTCCGGGCCCGCCGTCGCCCAGGCGCTGACGCAGCAGGGCCTGCCGGCGCACGACGGCGGCGATGTGCTGCGCCTCGTCGCCGAGGGGAACCTGCAGGCCATCCAGGCCCTGCGGCAGGCCGGCAGGGACCTCGGCGACGTCCTCTCCACGGTCGTGAACCTGCTGAACCCCTCGGTGATTGTGATCGGCGGAAGCCTCGGCCAGGCCGGGGAACACCTCATGGCCGGGGTCCGCGAGGTGGTCTACCGGCGCTCGCTGCCCCTGGCCACGACGCACCTGCGGATCGGCGTATCCCGGGCCGGGGACCAGGCCGCCATCCTCGGCGCCAGCCAGATGGTCACGCAACACGTGCTCTCACCCGCCGTCATTGAGGCGACCCTGCAGGCCACGGGGTAGGGGTGTCCCGGGAAGCGGCACCTCCGGAAACGTCACAGACCGCAGGTGCGGCAGGGGCACGTGATAGCAATGGGACTGATGAAATCACATTTCTGCCCGCCCACCGGGCAAGTTCCCACCCCATGAACAACGTGACCCGGGCGCCGCGCGGCTGGCTCCTCATGCTCGCGATCGGGCTCATAGCGCTCAACATGCGCGGCCCGTTGGTGGCCGTGGCCCCGGTGATCGCGCAACTGGAGGACGATCTCGGCTTCACCCCGGTGGAATTGGGATTCCTGACCGGGATCCCGGTGCTGTGCTTTGCCCTGGCCGCGCCGCTGGCCTCGCTGGCCGGGCGCAAGCTTGGCCCCGAGTTTGCCATCACCCTGACCCTGCTCGGCGTGCTCTTCGGCGTCGTGGTCCGCTCGGCCGGCGGGGGCGCCCTGGTCATGCTGGGCACCGTGATCCTCGGCGTCGCCATCACGATCGGCAACATCGTCGTCCCGCTGATCATCCGGCGTGACTTCACCCCCGCCCGGCAGGGCGCGGCCATGGGCACGTACACCGCGGCCCTGAATATCGGCTCGTTCCTGACCTCCATGGTGTCGGCCCCGCTGGCTGAGCTGCTGGGCTGGCGGCCCGCGATTGCCGCGAGCGGCCTCTTCGCACTGGCGGCCGCCGCCGTCTGGGCGATCGCAGTCGGCCGGCGGGCCTTCATACCTGCCGCCGTTCCTGCCTCGGACCCGGGCCGGGCCGGTAAGCTCACGTCCCGGTGGATCACGGCGGCCCTGACCTTCGGGTTCGCCGGGCAGGCGTTCTCCTACTACGGGGTGACCGCCTGGCTGCCGAGCCTGCTGGCGGACGAACTGGGCATGGCACCCGCGGCCGCCGGGGCAGGATCCTCGCTCTTCCAGATCCTGGCCATTGTGGGCGGACTCGGCGTGCCGCTGGCAGCCCGTTTCGCCAGCACGACGGCGGTGGGCCTCACCCTGGGACTGCTGTGGCTCACGGTACCCCTGGGCCTGCTGCTCGCACCGGAGCTGTGGTGGCTGTGGTCCTCCTTCGGAGGTGTGGCCCAGGGCGGCGGCATCACGCTGATCTTCCTGGCCATTATCCGGCTGGCCCGGGACCAGGCCTCGGCGGCCCGGATGTCCGCCGTCGTCCAGGGCACAGGGTACTCGTTCGGGGCCGTGGCGCCGACGCTGCTGGGCTACGTCCACGGGGTTACCGGGGCATGGACCGGACCGCTGCTGATGATCCTATGCTCGGTGGCCGCCTTCATCCTGGGCACCGCGCTGTCCCTGCGCAAGGTGCCGAAGCCGCACT
>JBKPBZ010000003.1:0-3517 GCA_046727115.1 Actinomycetota bacterium | reverse complement strand
CCGTGCCTGAGACCTTGCCTGAGACCGTGCCTGAGACCGTGCCCGCGGCTGCAGCGCAGCGGCCGTGACGAAGCTGCCCACGGATACCGCCATGCACAAACCGGCCACCAACTGCAGGTTGCTCATCATGGGCGAGAGCCGGGTACCGCTGGCGATGGCGACGGCGAGCCCGGCAGCCATGCCGGCGGCGCTGGAGGCCCAGCCCAGCAGGGCCAGCTTCCGGCACAGAGGCCGCAGCAGCGGCCACACCTCACTCATAGTCATGCATCAAGGCTAGAGAGGTCCGCTGGATGGCGGCTGGGAAGAGCCGGGCAACAGCCCGACAGCCGGCGCAGGCGCCTTACCATGGAGCCATGGCAGCAATGACGGGCATCCGCCGGCTTAGCCCCGGGATCATGGGCAGGCTGCGGCTCACCGCCCAGGGACTGCTCGGGCCAGGGTTTCAGTCCGTCCCGGAAGCTGTCCGCGGGATGACGGCCATGCAGGCCCAGGACCTGCAGGCCGTGCTCTGGGCTGTCGGCCAGAGGGTGCCGGGTTCCCGCGTCGATGACGTCCGCGGGGCGCTGGACCGGGCGGAGATCGTCCGTTCCTGGCCCATGCGCGGCACCTTGCATGTGCTGGCTCCCGAGGATTTGAAATGGATGCTGGCCATCACCTCGGAACGGCTGATCCGTGGCATGGCCACACGCCACCGGGACCTCGGCATCACTGACACGGATGTGGAGGCTGCAGCGGGGTCCGCGTTGCGCCTGGTCTCCGCGGGTGCGGCAAGCCGGGCGGAGCTGTTCGAGGCCTTCGAGCGGGCCGGCCAGTCCACGGCGGGCCAGCGCGGCATCCATCTGCTGGGGGTCCTGTGCCAGCGGGGTGTGCTGGTGCAGGGTCCGCTGGCAGGCAACCAGCAGCTGGTGGTGGCATTCGGCGACTGGATCACTGCGTCGCGGTCGCTGGACCGCCCGGATGGCATCGCCGAGTGGCTGCTGCGCTACCTGCGCAGCCACGGCCCGGCCACGGAACGTGATTTTTCCTGGTGGTCCGGCATTCCCCTGACGGAAACCCGCGCGGCCCTGGCCCGGGTCAAGGACCGCCTGGTGGAGCTCGAGTTCGCGGGGACCAGCTACTGGCTCTCGCCGGCAACGGCCGCGCTGCTGGACGACGGCGTGCCGGGGCAGCGCACGGTGCTGGCGCTGCCGGGGTTCGATGAATTCCTGCTGGGCTATGCGGACCGGTCCGTGGTGCTGGCGCCGGAGCACGCTGACAAGATCGTTCCCGGCGGCAACGGCATGTTCAAGAAGACCATCGTGGCGGGCGGCACGGTGATCGGCACGTGGGCGCGGTCGCCCGGCGGCCGGGGCGCCGGCGTCGTGCCCGAACCCTTCGATGCTGTTAACGGGCTGCGGCCTGCAGCTCAAAAGTCCTTTGAGCTGCAGGCCGCGAAGTACCGCAGATTCCTTGGTGCCTGAACCGGCGCCTGAAGGGCGTCGGAACGGGTGCCCTAAACGGGTGCCCTAAAGCCCCTAGAGGTTTCCGGTGGCGATGCGGAGCATGCGGCGCAGCGGCTCCGCGGCACCCCACAGCAGCTGGTCGCCGACCGTGAACGCGCTGATGTATTCCGGGCCCATCTCCAGCTTGCGGATGCGGCCCACCGGAATGTCCAGGGTGCCGGACGCCGCCACGGGAGTCAGCTCGGCCATCGAGGCTTCCTTGGTGTTCGGCACCACGCGGGCCCACTGGTTGTCCGCGTCCACCAGCTTCTCGATCTCGGCCACCGAGAGGTCCTCGCGCAGCTTCAGCGTCAGGGCCTGGGAGTGCGAGCGCATCGCACCGATCCGGACGCACAGGCCGTCCATGATGACCCGGTTCCCGGCGGAGGTGCCAAGGATCTTGTTCGTCTCCACCCCGGCCTTCCATTCCTCTTTGGACTGGCCGTTGCCGAGGTCAGCATCGATCCAAGGGATCAGGGAACCGGCCAGCGGGACGCCGAACTGGGTGGCGTCAACGCCGGAGCGCTGGTGCGCCAGGACCTTTCGGTCGATCTCCAGGATCGCCGACGCCGGGTCCTTTAGTTCGGTGCTCACCTCGGCATTGAGGCTGCCGAACTGGTTGAGCAGCTCACGCATGTGGCGCGCCCCGCCGCCGGAAGCCGCCTGGTACGTCATGGACGTGCCCCACTCGACGAGGTCGTTCTTGAACAGCCCGCCCAGTCCCATCAGCATGCAGGACACGGTGCAGTTGCCGCCGATGTAGTCCTTCACGCCGCCGGAGAGGCCGGCGTCGATGACGTCCCGGTTGATGGGGTCCAACACGATGATGGAGTCCTCGTTCATCCGCAGCGTCGAGGCGGCATCGATCCAGAGGCCGTCCCAGCCGCGGCTGCGGAGCTCGCCGTGGACCTGTTTGGTGTAGTCCCCGCCCTGGGCGGTCACAATAATGGGCAGCTTCGCCAGCGTGTCGAGGTCGAACGCGTCCTCGAGCTTGCCGGCCGCGCCCGCGGCAGCACCGGCAACGGCCGGGGCGGCACCGCCCGCGTTGGAGGTGGAGAAGAAGACCGGGTTGATGGTGGCGAAGTCGCCCTCGTCCTGCATGCGCTGCATCAGGACGGAACCGACCATGCCACGCCAACCGACCAGGCCGACGGACGGGGTAGCTGCTGTAGTCATGGGCCCAGTTTAGACTTCACAGCCCGCCCGGCGCAGTCGGTTACGTCACGGGTTTATTCGCCGCGCGGCTCTTCCAGCAGCGCCGCCTTGCGCCGGCGCAGCGCAAAGACCGCCCCGAAGGTGAAAACCTGGGTGACCACCACGAGCACGATCGCGCCGAGGATCTTGTTGCCGCCCAGGATCATGGTCAGTCCCACGATGGCCGAGAGCAGCGCGAGCAGGGGCAGGAGCATGTACCCCAGGACAAAGAGTGTCTCCGGTTTGCGCAGCATTACTTGGGCTCCGTCCGGCGCCACAGCGTGATCCGGTAGCGGGTGCCGTTGGCGGAGGTCAGCCAGCCGGTGGCGGGGAGGCTGGCGGAGGCGGTCCAGTCGTAGCCGAGTTCGGGAGCGAAGGTGTCCCCCTCGGCGGTGGTGTCGATGGTGGTCACGACGGCGACGTCGGCAAGGTCCAGCGCCTGCGCAAAGATCTCGCCGCCGCCAATGATCCAGACCGTCTCATGGCCGGGCACGAACTGGGATTCGAGCAAGGCATCGTCGAGCGAGCCGACCGCGACGGCGCCTGCCGCGCCGGGGGTGTCCCGCCAGGCGGCCTGGCGGGTGATGACGATGTTCGTCCGGTCGGGCAGCGGGCGGTACTTGTCCGGGAAGGACTCCCAGGTCTTGCGTCCCATGATGACCGGGTGCCCGGAGGTGAGGCTGCTGAAGTGCCGCATGTCCTCGGGCAGGTGCCACGGCATGGCGCCGGCCTGGCCGATCACCCCGGTGCTGGTCTGCGCCCAGACCAGCCCCAGGCCAGTGGTGGACGCGCGGAGTTGTTCAGTGAAATCGCCGGGCTGCACGCCCGGGGTGGCTTCGTGG
>JBKPBZ010000002.1:0-7899 GCA_046727115.1 Actinomycetota bacterium | reverse complement strand
GTAAAGGACATTATGAAGCTTGGTGGACTGCTTGAATTCTGCCATTCATCAAATATGCCATATGGAGGATGTACTTCCGCTGAGACATGACTCACACGCGGATCCGGCAGTAACACCAGCCACGCCGGCGCCCGGGGCTGCAGGCCCGGGCGCCGGCGTCGCCGGCGGGTCAGTCATGGTCAGCGGACAGGCAGGGGGGCCGCGGCATGTGCCACGGCGGTCCCGCAGCGCCGACTACTGCTTGACGATGCCCTTTTCCTTCAGCCACGCGTCCGCGGCGTCCTTCGGATTCTGCTTCTGGCTGCCGCTCACGGCACGGTTGAGGTTGATGAGATCTTCCGTGGTGAGGACCTTGGACACGGAGTTCAGGGCTTCCTTCGCCTTGTCCGTCATCTTGGCGGTGTTGTACAGCGGCAGCACCTGCTGGGCGATGAAGTTGTTCTTCGGATCCTCCAGCACCACGAGGTCGTTGTCCGGGATGGACGGGGTGGTCGTGTAAATGTCCGCCACCTGGACCTGGTCCGAGAGCAGGGCCTTGAGCGTCACGGCGCCGCCGCCGTCGCTGAACGGTTCCAGCTTCTTCGGCACGCAGTTGTAGTTCTTCTTCAGGCCCGGCAGCCCGTAAGCGCGCTCGGCGAAGGTCGCCGGGGCGCCAATCACCAGGTCGCTGCAGACCTTGGCCATGTCTTCGATGGACTTCAGCTGGTGCTTCTCGGCGGTGGCCTTGGTAACCACCATGGCGTCCTTGTCCTCGGCTTTGGAGGCATCCAGCACCGCCAGGCCCTGCGGGAGCTTGGCCGGCAGTGCCTTCGCAATGTCCTCGGCCGAAACCTCGGTGGCGTTCTTGTCTACGTACAGCAGCAGGTTGCCGCTGTAGTCGGGAACAACATCCACCGACCCGTCTTGGACTGCCTTCAGGTAGACCTCGCGCGAGCCGATGTTCGGCTTGGTGCTGGCCGTGACACCCGCGGCGTTCAGGGCTCCGGCGTAGACCTCCGCCAGGATCTGGCTCTCCGGGAAATCGGCGGAGCCGATTACCAGGGCGCCGCCTGAACCGGAGGCGGCACCGCTGCTGGCCGGGGCCGAGCTGAGCGGGTTGGATGATCCTCCGCAGGCGGACAGGGCCATGGCCAGGCCGACGCCGGCGGCAACCGCGCCGAATGCGCGCCTGCCGAGGGCTCGTTGGCGGGATTCCTTCATGACGTACCTCCTTGAACAGCAGTCCCCGCGGGTACGGGGTCTGTGAGATCAACCGCAGCCTGCTGGCTGCGGTTTGGCTGGGACGAGGCGCCCCGTGACAGGAACAGCCTCTGAATCAGGGCGAGGACAAGGTCCACGGAAATGGCGAGGGCGGCGATCAGCAAGGAGCCGCCCAGCATTTGCGGGAAGTCGGAGAGCACGAGCCCGTCGAACAGGTAGCGGCCCAGTCCGCCCAGGTTGATGTAGGCGACCACGGAGACGGTCGCGATCACCTGGAGCACCCCGGTCCGGAAGCCGCCGTACATCACGGGCAGCGCGTTGGGGAATTCCGCCCGGAACAGGACCTGCCATTCGGTCATGCCCATGGCGCGGGCGGCGTCCACCACATTGCGGTCGACACTGGAGATCCCGGCGTAGGTGCCGGCCAGCAGGGGCGGCACGGTCAGGATCACGAGGGCCCAGATCGGCGGCATCAGACCGATGCCGGCGAGCAGGACGAAAAGGGTCAGCAAGCCGAGGGTGGGCAGGGCGCGCAGCGCGCCGGCGAGTGCCACGATGGCAACCCGCCCGCGGCCGGTATGCCCGACGTACAGGCCGATGGGGACGGCGATGGCCGTGGCGATCACCATCACCAGGCCCGTGTAGAGCAGGTGCTCGACCAGCCGGGTGGGTATTCCGGCGCTGCCGGACCAGTTCTCGGGATTGGCGAGCCAGGCAAAGGTGTCCGTGGCAACGTTGCTCATGCGTTTCCCCCGCCGGTCTTGGGGCGTGAAAGCAGCAATGCCTCGTGAGCGGGGTCGGTCTTGCCCGGGTCCGCGACAGGACCGACGCCTGGACCGGCGCCAGCGCCCGTGGCCTTCGCGGCCCGGGTCCACGGGGTTAGCAGCCGTTCGAGCAGGACCAGGATGGCGTCCATCAGCAGCGCGAGGATCAGGATGGCGATGATGCCGACCACAACCTCAGTGACGAAATCACGTTGCAGGCCGGAGGTGAAGAGCATTCCGAGGTTACCGATCCCGAGCAGCGCCGCGACACTGACCAGCGAGATGTTGCTGACCGAGACCACCCGGAGCCCGGCGAACATTACCGGCAAGGACAGCGGCAGATCGATCTGTATGAACCGGGCGAAGGGTTTGAAACCCATCGCGACGGCCGCCTGCCGGAGGTCCTCGTCCACCGAGTCAAAGGCATCCAGCGCGGCGCGCACCAGCAGGGCAACGGCGTAGATGGTCAGGGCCACCACCACGTTGACGGGATCCAGGATCCGCGTTCCGAGGATGGTCGGCAGGATGATGAAGAGCGCCAGGGACGGGATCGTATAGAGCAGCGAGGACCCTGTGAGCACCGTGGACCGGAGCCCCCGGTTCTGCCGGGCCAGCTGGGCCAGCGGGACGGCAATGATGACCCCGAACACCATCGGCAGGATGGCCAGGACGAGGTGCTGGCCGGCGAGGCTAAAGACCTCCGCCCTGTTGGCCAGGAACCACTCCATCAGAGCCCTCCGTGGCGGATGCTGCGGTCCGACTCGATCACAGCGAGCACTTCCGTGGCCGCGATAACCCCGGCCACGCGGCCGTCGTCGTCCACGGCGACGCCGAGGCCCGACGGCGAGGAAAGGGCCGCGTCCAGGGCCCGGCGGAGCGTGTCCCCCTTGCGGAACAGGGAGCCGCCGGGAACCATCGCCGGACCGGCTCCGCTGGCAGTGCCCGGCCCGGCCCAGCCAAGGGGGCGGAGCGCGTCGTCAACCACCAACTGCCAGCCGTCGGAGCTGCTCTCCTCCCGGAGCTGTTCGGCCGTGATGGTGCGGACCGGGTGGATGGTGACGCCGTCAGACGGGCTGAACGCAAGGTGCCGGAACCCGCGGTCGCGGCCCACAAAGGCGGCCACGAATTCGTTTGCCGGAGCCCGCAGGATCTCCTGCGGGGCAGCGTATTGCGCCAGCTTGCCGCCGACAGCAAATACGGCCACTTTGTCGCCCAGGACTGTGGCCTCGTCGATGTCGTGAGTGACGAAGACAATCGTCTTGGCCAGGTCATGCTGGAGGCGGAGCAGCTCCTTCTGCAGTTCATCGCGGACCACCGGGTCCACGGCGCTGAAAGGCTCGTCCATCAGCAGCACCGGAGGATCGGCCGCGAGCGCCCGGGCCACGCCCACGCGCTGCTGCTGGCCGCCGGAGAGCTGGGACGGGTACCGCTTGCCGAGGGAGGATGCCAGCCCGACGACGTCGAGCAGTTCCTGGGCGCGCTTGCGGGCGTCGGCTTTGGACACGCCGTTAAGCCGCGGGACGGTGGCGATGTTGTCCAGCACGGAGCGGTGCGGCATCAACCCGGACGATTGCATGACGTACCCCATGGACCGGCGCAGCTGCGCGGCCGGCACCGAAGTGACATCAGCCCCGTCGACGGTGATGACGCCGGAGGTGGGCTCCACCATGCGGTTGATCATTCGCAGGGAGGTGGTCTTCCCACAACCGGAGGGTCCCACGAACACGGTGATGGCGCCCTTGTCGATAGACATGGTCAGCCCGTCAACGGCGGCCTGGCCACCCTGGTACTGCTTCGTGACGTTCTGGAACTCGATCATGGCTTCGGCCATTTCCGGGCTTACCTAACTGTTGGCGGCAACATCGACAGGGACCAGCCCACTTCATCAGTGTGCTGGCCATAAAGCAGCTAGAACTTAGACTAACGAGCACTCATGACATTGTCATGAAAACGCTGTCAGCGGCGCCGCGGCTCCCGTAAGGCTTCGGAAGCACAACGATTTCGGATGGGTGGCGCACCGGAAATGCTTCCGGTACGCCACCAGGACCGTTAGTGTCACGGCGGGATGTGCCTCAGCGGGGCCGCCGCCGGCCGTCCTTGGCCCCACTCTTGCCACTGCCGTGGCCGCCCTTGCCGCCGTTCTTGCCACTGCCGTGGCCCCACGCATTTTCCTGGCTGTCCCGCTCGGCCGACCGCTGGCTCTTGCCCGCCACCGCAATCTTTTGGTGCCATTCGCGCTGGTACGCCCGCCGGGCGGCCGCGTCGTGGCGGCGGGCCAGGGCGGCGAGTTCGCGCTGCAGCTTCAGGTAGCTGGCCCAGCGGCGCTCGGCCAGGACGCCGTCGGCCAGCGCGGCCTGGACCGCGCAGCCGGGCTCCCGGCCGTGCGCGCAGTCCGAGAAGCGGCAGTGCTCGAAGAGCTCTTCGAGGTCGCCGAACATTTCCTCCATTCCGTCCTCGGCGTCGAAGATCCCGAAGCCGCGCACCCCGGGTGTGTCCATCAGGACGGCGCCGCCGGGCAGGGGAACGAGCTCGCGGGACGTGGTGGTGTGCCTGCCCTTGCCGTCGCCGGCGCGGACTGCCCCGGTTTCCTGGGTCGCGGCGCCGGCAAGGGCATTGATGAGCGTGGATTTGCCGGCGCCCGAGGGCCCCAGCAGTACCAGCGTGCCGCCGGGTGGCAAATGGCCCAGCAGTTCGTCGAGGCCGTCGCCGTTCTCGGCAGAGGTGGTCACGACGTCGACGCCCGCCGACTGGCGCACGACCGTCCCCACGACGTCGTCCGCGAGGTCCGCGATGTCCGCCTTCGTGATGATCACGAGCGGCGTGGCGCCGGAGTCCCAGGCCGCGACCAGCGTCCGTTCGAGCCGGTTGTGCGTGAGCGGGCGGTCCACCGGAACGACGATCCCGACCACGTCCATGTTGGCGCCAAGGACCTGCGCCTCGGAGGAGGCCTCGAACGCACGCTTGCGGCTGAGCTCCGAGTGGCGCGGCACTATGCCCACGATGGCCGGCTCCCCCGCCGCGTTCGAGCCCAGCCAGACCCAATCCCCGGTGGCGGGGGGCTCCCCGCCGCGCGGATAGGGCAAGTGGGCGGTTCCGTCGCCGTCGGCCACCAGGACGAGGTTGCGGTCCACCCTGATGACGCGGCCCGGGCGGCGCCCTCCCGTCACGGGATGGGCCGCGAACCGCTCCGCGACGCCGGCCGTGTAACCGTAGTGGACTGGCCCGTCGGGGCCGCCGTCATTTGAGCGCAGGGCCGAATTGGGCAGGGATGAATGAGGGACGGATGAATCGGTGAAGAGGGCGCGGCTGGCGCCCGGCGTTGCAGCATGTGTAGTCAACGAAAACCCTTTGATGGGGCCCCGTGATGCGGCGCAGGTGCGCTGCGGCGGCAAGAGGCGCCGCGTGCGTGGAGACTAGCGCTGGATGGCTAGGCTGCGCGGTGGGACGGGGCAGGAGTAATGACATGGCTTGTCTCGGTGCGCTGCGCGCTCAGAAATATCGCATTCATTGCTTCCACCTCCCGTCGTTGGCCGCTTGCTGCGGCCGGCCCTGTCTGATCCTGTCTGAACCCGCCACGGACTGCGCTGCATTTATTTGGGCTGCGGCGTTTGGGACGCTGCTGCGCTTCTGCCCGGCGGTTTCTACAGAATAGCCATGGCGCCTGCGCCTGGCTAGCTATTTAGCCGGAAAGTTTTCCGTTCAGCGGCCTCTCGCGGTACAGCCGCAGCCCGGCGTCCACCAGCGAGACCCGGTGCAGGTCAGCCACCGCATCCAGCGGAATCCAGGCCGCGTGGGTGGTGCTCCCGTTCACCTCGTGGCGCAGGTCCCCGCCAGTGATCGTCGCCTCATAGACGAGCCGGAGCGACTGGAAGTCCCGTTCGCCGCCGTCGAGCCGGACTTCGGATGGCCAGTGCCCGACGTCGATCCCCAGCATGGCGCCGACCTCGGCGTCGTAGCCCGTTTCCTCGTGGATCTCGCGGCGGCATCCGTCCACCGGGTGTTCGGCCAGGTCCAGGCCGCCGCCTGGCAGTGTCCAGCCCTCGCGGCCGTCCTGCTTCCAGTACGCCAGGAGGATCTCAGCGTCACGGATGATGACGGCGTAGGCGGCAGGCCGGGTGTCGAATTGCATGCTCATCCCTCCAGCGTAGTAGCCGGCGGAATGCCTCCGGCTATTCCTGTTCCGCCACCAGCTGGAGCACCCCGAATACGGGCTCCTGCTCCAGGACCCGGACATCGGTGATCCCCGCGGCGGCCAGTGCCGTGCGGAAGGAGTCCTGCAGCCGCGGAACGTTCATGCCGAGCCCGCCGCCCAGAATCACGGGACCCGCCAGGCCCAACTGCCGCACGGTCTGCGCGGCCAGGTCGGCGAGGTCGCTCCCGGCCTGGTCCATGAGGGCCTGGCTCGGCGCATGGCCGGCGCCGGCAGCTTCCACCACGACCCGGGCCTGCTGGGCCCAGAAGCGGCGCCCGGTCGCGGGCGAGTGGAACAGCGCGATCAGCATGTTCGGGTGGTCCACGCCGCAGGATGCCAGCAGGGCGCTGGTCAGTTCGTCCGGTTCCAGCCCCTGGTTCATCCGCCGCAGGCTGTGACGGACGGCCTCCCGGCCCAGCCAGTAGCCGCTGCCCTCGTCGCCGAGCAGGTAGCCCCAGCCCCCGGCCCGGGCTTCCTGCCCGCGCCCGTTCCTGCCCCACGCGGCCGAGCCAGTGCCGGCGATCACTGCGACGCCGGTGCTGGCGCCGCCTGCGGCGAGCAGCAGCCGCGTGTCGTGGACCACCGTGATCCGTGCGTCGGGCACGTGCGGGGCAATCAGCGCCGCGAGCGCCGCGGCGTCGTCGTCGGTGTCGATGCCGCCGGCGCCGACGTAGACCTGGCCCACTGCTCCCCCGCCGATCCTGCCGAAGAGTTCCGCCAGGTTTCGGGCGGCTTCCTCCGGGCTGACGTTCTGGACATTGGAGCTGCCCACCGACTCGTCGGCCACGGGCCGGCCGTCCTCGAACCGGACGCCCCTGGTTTTGGTGCCCCCGATGTCCAGGCCGATCACGGCGCCCGTCGTCGCCGGGGCGGATGGCGTGGTGGAAGATGGAACGGAGTCCGCCGCCGGCGGGAAGTCAGTGTTAGTCACTGGAACAGGTTACTGAATCGCCGCAAGGAGCCCGCAATGCCCCACGATCTTTTCGGCACCCCCGTCATCGCCGCGCCCATGGCCGGGGGAACGTCAACGCCGGCCTTTGTCGAGGCCGTGCACCGTGCAGGCGGCCTTGGCTTCCTGGCGGCCGGGTACAAGGGCGTGGCGGCCATGCAGGCGGAAATGCGCACGGTCCGGGAGTCCGGCGCCCGCTTCGGCATGAATGTGTTCGTCCCGGATCCGGCCCAGCTGCGCCCGTCCGCGGCACTGTTGGCGGAGCTTGAGGACTACCGGCTGCAGCTGCTGGCCGATGCCCGGCGATACGGTGTGGAGCTTCCGCCGTTGCGGGTCGATGACGACGACGAGTGGCAGGGAAAAATCGATGCCCTGTTGGCGGAGCCCGTGGAGCTGGTCAGTTTCGCCTTCGGGCTGCCCGGCGTCGACGTCGCCCGGGCCCTGCAGCGGGCGGGATCGGCGGTGCTTGCCACTGTGACCTGTGTGGAGGAGGCCGCACAGGCGGCAGAGCAGGGCGTCGACGCCCTGATAGTGCAGCACACGAGCGCCGGAGCACACAGTGCGGCGTTCCTTCCGGCGTCGGGGACACAGCCGGGCGGGGCACAGCCAGGCGGAACTATGGCGGGCACGACGGCGGAGCTGCTCGCGGAGGTGCGGTCCGCGGTCGACCTCCCGCTGGTGGCCGCGGGCGGCATCATGGACGCGGCCGGACTCGACGCGGTGCTCGGCGCGGGGGCTGCAGCAGCCCAGATCGGCACCGCCTTCCTGCGCACGGACGAGAGCGGCGCCAGGCA
>JBKPBZ010000001.1:0-6855 GCA_046727115.1 Actinomycetota bacterium | reverse complement strand
CCTTCTTTCCAAGGCCGCGGCGCCGCCGCGTGGGCCACGTCAGGATGAGGGTGAGAACGGACGCCAGCAGGACCACGGCTCCGATGACAATCCCGGCATCCATCCAGAACTGGCCCGGGAAGAGCCTGATCAGGGTGTCCTGGAGCGTAAACGTCCAGGTCCCGTTGGCGAAGAAGATGTGGTGGAAATCGGTGAAGAACTGCTCCCAGCCGAGCACGGCGAGGGTTCCGAGGCCGATGATGATCGCGAGTGTGACGATTGAGCCGGCGAACAGGCCGCGGCGGACTCCCCCGTTGTGCTTCCTCTTCAGGTAGATCACCGCCACCAGGCCCAGCAGGATCAGCAGCGTGCCGGCACCGAACGTGGACAGGATGACGGCCTTGACGTCGGCCATGTGGCTGACCTCGCCGTCCTTGAACAGCCGCTCGCCGCTTTGGTCCACAAGATCGCCGAGGTAGCGCGGGCCCGACCAGTTGCTGAGGTAGTCCACCGCGTACGAGCCGTAGGTCATGCGGTCATCGGTGCTGAAGCCGTAACCGTCGCCCGGGAAGCCTGGCCGGTTGTATTCCACCCAGAGGAACAGGGGGCTGGTCACGGCGCGGACGGCGAGCACCAGCAAGATGATCGGGTAGAACACGGCGAGCAGCACCTGCATCACCCGGGGCAGGATGGGCTTGGCCTTGGCCGCCTGCTCGCGTTCGGCATTCCGGCGTTCGGCATTTCTTCGTTCGATGTCCTCCTGCGGGGAACCCGGCAGGGCTGAGGTCTGCAGCGTCTCGTCAAAGCCGGCGTCCTGGCGTGCTCCGGCTGATGACCCGGACTTTTCGGCCTCCGTCTGGAGGACGGCGGCTTCGGCCGCCTTGCGGTCAGCGCGGCTTCCGGGCTGGCGGGCCGCGGCGACTGCGGCTGCGGCGCCGTCATCCTTCGCGGCTGCGGGCTTGTCGGCAGACGTGCCCGCGGCGTCAACCGCGGACGTGGCCGCGGGCTTGTCGGCAGACGTGCCCGCGGCGCCAACCGCGGACGTGGCCGCGGGCTTGTCGGCAGGGGTCCCTGCGGCGGGCGTGGCGGCGGGGGCCGGCTTCATCCAGTCGAACGCGGGCTCGTCGGTGTCGTCCGAGGGATCCAGGTGCGGATCCGGCCGGTCCGGAGGGGTGGGACTTTTGTCTGTCACGTGGAGCTTCGCTTCCGTAGGCTTCTGTGCTGCCCGGCCTGCGCCCGGCTGCGCAACTTATCTGGCTCCGAGCCTACCGTCAGAGGATTGGGCTCGGCGGGGTGCCACCCCGTCAGTTGGCGTATTGGGCCCAAGGGATGTTCCAGTCCCCGAAGCCGTCATCGAAGTTGGCGTACTCCCCTTCGGTATTGACTACCTGGACGACGTCGCCTGTGGTCATGTTGTCGAAGACCCACTTAGCGCCGGCGGCGCCCAGGCCGATGCAGCCGTGGGAGAGGTTCGCCTTGCCGACGAAGGGCATCGCGGAGTCCGTGGCCTGGTGGATGAACTCCCCGCTGGGCGTCAGACGCGTGGCGTAGTTCACGTCAAGCTGGCCGTAGTAGGCCGGGTCCCCCGGTTTGAGCCCGATCGTGGAGGCGTCCATGTGCTCCACACGGTGCTTCTCCATGAACACCAGGAAGCCTCTGGCCGAGGGGAAACGGGTGTCACCCATGGTTGCCGGCCACTTCCCCGCCGGCTTGTTGTTGACGCTGACCGAGAAGGTATGGGCCTTGGCGTCGGCAACGGCTACTTTCTTGTCCCCGATGTGGACGGTCACTTTCTTGTTGAAGTTGCCGACCTGCCCGTTGCCCAGTTCGACGCCGAACATCTTCATGTCCATGGTGATGGTGCTGTTCGCGGCCCAGAATGCCTCCGGCCGGTACCTGACGGTGTTCTTGTTGAACCAGTGGAAAGCGCCCACCTGGCCGGACGTGGAGGTGATCTTGATGGCCTTTTCGACGGCGTCCCGGTTCAGGACCGGCTCGCTGAAGGTGATCTGCAGAGGCTGGGCCACGCCCACCTTCATCCCGTCCAGGGGGTAGATGGCGGCGTCGGCCTCGTTGGCGGTCGAAACGGTGGTGAATGAGCGGGTGCTGTGGGTCTGGCGGCCGGCGGCGTCCAGCACGGAGTACGTGAAGTTGTACCGGGTGTTGAAGGCCAGGTCGCCGGAGGAAGTCCAGGCGGATGCGTCCGCGCCCAGGGTGCCCTCGACCGTGTCGCCGGCATCGCTCGTGAGGGCCACCCGGTCAATGCGGCCGTTCGTGACCTTGAGCGATACCGGCGCCGCAGGGTTGACCTGCACGGCGCCGTCGGCGGGCGTGAGCGTGAGCTCCGCGGGGGCCACCACCGGGACGGCGAGTCCCGGCGTCGTCCGGGCCGGTGATCCCGCCTCGGAGGAAATCCCGGACTGGGCCAGCCCCGGAGCCGCCGCGGCGAAGGCCCCGCCGCCGGCCGCCAGGGCGCAGACCATCCCCAGCAAGGCGATTTTGCGGCCGGTACTCCAGGTTTTCAGGGCCATCACAGTGCCCCGGCGTTTCCACACGTCATCCTGCCAGCATAATTGAGTTACCTTGGAACCCCGGACCGTTTCGACCACGATCCGGTTACAAAAGCGCCCCCAAAACGGTCACGGCAAGGGGCCCCGGACCTGAGTCCGGGGCCCCTTGGGACACTTCCTAGTAGCGGTAGTGACCAGGCTTGTACGGCCCGGCCACGTCGACGTCCAGGTACTCGGCCTGTTCCTTGGACAACTCGGTCAGCTCCACGTCGAGGGCGCCCAGGTGCAGGCGGGCGACTTTCTCGTCAAGGATCTTGGGCAGGACGTAGACCTGCTTCTCGTATTCACGCTCGCCCTCGGGCTGTCCGGCCTTCGTGAACAGCTCAATCTGGGCGATGGTCTGGTTGGCGAAGGAGTTGCTCATGACGAAGGACGGGTGTCCGGTGGCGTTGCCGAGGTTCAGCAGGCGGCCTTCGGACAGGACGATGATGGAGCGGGCACCCGTTCCCGTGGCCGGGTCGGCTTCGAAGACCCACTCGTGCACCTGGGGCTTGATCTCGACCTTCTTGATGCCGGGGACCTTGGCCAGGCCGGCCATGTCGATCTCGTTGTCGAAGTGGCCGATGTTGCCCACGATCGCCTTGTCACGCATCCCGGCCATGTGCTTGGCCATGATGACGTCCTTGTTGCCGGTGGTGGTGATGAAGATGTGGCCTTCGCTGAGGACGGATTCCAGCTTGGCGACCTGGTAGCCGTCCATGGCCGCCTGGAGCGCGCAGATCGGATCGATTTCCGTGACGATCACGCGCGAGCCCTGGCCGCGGAAGGCCTCCGCGGCGCCCTTGCCGACGTCGCCGTAGCCGCAGACGACGGCGACCTTGCCGCCCATCAGGACGTCCGTGGCGCGGTTAATGCCGTCCGGCAGGGAATGGCGGATGCCGTATTTGTTGTCGAACTTGCTCTTGGTGACGGAGTCGTTGACATTGATGGCCGGGAACAGCAGCTTGCCCTGCTCGGCCAGCTGGTACAGGCGGTGCACACCGGTGGTGGTCTCCTCGGTGACGCCGAGCAGGAGGGAGCCGATGCGGGTCCACTTCTGCGGGTCGGCCTGGAGCGAGGCGCGCAGCACGTCGAGGAAGACCCGGCCTTCCTCGGATTCGTCCTCGGTGGCGGCGGGTACGGCACCGGCGGCCTCGAATTCGACACCCTTGTGCACCAGCATGGTGGCGTCGCCGCCGTCGTCCAGGATCATGTTCGGACCCAGCTCAGGGTTGGCGTCGGCGCCCGGCCAGGTGAGGATCTGCTGGGCCGTCCACCAGTATTCCTCCAGTGTCTCGCCCTTCCAGGCGAAGACCGGGACGCCCTGGGGGTCCTCGGCGGTGCCGGTGCCGACCACCACGGCTGCCGCGGCTTCGTCCTGGGTGGAGAAGATATTGCAGGAGGCCCAGCGGACTTCGGCCCCGAGGGCGGTAAGGGTCTCGATCAGCACCGCGGTCTGGACCGTCATGTGCAGCGATCCGGCGATGCGGGCGCCCTTCAGCGGCTGGCTGGCGCCGAATTCCTCGCGCAGGGACATAAGCCCGGGCATCTCGTGCTCGGCGAGGCGGATCTGATGGCGGCCCGCCTCGGCCAGGGAAATGTCCGCAATCTTGTAATCGAAAGTCATGTGAATCCTTTGTTGAGGCCGGTGGCGTTGCGTGTCTGGAGCTGGGTGTGTCCAGGTAATTCTGGCTCTAAGCAGTCATTCGCTACCGGCGGCATCCCTGATGGGTGGCCGGCACGTTTTTGGGCGCCCGTTATTCCGCGGCGTGGCGCGGGGCTGTGCCTTGCTGGCCGGCAGCGGGCTGTCCGGCGGCGGGCTGTCCGGCGTCGTGCTGGTCGGCGGGGGCCGCCGCGGCGGCGGGCAGGAGTTCCGGCGGCAGCAGCAGGGGGATGCCGTCCTCGATCCTGTACCGCAGCTTGTTCCCGGCTTCATCTGCCGTGACGGTGACGAGCTCGTCGCCTTCCTGCACCAGGCCGGACCCGGTGACGGGGCAGCGGAGGACAGACAACAGTTCGGGACTGAGCTTGGGCATAGTTAACGCTCCCTGAGGGGCGCCGCGAAGGGGCGCCGGTGGCTGACGGCTTTTAGCAGTTTCCACCCTACCGCCAGTTGGCGACTTAGGAAGGTTCGCGCAGGACGCGCAGGTGTCCTCGCCTGGCGCCCTCGGCCGGAGCCGGTGCTTCCAGCGCCGGGTGCAGCGTGCGCTGCCCCTTGGCCGGTTCCGCGGCAGCCGGACGGGAGGCGGCCTCGCGGACCGCGTTGGCGAGGGCCAGAAGGTCGTCGGGGCCGGGTCCGGCCGGGGTTGCCGGCATCGCCAGCCGCATGACTTCCCAGCCGCGCGGCACGGTCAGCGAGTCGGCGTGCTGTTCGCACAGGTCGTAGCAGTGCGGTTCGGCGTACGTGGCCAGCGGGCCCAGGACGGCAGTGGAGTCGGCGTATACGTACGTCAAAGTCGCCACCGCAGAATTGCGGCAGGCAGACCTCGAACAAAGACGAATTGCACCCACGACATCACAGACTACTCCCCCTCGGGCCGGGGGCTGCGCATTGAAACGCGAGTCGTTGTGCCGCGGCGGCGCGGCGGCGGATCGCGGGCTGGCCCGTATCGCGTAAATCATTCCGCGGGTTTAGAGTCGAGATATGCAGTCATCGCACCACGATTCGGGGTTCACGGTCCGGTTGGCTGACCCCGACGCCGGACGTACAGGCGCCGGTTCCGGCCCCGCCGGCGCGCCTCTGGCCGGCTCGCCCACCGCTGTCCAGGGAAAGAACTTTCGGCAGCGCCGCAGGAACCGGCACGGCCGGGGGCTTCGCGGCGAGCTCATGCTCCCCACCCTGCCGGGCTACCGGACCCGCTCCGACCGCTTTGATGACTTCGTCCTGGACTCGGCGCAGCGGCTGCACGACATCTGGGGCAAACCGCTCGACGGCGTCCGTTTCGCCGTTGACGAGATCCCCCCGGGCCTGGAGCAGCTCGTGGCGGACCGCACTCCCGCGCCGATGGGCGCCTTCACGGCCGCGACGGCCGAGGACGGACCGGTCATCACGCTGTATCGCCGCGTGGTGGAACAGGCGTGTGGAACCCGGGACGAGCTCCAGGACCTGGTGCACGACGTCGTCGTGGAATACACGGCAGAGATGCTCGGCGTACCCCCTGAGTCGCTCGACCCGGTGTATCGCCGGCGGTACTAGCCTGGCCCGGCCCGGAATACCCGGCTCCTCCCCGGCACCCGGCCCTGCCCTGCCCCGACCGGTCCGGCCTGGCTGAATCCTGGCCTAGTATCCCAACGTGACGGGGACCTGCCGTTGTCCGGCCGCTTCCGGTGCGACGGCTACGACGGAAATGTCCTGCCGGCTTTCACGCCCCAGGACCAGCGCGCCGTAAGCCGGTTCCCCGGCCGCGGACACCACATAACCCACGAGCGGCGAGCCGCCCACGTCCGCGGGGACCTTGATGGACACCGTGGTTCCGCCGGCGATGTTGGCGGTGCCGGCGGGCCGGATCTTGCCGTCCGCCGTGATGGGTGTGTAGGTCACTGTCGCCCGGCCCGCGGGTGCACCGAAAACGAGCTGCCGGGCGCCCGTTGGGGGAACCGGAACGATGTGCTGGCTGCCCAGCCGGGCCGAGGCGGCGGAGAACGCAACGTCCGAGGCGTCCCCGGACTGCAGACCCCGTGTCAGCCGGGCAGTGGCCGCGAAGGAGACATCGGAGCTTGCCGCGACGGTATAGGTCCCGGCCGGGACCCCGGCCAGCGAAACTTCCGTGACGGCGCCTGCCTTCGCCGTGACCACGCCGCCGCCTGGCAGCGCCTTCTGGCCGTCGGGTCCATACAACTTGATCTCGACCACGGCGTCGGCGGCCCCGGGCACGGCGACTTCCAGGGCCGGTCCCGCATCGGCGAAACCGGGTTTCGCCGTGAGCGCGGCAAGGGCCGCAGGATCCTGGATCTCGAGGCCGGCGGCCACCTGGCTGACGGACGGTGCACTGCCGGGGGTGATGAAGTCGATGCCGCCGGGCGTGAGGCCGCGGAGCACGCTTTGCTGGATGACCGCAGCCACCGGGCCGCCGGTGCTGCGGACCCGCACGCCCAGCCGTTCCTGTCCGGGCGCGAGCCCGGCCAGGACTATGGAGCGGGTGCTGCCGGGCGCCACGAGCAGGCCCCGGCTTCCTGGTGCCTGGATCAAGCCTTCGGAGCCAAGGAGATCCAGGCTCACGGTCGCGGGCGTGCTGGAGGCATTGGTGAGGTTCAGGACTGCCGACCGGCCGAGGGCCGTGTTGGCGCC
The DNA here is from genome assembly GCA_046727115.1 of Actinomycetota bacterium. Classification (GTDB taxonomy): domain Bacteria; phylum Actinomycetota; class Actinomycetes; order Actinomycetales; family Micrococcaceae; genus Arthrobacter. The sequence continues at coordinate 39 of JBKPBZ010000001.1, read as the reverse complement.
GACCAGCCAGAGATCGTTGCCGGGTTGCTGGCAGGCGGC